>CALAGF010000178.1 GCA_937892345.1 uncultured Rhodocyclaceae bacterium | reverse complement strand
TATTTTGAAAAGCCGCGTACCACCGTGGGCTGGAAGGGCTACATCAACGACCCCTTTATGGATGACAGCTTCCAGGTGAATGTCGGCATGGAAAAGGCCCGTCAGTTCCTGCTCGACGTGAACGAACTGGGTCTGCCCGCCGGCACCGAGGCGCTCGACCCCTACGGCCCGCAGTACTACGGCGATCTGATCAGCTGGACGGCGATTGGTGCCCGCACCACCGAATCGCAAACCCACCGTGAAATGTCCTCAGGCCTGTCCACTCCGGTGGGTTTCAAGAACGCGACCAGCGGCGACCTCGCGGTAGCCACCAATGCCATCCTGTCAGCCTCGCGTCCGCACTCCTTCCTCGGTCTGAATAACGATGGCCGAGTCGCCATCGTCCGCACCAATGGCAACCCGCATGGGCATGTTGTACTGCGTGGTGGCGACAGCGGCCCGAACTACGACACGGTGTCCGTCGCCGTCGCCGAAGCTGCGATGGTCAAGGCCAAGCTGCCGACCAACATCGTTGTGGATTGCTCGCACGCCAACAGTTCAAAGAAACCGGAAATGCAGCCGCTGGTGATGGCCGATGTGGTCAACCAGATCCGTTCCGGCAACAAATCCATACTGGGCGTGATGATCGAATCGAATATCGAAGCCGGCAACCAGTCGATTCCTGCCGATCTGACGCAACTCAAGTACGGCTGCTCGGTCACCGACGGCTGCATTGGCTGGGAAACCACCGAACAGGCCATTCGCGACGCAGCCATCATGCTGCGCGACGTGCTGCCGGAACGCCTTGCCTGATCCTGCACACATGAATCTGGTCATTCAAGGCGGCGCGCTGCCCACTTTCCTGCTGGAAAAGATTCTGGCTGCCACGGGCGCGTCGACCGTAGAGCCGCGCCCACCGCAAGTCGTCCGCATTACGGGCGCAACGCGCACGCCAGCATTCGATGCCTTGATTCCCATGATCGAAGCGGAAAAACTCGACTGGGCCTTTGTCGACCGTAACAAGAAGCTGTCCGACTTCGGCCTGATTTGCTTTGACATGGATTCGACGCTGATCACCATCGAATGCATTGATGAACTGGCGGACTTTGCTGGCAAGAAAGCGGAAGTCTCGGCAGTCACCGAAGCTGCGATGCGCGGGGAGATCGACTATCGCGAAAGCCTGCGTCGCCGGCTGGCGCTGATGGCCGGTCTCGATGCACGCGTTCTGGCACGGGTATTCGGCGAACGCCTTCTGCTCTCCCCTGGCGCTCGCGAATTACTCGAAGCAGTGCAGAACGCCGGCCTGCGCACAGCCATTCTTTCGGGGGGCTTTACCTATTTCACCGAACGCCTGCGCATCGAACTCGGCTTTGATTTTTCCACCTCCAACGAACTGGAAATTTCCGGGGGAAAACTGACCGGGCGGGTGGTTGGCGATATCGTCGATGCGGCGGCCAAAGCGCATCACCTGGCACGCTTGCGGGATGAACTCGGACTGCACAAGGATCAGGTGATTGCCTGCGGTGACGGCGCCAACGATCTGATGATGATGGCGGAATCGGGACTTTCCGTGGCCTATCGTGCCAAGCCCGCAACCCGTGCAAAAGCCGACATGGCAATCAACTTCGGTGGGCTGGACGCGCTCCTCAATATATTCGATTGATCTGCGGTCGACCCTTGCGTACTCATAAAAACGGCAGCCTCGGCTGCCGTTTTTCATACCGGAGTACGAGACTCAGGCGACTTCATCAATCCAGGCCTGCTGGATCGCTTCCAGAATTTTCTCGCCGCAGCGATTGGGCTCATCATCGAAACCCGGCAATTCAAGTACCCAGTTACGCAAGTCGACAAAATTGACTTTGAGCGGATCTGCATCCGGACGGGCATCGGCCAGTTCGATGGCGATATCGTTGATGTCGGTCCATTTCATTTGCGGTGTCCTTCTTTCGCCATGTTGATGCTGTATTTCGGAATTTCGACCACCAACGGCGTCGACCGTACGATGGCCTGGCAACCCAGACGTGAATTCGGCTCCAGTCCCCAAGCCTTGTCGAGCAAGTCTTCCTCAATTTCTTCAGCATCTTCCAGCGAGGCAAAACCTTCACGAACAATCACGTGACAGGTCGTGCAGGCGCAGGACATTTCACAAGCGTGGTCGAGTTCGATTTCGTTGGCCAACAGGTTTTCGCAGATGGATTTACCCTCTTCCGCCTCGATCACAGCCCCCTCCGGGCACAGTTCGACGTGGGGTAGCACGATCATTTGTGTCATGCGTCTTCTCCGGTATTGATCTCGTTGACCTTGCGCCCGGCCAGCGCACGCTTGATGCTCTGATCCATGCGCCGGTGCGCAAACTCTTGCGTTTCAAAGCCCAGATCATCCATCGCAATATTGATGATCCGGCGATTTTCACCCGCCGCTGCTTCGCGCAGCTTGGCAATGCTGAGTACGATCTTTGCGATCTCCGCATCGTTCAGCAGGTGAGCGTCTTCGCTCAATGCGGCTTCCGTTGCCTCGATCATGCGATCGGCCTCCACCTGCGCTTCGCGCAAGGCACGCGCCATGGCGTCATCCTTGGCGTGCGCCATCGAATCCTTGAGCATGCCAGCGATCTCGTCGTCCGACAGTCCGTAGGATGGTTTTACCGTGATGCTGGACTCAAGGCCGGTCAGTTGTTCCCGGGCAGAAACGGACAGCAAGCCGTCTGCATCCACCTGAAAAGTCACGCGGATGCGGGCAGATCCCGCCACCATCGGTGGAATACCACGCAATTCAAAACGCGCCAGCGAGCGGCAATCAGCGACCATTTCGCGTTCGCCCTGCACGACATGGATGGCCATTGCCGTCTGGCCGTCCTTGAATGTAGTGAACTCCTGCGCTCTTGCGGTGGGAATGGTCGAATTTCTCGGAATGACCTTCTCGGTCAGTCCACCCATCGTTTCCAGGCCGAGCGATAGCGGAATGACATCGAGCAGCAGCCAGTCATCCTTGCCGGTCTTGTTGCCGGCCAGCAAATTAGCCTGGGTTGCAGCCCCAAGCGCCACGACCTTGTCCGGATCCAGGTTGGTCAATGGCTCCTGACGGAAGAAATCGCCGACTGCTTTCTGGATTTGCGGCATGCGGGTGGCGCCGCCAACCATCACGACGCCCTTGATGTCGTCCGCACGCAAACCGGCATCACGCAAGGCTTTCTTGACCGGCTGCAGGGTCTTGGACACCAGGGTCTGGGTGATGCTGGCAAAGGTCGCCACATCCAGTTTCTGGTCAATCATTTCACCGCTGTCCAGGCGCAGCGAAATCGGTGCCTCGGCGTTATTCGTCAGAAACTCCTTGGCTTCGCGGCAGCGCATCATCAGGCGTCGGGCGTCTTCCATCGACAAGGGCTGGACATGCGCCTGCTCAATCACCCAGCAATAGATGCGGTGATCAAAGTCATCGCCACCGAGCGCCGAATCGCCACCCGTCGCCATCACTTCGAATACGCCCTTGGTCAGCTTCAGAATGGAAATGTCGAATGTGCCGCCACCGAGGTCATAGACCGCATAAACCCCTTCAGCGGCATTATCCAGGCCATAGGCAATCGCCGCCGCAGTCGGTTCATTGAGGAGGCGCAGCACATTGAGACCTGCAAGGCGGGCTGCGTCCTTGGTGGCTTGACGCTGGGCGTCATCAAAGTAGGCAGGCACGGTAATCACCGCACCAAGCAAATCGTTGCCCAACGCCAGTTCTGCGCGTTGCTTCAGCGACTTCAGAATCTCGGCCGAGATTTCTACCGGACTCTTGATGCCCACGTGGGTCTTGAGCTTGACCATGCCAGGCGCTTCGATGAAGTCATAGGGCATGGACTCGCCATGAGCGATATCCTGCTTGCCCCGGCCCATGAAGCGCTTGACCGAAACGATGGTGTTTTTCGGGTCGACCGCCTGATTTTTTCGGGCGTCGTAGCCAACTTCGGTACGGCCATCGGCGTGGTAACGCACTACCGACGGCAACAGGGGACGCCCCTGTTCGTCGTTCAGGCAGACCGCCATGCCGCTACGCACGGTAGCCACAAGAGAATTGGTGGTACCAAGATCGATGCCGATCGCCAGCTTGTGTTCGTGGGGCGCAGCGGATTCGCCGGGCTCCGCAATTTGAAACAGGGCCATGTCTTATTCTTCCAGCGACGCCAAGGCGTCATCTATCTCGTGCAACAGTTTTTCCAGGAACATCAGGCGTCGCACCCTATCGGTTGCCAGCGCATGATTACGGTCAACATCGAGCAAGGTGCCAATTTCATCGTAGCGACTGTCAATGTCACCGCGTAGACGGTGATAGAGATGTTCCAGTTCGTGATGATCGCCACCTGTGCGCGCCTCCATGACCGCTTCACGCCACTCCATTTGCTCCATCAGGAACTCGGCAGGCATGGCCGTATTGCTTTCTGCCTGCAGGTCGCAACCGGCCAGTTCCAGCAGATAGCGGGCACGCTCCAGCGGCTTTTTCAGGGTGAGGTAGGCCTCGTTGGCCCGTGTTGCCCATTGCATGGACAAACGGCGCTCGGCATCACCCGCGTTGATGAAGCGGTCAGGATGAACCTGAGCCTGAACATCGCGATAACGCGAATCAAGCTCGGAAAGGCTCAGCCTGAAACCGGGGGTCAGGCCGAACAGCTTGAAGAAATCGGCGCTCAGATCCATCAAACGTTGAACGACTCACCGCAACCGCACTGATCCTTGACGTTCGGGTTGTTGAACTTGAAACCTTCGTTCAATCCTTCGCGGGCAAAGTCCAATTCCATCCCGTCCAGGTACGGGAGACTCTTGGCATCGACGATCACCTTGACGCCGGCGCTTTCGAAGATCAAATCGTCTTCATTCACCTCATCGACAAATTCCAGCTTGTACGCCATGCCGGAACAGCCACTGGTCCGCACGCCGAGACGCAGGCCGATGCCCTTGCCCCGCTTGGTCAGGAAATTGGCGACGTGTTGCGCCGCCTTGTCGCTCAGGGTGACAGCCATGCTTATTCTCCGTGCTTCTTCTTGTAGTCGGCCACGGCTGCCTTGATGGCATCCTCGGCCAGAATCGAACAGTGAATTTTAACCGGCGGCAGCGCCAATTCCTCGGCGATCTCCGTGTTTTTGATCGCCAAGGCCTGGTCGACCGTCTTCCCCTTGACCCACTCGGTCACCAGAGATGAAGACGCAATCGCAGAGCCACATCCATAAGTTTTGAACTTGGCATCTTCAATCACACCGGCTTTGCTCACCTTGATCTGAAGCTTCATCACATCGCCGCAAGCCGGCGCACCGACCATGCCGGTACCAACGCTGTCATCATCCTTGCCAAAGGAACCAACATTGCGAGGATTCTCATAATGATCAATGACTTTTACGCTATAGCTCATGTTATTTCTCCGTTATTTCAGGGGTAAATTCTTGGCCTGCAGGTTAGTGGGCAGCCCACTGCACGGTACTCAGATCAATCCCGTCCTTGTACATTTCCCAGAGCGGTGAAAGATCACGTAATTTCCCAACTTTCTCGTGCAACAACTTGATTGCATAGTCTATTTCTTCTTCTGTCGTGAAGCGGCCTATCGAAAAACGAATCGAACTATGGGCCAGCTCATCATCACGCCCAAGGGCGCGCAACACATAGGATGGCTCCAGACTGGCCGAGGTACAGGCAGAGCCGGAAGACACCGCCAGATCCTTGATCGCCATGATCATGGATTCGCCTTCGACATAAGCAAAACTGATATTCAGGTTGTGCGCCACGCGATGCTGAAGGTCGCCATTGACGAAGGTTGCCTCCATATCCTGCAGACCCTGTAGCAACTTGTCTCGCAAACGGGCAATGCGAGCATTCTCGTCGAGCATTTCTTCACGTGCCAGACGAAATGCCTCACCCATGCCAACGATCTGATGCGTGGCCAGGGTACCCGAGCGGAACCCGCGTTCGTGACCGCCGCCATGCATCTGTGCCTCAAGGCGAATACGCGGCTTGCGACGCACATATAGGGCGCCAATACCCTTCGGGCCATAGGTTTTGTGGGCGGAGAAACTCATCAAATCCACCTTGAGCTTGCTCAGATCAATCTCCACCTTACCCGTCGCCTGCGCAGCATCAACGTGGAAAATCACGCCCTTCTCGCGGCAAATATCACCCAGCTCGGCAATCGGCTGGACCACGCCGACTTCGTTATTCACAAACATCACAGATGCCAGCACGGTATCCGGGCGAATCGCAGCCTTGAAGACTTCAAGGTCGAGCAAACCATTCTCCTGAACATCCAGATAGGTGGCCTCGAAACCCTGGCGCTCCATCTCGCGCACGGTATCGAGCACCGCCTTGTGTTCGGTCTTGACCGTGATGATGTGCTTACCCTTGGTTCCAGCGTAGAAATTGGCCGCGCCCTTGATGGCAAGGTTGTTCGACTCGGTCGCACCCGAAGTCCAGACAATTTCCTTGGGATCAGCATTGACCAGTGCGGCCACCTGCTTGCGCGCCTCTTCAACCGCCTCGTCAGCAACCCAGCCGAAACTGTGCGAACGTGATGCCGGATTACCGAACTGTTCGCACAGATAGGGAATCATTTTTTCCGCCACGCGCGGGTCGACCGGTGTCGTTGCCGAATAATCCAGATAAATGGGGAGTTTCATCGTCATTCTCGCTAGGCCGGATTGTTCAGACAGCCAGCGCTGTCAGTCCCTGCAGGCGTCCGACCGTAACCTGCAAGGCGTTAATGAATTGATCAATCTCTTTCTCGGTCGTGCCATGACCCAGACTCACCCGAACGGCACCACGGGCAACTTCCGGCGCCACGCCCATCGCCTTCAGCACATGCGACGGCTCTGGGTTAGCACTGGAACATGCAGCACCACTGGCGACCGCAAAACCCTCGCGATCCAGCTTTCCTACCAGCGTCTCGCCATCGATATCCCTGCACGCGAAATAGGTGGTATTTGGCAAGCGACAGCTGTCGACCGAAAAAATCACGGCACCGAGTTGATGCAAGCCTCGCTCCAAGCGTTCGCGCAGTACCGCAAGCCGTTGCGGCAGTTCGACAAGCCGCTGCTGCGCAAGTTCTGCTGCCAGACCAAATCCGACAATGGCCGGCACATTCTCGGTACCAGAACGCACACCGCGCTCATGTCCGCCGCCGGCAATCTGCGTGAGAAATTCGAGCCTTTTATCCGCAACAAGGGCGCCAGCACCTTTCGGGCCGTAAATCTTGTGGGCCGACAGTGTCATTGCATGCACACCTGCCGTATTCAGCGCGCGAAAATCCAGCGGCATTTTACCGAAAGCCTGAACCGCATCGGTGTGAAACCAGGCGCCAGTTGAACGCGAGGCCGATGCCAGTGATGCAATATCCTGAATCACACCGGTTTCGTTGTTGGCCAGCATGACAGAAACCAGTTTGGGGAAATCAAGTAATGCGGCGGCAAAATCCTCGCCACAGACCCGTCCAGATGCCTCCACGTCAATTTCACGGAGTCTCCAGCCCTGACGCTGCAACTGTGCAGCCGGCTTGAGCACACATGGGTGCTCTATCGCACTGACCGCAATCGTCCCTGTCTTGAGAACACCTGCCGCACCTTTGACAAAGAGGTTGTTGGCCTCGCTACCGCCGCTGACGAAAATCACTTCGGAGGGATGCGCGCCAACCGCAACTGCCAGACGTTGCCTTGCCTCGTCTACGGCATGACGTGCCCGCCGGCCATACTCGTGGCGACTCGACGCATTGCCACAAAGACCTTCCAGCCACGGCAACATCGCGGAGAACACCGCTGGATCCAGCGGGCTTGTCGCGTTGTAGTCGAGGTAAGCAGGCAGGAACATGGCAGATTCAGGCAGTGGCAACCAGCTTGTCACGCAGTGCGCGGCGCGGATGCGGCCCCAGCGGACGCTTGTCTTCGATCACCACCTTGCCCCCGGCTTGCGCTTTGAGCTTTTCCCGCCCAACCAGATCAGCCAGCGTTACCGAGGCCAGATAGTCGTACATCTTGCCATTGAGCGTAGACCACAGATCGTGCGTCATGCAGCGATGTTCGTCGAGACAGTTCTCACGGCCACCGCACTGGGTCGCGTCGAGCTGCTCGTCCACCGCCCTGATGATGTCTGCAACGGTCAACTGTTCAAGAGGCTTGGCAATGCAATATCCACCACCCGGCCCGCGCACGGAATCCACCAGCTTGTAGCGGCGCAACTTTCCGAAAAGCTGTTCCAGATAAGACAATGAAATGCTCTGTCTTTCGGCCACGCTGGCCAATGCAACCGGCCCTTCATCGCCGCGCAAGGCAAGATCCATCATTGCCGTGACGGCGAAACGCCCTTTGGTGGTCAAACGCATGTCGATCTCCCGATCAATAACCTAGTATTAAAGTCAACTATACAGAGACTGCCAAAAATTAGTCAACTATTTTACTCAGGTATTTCGGATCAAATTGGTCAGCAGGCTCCGATTCCTTCTGACAGTCCACACCCTGCGCCGCCAAATCCTGAATCAGCGCAGCCAGCCGTCGATCCGTCTCGGCGGCATGATCAAGCAGCCCATGAATCGCCTTGGCGAGCGGATCGTCCTGATCCCGTGCCACAGCGTAGGCAGAAAATCCGAGCTTCTCGGCCTGAACCTCACGCTCCCTGCTCTGCGGATCGAGAATACGCGCCGGATTTCCCACTGCAGTAGCCCCAACCGGAACAGCCTTGGTCACCACGGCATTGGACCCAACCTTGGCGCCAGCCGAAATCGTGATCGGCCCCAGTACCTTTGCGCCAGCGCCAATAACCACACCCTTTTCAAGTGTCGGATGGCGCTTGCCCTTGTTCCATGAAGTACCGCCCAGCGTAACCCCGTGATACAGCGTTACATCATCATGAATCTCGGCAGTTTCCCCAATGACGACCCCCATCCCGTGATCAATGAAGAATCGGCGACCAATGGTCGCACCGGGATGAATCTCGATCCCGGTCAGAAAACGCGACAGATGCGCGGTAAATCGGGCCAACCAGCGTAAACGGCGCCCCCACAACCAGTGAGCAAGGCGATGCAGGATCAGCGCATGGATACCGGGATAACAAGTCAGCACCTCCCAGAATGAGCGGGCAGCCGGATCGCGGTCGAAAACGGCGCGAATATCCTCACGCAGGTGCCGGAACATTGGGGGAATCTCCCTATTAAAAGAAGGTGAATTCTACAATACCCGACTAAATTCGTCAGCAATTAAATCCGGGGCATTTCGATGCCCCAAAGACGCTAAAATCCGCCCCGCCTATTCACTCACCGCATCCTATGACGACCTGGTTTGTCTATCTGCTCGAATGTACAGACGGAAGCATCTACACCGGAATTTCCAATGATGTGAACGCCCGCATTGCAGCGCACCGCAATGGTAACGGTGCGCGTTACACCAGAGCGCATCCACCGCTGCGCCTGCTTGCAACCGAACCGCATCCGGACCGATCAAGCGCATCGCGCGCCGAATATCGCATCAAGCAACTCAGCGCAGCAGAAAAGCGCCAATATGTACTGGCGCTAAATCAAATGGGGAAACATGAGGCCTGACGACCTGGAGCGCATCCTGCTACTCGAGATGCCCTTCGGAAAATACAAGGGCCGACTCATCGCCGACCTGCCACCGCATTATCTCGGCTGGTTTGCTCGGGAAGGTTGTAAGCGCCCGGCAAACCCATCTGTAAATTGACGCGCTAGACCGCGAAGATCGTG
>CALAGF010000177.1 GCA_937892345.1 uncultured Rhodocyclaceae bacterium | reverse complement strand
GTAGCTATTTGCGTTTCACTTCTACCTGTTCGTATCCCTCGACGATGTCGCCGACGCGGATGTCGTTGAACGATTCGATGTTCAGACCGCAGTCCTGACCGTTGGTGACCTCCTTGACGTCGTCCTTGAAACGTTTGAGCGAGCCGAGCTTGCCCGTGTAGATGACGATACCGTCGCCGATCAGCTGGCCGAGGCCACCTTGGGCGCTATTGCCCGTGCGGTGGGGTTCAAGGAGTTAAGCTTCCAGTATGAACCAATTGCCGCCGCCTTCCATTACGAGACCGGCCTTGCTCGGGAGGAAGTGGTTCTGGTAGCCGATATTGGCGGTGGCACTTCCGATTTCTCCATCGTTCGTCTTTCACCTGGTCGATTACACGCAGTTGACCGATGGAGCGATGTCTTGGCTAACGACGGTATCCACATCGGTGGAACTGATTTCGACAAACAATTGAGCTTGGCAGAAGTCATGCCGCTGTTGGGCCATCGTAGCCAATTGAAAAGTGGGCGGGAAATACCGTCCAGTATCTATTTCAACCTGGCAACCTGGCACACCATCAACTTTGCTTACACCCGCCAGGTCTGGGCCGAACAGCAACGGCTCCATCTTGATGCGATCGAGCCAGAGCGGCTGGATCGGCTTCTGGCTTTGATCCGGGACCGGGCCGGCCATTGGCTGGCCCATCAGGTTGAGCAGGTAAAGATTGCCCTTTCAAACCAAGAAACGGCCCAGCTTTCCCTGGAGCGATTTTCTCCAGGCCAGCAAAAGCTTCTGACTCGCTGCCAATTTGATTTGGCAGCGCTGATGCTAGTGGAAAAAATCGAGGCTGCTGTTGCGCGACTATTGCTCGAAGCGGGTGTGTCAGCGTCTGGTATCGATACTATTTTCTTTACCGGTGGATCGAGCGGCATCCCTCTGCTGCGTCGGCGTATTTCTGGTCTGTTTCCCCAGGCTCAGGTTGTCGAAGGCGACCTATTCGGCAGTATTGGCGCGGGCCTGGCAGTCGATGCGGCGCGCCGTTACGGAATGGGAAGTTAGCAGCAGCGGCCGGCTTCGTTCCTTTGCTCGGCAGGAAATCGCCAAAGTGGTTGTTGGCCCATCGCCTCGGTTCAGGCTGCAATCTCGCGCAAACCTACCGTTTAGTGTCCGACGGCCCTCGTTAGAGGAGAGCTCTCGCCAATCAGCGAACTAGGTGTTCCCCAAAATCTTGGTGAGCTTGCCATTTGTGGATTGTCCGCAAGCAAAAGCCACTAGGCGTGTATGTCACGCCAGAAATCCACGCCATTTGCACATTCCCTCAAAAGAAACTTGCACGTATAGGTAGAAATATTGGGCATGACGGTTTGCAGTTTAACGCCTGAACTCAATATTATCGCTGGTCGCGCAGGAGTATAGGCACCCATGAACACCACAACCGATAGCCAGCCTCAATCCACATCAGCTGAGTCCTCTGGCCTAGTTGATCGTTTAGCTGAGCACATCAAGGCTGAATTTTCCGGCGAAAGCTCTGGCCACGATTGGCATCACATCAATCGTGTCAGACGTCTGGCCAAGCTGATTGCTGTAGCCGAAGGTGCGAATCAAGACGTCGCTGAACTGGCGGCGCTCGTCCATGACATCGCCGATTGGAAATTTCATGGCGGTGATGACACCGTTGGACCTAGAGAAGCCGAGCGCTTGCTAAAAGAAGAGGGCGCGGCACCTGAAGTCATCGAACAGGTCGTCGATATTGTCCGAACCATCTCTTTTAAAGGGGCTGGGGTGGTCACCGCCATGAAAACGCTTGAGGGTCGCTGTGTCCAGGATGCTGACCGCCTGGATGCCATCGGTGCCATCGGTATTGCGCGTTGCTTTGCCTATGGTGGCCACGCCGGGCGCTTGATGTATGACCCCGACGAGCCGCCGGTCATGCATGCAACCGCAGAGGCGTACAAGGCATCGAAGGGTCACAGCCTAAATCACTTCTACGAGAAGCTCTTTCTGCTTAAGGACCGGATGAACACACCGTCCGGGCGTGCGCTTGCAGAAGGGCGGCACCAATTCATGGAAGAGTTTGTCAGACGCTTCCTTGATGAATGGGGAACAGAATGAGTAGCAAGAAACTGCTGATTAAGAATATTGAACAAGAGTCGCGGTCGTGGGGTATTACGGCTGTGCCGACTTTTGTTTTCGACCGCAAGGCGGTAGTTCAAGGGGCAGAGGCCCCTGAGGTACTGGCCACCGAAATCAAACGAGTATTAGCTGCAACTGAGAAATAGCCATGAAGAAACTCATCAAGTTGTTTGGGGTGACCCTGGCCGTGACCTGCCTGGGCTCAGCCATTGCTGAAGAGCATCATCACCATCATTTAACAAAAGACGGGGATGCATTTCATGCTGTCCTAGCGCCTGTTTGGCATGCTAGTCCGGGCCCTGAGCGCTTGCTTAACGCCTGTGCCAAACTCGACGAGTTGGGGCGACTTGCGAGCGACATTCGCTCTACCAATGGTTCAAAATTGCTTGCTTCGATTGCGACCATGAAGACTGCATGCCAAAGCAAACCGGGTGACGTCGATGGCGCCTTCCACGACGTCCATGAAGCGTTCCACCACCTGATTGGATGAACCCGTGAAGCTCGAACTCTCACCAGTCATCAATTTGCTGCACAGCGCCGCGGTAAGCACGCTGGCGACACAGTCTCTGCAGATGCCCGGCTATCCGTACGCTACCTTGGTGCCCAATGTCTTGGACGAACAACATCAGCCCATCCTGCTGATTAGTGCACTAGCTGAACACACCAAGAATTTGCTGGCGGACCCGAAGGTCAGCATTTCTGTAGCCGAGACAGGTACTGCCAACGTCCAGGATGGACAACGTCTTACCCTGGTAGGTGATGCTGAGCAATTTGAACCCAGCCAGGAACTGATTGCGCGCTATCTCCGATATGTGCCGGCCGCTGAGCAGTATCTGCAACTCGACTTCATGTTCTTCCGCATTATTCCCAAGCGACTGCGTTACATCGGCGGGGTTGGAAAAATGGGTTGGGTCGAGGTGGATGTCCTGGCGGCAACCAATAAACTGTCGTTAGCCGACGAGTCCGCATTGCTTGCAGAAGCTGAGGCAGTGGCACCCAGGACTGTCACATTGTTGGGCATTGACCCCTACGGTATTGACTACATTGCGGATGGTTTCCGGAACCGGAAGGCGTTGGAGGAGGGTACCCTCCGGGATGCTGTGTTGGCCGCAGCACCCAAGCTTAGCTGAGTCAGCTTTACCTGAAATTTATAGATGCACATGAAAAAAATCCAACCCGTTGAGCTCACCAAGTCTTACCTGCTTTTGAATCACGGGCCAGTGACCCTTGTCTCAAGCGCTCACGATGGCCGTTGTAACGTGATGGCAGCCTCCTGGGCCATGCCCTTGGATTTCGACCCGCCCAAGGTTGCTGTAGTCGTTGATGCTCGTTCTTTCACACGCGAGCTTATTGAGGGCAGTGGGGAGTTCGTTCTGAGTATTCCGACCAAAGCCATCGCTGACAAGGTCTTGGCTGTTGGTTCGCAATCTGGCCGCGAAATGGACAAGTTTGTCGCCTATGCAGTTGGCACTTCGCCGGCCTCCAAAGTCCAGGCCCCACTCATTGATGGTTGTGTTGCTTGGCTCGAATGCAGAGTGATTCCCGAAGAGCACAATCAAAAGCGCTACGACCTGTTTATTGCAGAAGTGCTTGCTGCTTGGGCGGACCTCGACGTTTTCAACAATGGACGCTGGACTTTCGGTACTGATGCTGAGCGAACCATTCACTACATCGCAGGGGGCAGCTTCATTGCAACGGGCGATGGGTTTGAAGTGGAGCAAGGCTGATGAGATTTAATCTGAAGGTGCCATTTGCCGAAAAGGAGGCAGCCAAAAAGTTGGGGGCCAGATGGGATGCTGCACGTAAGGTTTGGTATGTCGTTAACCAAGACGACATGCAGCCCTTCACCAAATGGTCACCGACCGCCCACGATGATTCCGAGGTTGCCCCTAGTCCTCCAAAAAAGTCCGCGGCAATGAGGAGCGAATCAACAGGGAAAGTGTATGTTGGCAGCCAGTATGTCGAACTGCCTGTGGTCTGCAAATGTCCTCCGTGGGAAGTATGCGAGAAGTGCAAACCGCATTCATTCTCAAGCTAGCGTTTGTTTCCTGTGGCCGCTCTAGCGAACTAGCTCCCTCTATTTATGGCTAAGAAATTTCCCCTCCACCCTAAGCATCCGGAGCGCATCTGCTGGGGTTGCGATAAATATTGCCCAGCTAAAGACCTCATGTGCGGGAACGGCTCGGGTCGGACGCAGCATCCGGCAGAAATGCTTGGGGATGATTGGTATCAATGGGGTGATTGGGGAATTGAAGATGCGCCCGACCCCTCAATCGCAGCGCCGAATATTGGCAACACCGGCGACAATTAAGCGAAAAGCCCACGCTTTTCATCGCATGGGCTTCGTAAATCTTTGGCTTCGTAGCAATTGACCGAAGCATTGCGGCTTTCGCCGTTTGGGTACTACACAATCATCTCAATTTGCGGCGGACTCTCAGTCATTCTGCCTCCTGTCGAAATGTTCATTTCGGCCCCGGTCAACTGCTTGTCGGGGCGCAATTCCAGACTACGCCTTTGGCCAAAAATGTCTAGTCTTGTATCTCTTCGGACTCAGGCGTTAAATGGAAAGTTGCCTTACTACCGCATGTGGAGGGCAAGAGACAAGATGGTCATTGACCATCCCGATAATTTTCAGCTAACTGCCCGAACCTTGGCTTCGTCAGGTCAAGGGAATTCTTCGGTAAGCCAGAGTTCGGACTCTCTAGACATCTTTGGGCCCGGTGCTGTGAGCCCGGGCAGGCTCGGCTGAATGAGACGGCAGGTGCCTGACCTGTATCAATTCAGTGAGCAGCCTCTCCGTTGAGGTGTCTTTGTAGTGTGGTGATGTAGGCGAGAATGTCGTCGATCTGAGTGCTGCTCAGTACCCCTAATACGCCTGATTTATCGTCCTCGTCGTGAGGACGGTCGCCTTTGCGGAAGAGTTCAGTCTGGCGCTTGAGATAGTTGGTGTATTGCCCGACCAGCATCGGGTAGTGCCCACGCCCCATACCGGTTTTGCCATGGCAGTGCGCGCATTCTTCCTGGTATAGGGATCCGCCTTTGACGATATCGCCTTCTGCGCGGGGAATGATCATCACTTTTTCAGCCATTTTCAGGCGGGTGAGGGCATCTTCATCGCCTCGGTAATTCGGCATTTCAGAAGAAAGTTCGATCCCCGCAAGGTAGGCCGATATTTCGGTGATATCGTTATCCGACAGTTCTTTTTCCTGAGTGTAAGGAAACATCGGGATATTGACGCGGACTCTCGAGCGGAAATTGCGAAGCTGATTTTCGATGTATTTGACTTGTTGACCGGCGATTCTTGGGTATTCGCCACGCTTTCCGCCGCGCCCGTCATCCCCGTGGCAGGCTGCACAGGTTCCATTGATGTCCTGGCCTTTTTCCCTGTCTGCTGCCTGACTCCCAGCATGCACCAGCATGAGTAAAAGGAAGCAAATAAAGGCGCGCATCGGGATCTCCAAGATAGTTGAGGAGCGGATTTTTTCATGTGCTCGTGCCAATAAAAATTGATGCAAATCAATCGTCTGGGGTAGCTTCGAAAAAAATACCGCAAATGGGCGCCAGATTTATCAATCATCAAGGACGCCGGTTTCTCTGCAGATCAATCTTCGCCCTATTGCTCTGGGGGTTCAGTTGCAATAACCAACTTAGGAGAGGAAAGATGAAAGCAGGAGCTATCGGAATCATCGCACTCGGTATTCTGGCTGGGGCTGCCGGATCGGCGTTTGCACAGGAAGCCAAGGCGCCGGAAATGACGGCTGCCGAAAAAGAACAGGCCAAGAAAATTTATTTTGAACGTTGTGCCGGCTGTCACGGTGTGTTGCGCAAGGGCGCTACCGGCAAGAATCTTGAGCCGCACTGGACGAAGAAAGACAAGGAAGGCAAGGTCACCGAAGGCGGTACGCTCAAGCTCGGCCAGAGCCGTCTGGAAAAAATCATCGGTTACGGTACCGATGGCGGCATGGTCAACTTTGACGACATCCTGACCAAGGATGAAATCAGCCTGATGTCCAAGTACATCCAGAACACGCCCGATGTGCCGCCCGAATACAGCTTCAAGGAAACCCTGGATTCCTGGAAGGTGATTGTTCCGGTCGACCAGCGTCCGAAGAAGCAAATGAACAACTTCAACCTGAAGAACATGTTCTCGGTCACGCTTCGCGATACGGGTGAGGTGGCGCTCATCGACGGTGATACCAAGGAAATCCGCTCCATCGTCAAGACGGGCTATGCGGTTCACATCTCCCGCCTCTCAGCTTCCGGTCGTTACGTTTACGTTATCGGTCGCGACGGTCGCCTGAGCCTGATCGACCTGTGGATGGAAAAGCCGGCCGTTGTGGCTGAAGTCAAGATCGGCTTCGATGCCCGCTCGGTCGATACCTCCAAGTTCAAGGGCTTTGAAGACAAGTATGCAATCGCCGGTTCCTACTGGCCGCCCCAGTACGTGATTATGGATGGCGATACCCTGAAGCCGCGCAAGGTCGTTTCCACCCGCGGCATGACCGTTGATGGCGAATACCATCCGGAACCGCGCGTTGCTTCCATCGTTGCCTCGTTCATCAAGCCGGAATGGGTGGTGAACATCAAGGAAACCGGTCAGATCCTGCTGGTCGATTATTCCGACATCGAAAACCTGAAGACGACGACCATCGCTTCCGCCAAGTTCCTGCATGACGGCGGCTGGGATGCTTCCAAGCGTTACTTCTTGGTTGCCGCCAATGCATCCAACAAGATTGCTGCGGTGGATACCAAGACTGGCAAGCTGGCTGCGCTGGTCGATGTCGCCAAGATCCCGCATCCGGGTCGCGGCGCCAATTTCGTTCATCCGACCTACGGGCCGGTCTGGGCGACGGGCCACCTGGGCGCCGATGTGGTGACGCTGATTTCGACGCCGTCGGAAAAGAAGGAACACGCCAAGTTCAAGCAGTTCAATTGGAAGGTGGTTCAGGAAATCAAACACGTTCCAGGCAACCTGTTCGTCAAGACGCATCCGAAGTCCAAGCATTTCTGGGCGGATGCGCCGCAGAACCCGGACAAGGATCTGGCTGAGTCCGTTGCCGTTTGGGATATGGCTGATCTGTCCAAGCCGAAGGCTGTGCTGAATGTGGCCAAGGACTCCGGTCTGCCGCCAACCAAGGCCGTCAAGCGCGCCGTGCATCCGGAATACTCGGCTGATGGCAAGGAAGTCTGGATTTCGCTGTGGGGCGGCAAGACCGATCAGTCCGCCGTGGTTGTTTATGACGATGAAACCCTGAAGGTCAAGAAGGTCATTACCGATCCGAAAATGATCACACCGACCGGCAAGTTCAACGTCTACAACACGCAGCACGACATCTACTGATCAATTTTCTGCTTTTGATCTGACACAAGGATACGGGGGCGCAAGCCCCCGTAATCTCTGGTGGGTCGGAAAGCGGTAGCTTCAGGAGCGCAATACGATGAATCCAAGAATGATATTCAGCAGTTTTTTGGTGGCCGGTTTGGTGTTGACCGCAGGAGGCGCCTGTGCAGCCCCGGACTGGAGCAAGGTGCCAGTCACCGCCATCCACGTTTTTCATCCCGGGGCAACGCCCTTCCAGTGGATACAAAGCAAGGGCAAGCATGGAGGCAGCCGGGGGCTGGCTCGTGGGGAGAGCTGTGCGGGCTGCCATGTGGAGGGCGGTGAGATCAATGTGGATCTGGAGCGGATTGCCAAGGAACTGGAGCCGGCGGGCGCACCCAAGGTGCGTAGCTATCCGGTGCAGGTGCAGGCTGCTTACGATGCAAATCAGCTCTATGTCCGATTGCGCTTCAAAGCACCTGACGGCGGGTTTGATCATTCAGACAAAGACAATGCACTGAAGGCCACCTTGCTCTTCCCGGATGCGCAGGTGCCGCTCGCCAATCAGGTGGGCTGCTGGGCAAGCTGCCATGAAGATGCGCGCACGATGCCGGGTGCCAAAGAGAGCAAGAGTAAATATGTGACTAGCGGCGGCTATGACCTGATGCAATGGTCGAGCAATGGACAGGTATCGGATGGACGGATCACCGACCAGCGGCGCATGCAGGGCGGTGGTGCGAACGTCAAGGCCGAGGGCAGTTTTGGCCCGGAAGGCTGGACGATTACCTTCAGCAGGAAACTGGCAGGGGCAACGCCCATGGTCTCCGGGCAGCCAGTGAATTTCGGTTTGGCGATTCATGCCGATCATGCCGGCGGTCGTTTCCATCACGTGTCATTCGGGCACACCATAGGCTTGGATGGCGAGGGCGATGTCAAGGCACAGAAGTTCTAGCCGGACGCGCCGCGAGCGTGTCCGCTTCCAGTGGTTGTTGCGGGCATCGCTGGCATTGGCAGGGGCGTTCCTGCTCTTTCTGCAAGGAACTGCCTTTGCCGATACGCCGTCGTCAGCACGGCAACAGGTATTGACGCATATGGTCAGGCAGGAATGTGGTTCCTGTCATGGTATGAGCTTGCAAGGCGGGCTCGGCCCTTCGCTGTTGCCAGGCGCCTTGAGTGACAAATCCGTCGAAGGTTTGGTCGCCACGATTTACGCCGGTCGCCCTGGTACGGCGATGCCGCCTTGGCAACGCTTCTTGAGCGAAGACGAGGCGCAATGGATCGTCGAACAATTGATGCACGGTTTTCCAAAGTGAATTTGAACATGACCCATTTCATCCATCGCCTGGTTGTCGTGCTAGCCTGTTGCTCACTCATGGCCTGTGCCTCGATTACGCCACGGGGTACCGGCGACTTGGCGCTCATCATTGAGCGCGCCAGCGGTCATGTCACCCTGGCGAGCACCAGTACAGGTCAGCCTTATGCACGCATTGGCGGCTTGGGTGATCTTTCACATGCCTCGGCAGTGTATTCGCGGGATGGACGTTACGCTTACGTTTTCGGGCGCGATGGCGGCCTGAACAAAATCGACATGCTGGCCGGCAAACTGGTCCACCGGGTCATTCAGAGCGGTAACGCCATTGGCGGCTCAATTTCTCAGGATGGTCGGCTGGTCGTAGTGCAGAACTACAAACCGGGTGGGATCAAGGCGTTTGACGCCGAGACGCTGGAGCTGCTTTCCGAGGTGCCGGCCACCTATGGAGAAGGTCAGTTTTCCAAAGTCGTGGGACTGGCGGACGCTCCCGGCAACAAATTCGCTTATGCCTTGTTCGAGGCGGGTGAAATTCGGGTGAGTGATTTCAGTAATCCGCGGCAGCCTGTCACAACGCATTATCCGGCGGGGAATCAACCCTACGATGGCTTGATTACGCCGGACGGCCGACACTATCTGGCGGGACTTTTCGGCGAGGACGGCGTTGCTCTGCTTGATCTCTGGCAACCGGAAAAGGGCAGTCGGAAGATCCTCGAAAATTACGGGCGCGGTGAAGAGAAGTTGCCGGTTTTCAAGATGCCCCACCTGCGTGGGTGGTCGGTGGCCCAGGGAAAAGCCTATCTGCCGGCGATCGGACGCCACGAAGTGCTGGTGGTCGATGTGGCGACCTGGAAAGAAGTGGGGCGTATTCCGGTACGCGGTCAGCCGGTTTTTGTGATGGCTCGTCCTGACGGGCGCCAGATCTGGGTCAATTTTGCCTTTCC
>CALAGF010000176.1 GCA_937892345.1 uncultured Rhodocyclaceae bacterium | reverse complement strand
CATCGAGATCTCGCCACCATCGTACACGCCGGTGTCGACGCGGGTCGTGCCCTGTGCATCGGTCGACTCGGCCGGCGGCAGGAATTTGACCAGACGACCCGTCGACGGCAGGAAGCCGCGGAACGGGTCTTCGGCGTTGATCCGGCACTCCATGGCCCAACCGTCGATCTTGACGTCAGCCTGGGTCAGCGGCAGCTTTTCACCGTAGGCAACGCGGATCATCTGCTCGACCAGGTCGAGGCCGGTGATCAGTTCGGTAACCGGGTGTTCCACCTGCAGGCGGGTGTTCATTTCCAGGAAGTAGAACTCCTTGGTCGCACCGGACACCACGAATTCGACCGTGCCGGCCGATTCGTAATTCACGGCACGGGCCAGGGCCACGGCCTGTTCGCCCATCGCCTTGCGCATTTCGGGATCAACGAAGGGGCTCGGTGCTTCTTCGATAACCTTCTGGTGACGGCGCTGGATCGAGCAGTCACGCTCGTTCAGGTAGACGTAGTTGCCGTGCGAGTCGCCGAGCAACTGGATTTCGATGTGGCGCGGTTCCAGAACATACTTTTCGATGAAGACGCGGTCGTCACCAAAGGAATTACGCGCTTCGTTCACGCAGGACGAGAAGCCTTCGTGCGCTTCGGCATCGTTGTAAGCCACGCGCAGACCCTTGCCTCCGCCGCCGGCGGAGGCCTTGATCATCACCGGGTAGCCAATACTCTGGGCAATCTTGACGGCTTCGTCAGGACCGGAGATGGCATCGTTGTAGCCCGGAATGGTATTGACCTTGGCTTCGATGGCCAGCTTCTTGGACTCGATCTTGTCGCCCATCTTGGCGATGGAGTAGTGCTTCGGACCGATGAACTTGATGCCTTCTTCTTCCAGACGACGCGAGAACGCGGCATTTTCAGAGAGGAAGCCGTAACCCGGATGGACGGCCTGAGCACCGGTCTGCTTGCAGGCAGCGATGATCTTGTCGGCAACGAGATAGGACTCTTTCGACGCAGCGGGGCCGATGCAGACGGCTTCATCGGCCATATCGACAAACAAGGCATCCTTGTCGGCTTCGGAATAGACGGCAACGGTCTTGATGCCCATCTTGCGGGCGGTCTTGATGACGCGGCAGGCGATTTCGCCGCGGTTTGCGATCAGAATTTTAGTGAACATATTCCTTTTTCTCCCTGACGCTTACAGAGGAATGTTGCCGTGCTTGCGCCACGGATTTTCGAGTTTCTTGTCGCGCAGCATGGCCAGCGAGCGGGCGATCCGCTTGCGGGTGGCGTGCGGCATGATGACGTCGTCGATGAAGCCACGCGCACCAGCCACGAAGGGATTGGCAAACTTGGCCTTGTACTCCGCTTCGCGCTCGGCCAGCTTGGCGGGATCATTCTTTTCTTCGCGGAAGATGATTTCCACAGCGCCTTTCGGGCCCATCACGGCGATTTCAGCAGATGGCCAAGCCAGATTGACGTCACCGCGCAGATGCTTGGACGACATCACGTCGTAAGCGCCACCGTAGGCTTTGCGGGTGATGACGGTGACCTTGGGCACGGTACATTCGGCGTAGGCGTAAAGCAGCTTGGCGCCGTGCTTGATGATGCCGCCGTACTCCTGCGAGGTACCCGGCATGAAGCCCGGGACGTCAACGAAGGTCACGACCGGAATATTGAAGGCATCGCAGAAGCGAACGAAACGGGCGGCCTTGATCGAGGACTTGATGTCCAGGCAGCCGGCCAGCACCAGCGGCTGGTTGGCCACAATGCCGACCGGATGGCCATCGATGCGGGCAAAGCCGATGATGATGTTCTTGGCGTAATCGGGCTGAATTTCAAAGAAATCGCTGTCGTCGGCAATCTTGACCAGCAATTCCTTCATGTCGTAAGGCTTGTTGGCGTTGTCCGGGACCAGGGTATCCAGCGAATAATCCATGCGGTCAGCCGGATCGTTGGTCGGGGTGACCGGCGGCTTTTCGCGGTTGTTCGCAGGCAGGAAATTCATGAAGCGACGCAGCATGGACAGCGCTTCAACATCGTTCTCGAAGGCCAGATCGGCCACACCGGACTTGCTGGTGTGGGTCACGGCACCGCCGAGTTCTTCAGCAGTCACATCCTCGTGGGTCACGGTCTTCACGACTTCAGGACCGGTGACGAACATGTAGGAGGAGTCTTTCACCATGAAGATGAAATCTGTCATTGAAGGCGAGTAGACCGCACCACCGGCACAGGGTCCCATGATCATGGAAATCTGCGGCACGACGCCGGAAGCCATCACATTGCGCTGGAACACGTCAGCATAGCCACCCAGAGAGGCAACGCCTTCCTGGATACGGGCACCGCCCGAATCGTTCAGGCCGATCACCGGGGCACCAACCTTCATCGCCTGATCCATCACCTTGCAGAGCTTTTCTGCATGGGTTTCGGACAGGGAACCACCGAACACGGTGAAATCCTGAGAGAACACGAAGACCAGACGGCCATTGATCGTACCGTAGCCGATCACAACACCGTCGCCAGGGGTCTTTTCGGCCTGATCCATGCCGAAGTCGACACAGCGGTGCTCCTTGAACAGATCCCATTCTTCGAAGGAATCCGGGTCCAGCAGCAGTTCAATGCGTTCGCGGGCAGTCAGCTTGCCCTTCTTGTGCTGGCTGTCGATACGCTTCTGGCCACCGCCAAGGCGGGCCATTTCGCGCTTTTTTTCCAGCTGGCGGATGATGTCGTGCATAAAAAACTCCCTAAGTGGATCGGGTAATTCGGAACTTCAGTGTTTCAGGTAGTCGAGCAGCACATACGCAGCCGCAGCCGGCGTCGTATGGCCCTGCTCAACAGATTGGGTGAGCGCAGGCAGATTCGCCTGAACGCGCGGGTGGTGACGGAAATGCTGGCGCAGACCCGAGTCGATCAACTGCCACATCCAGCTCAGGGACTGATGCTGGCGCTTGGCAGCAAACTCGCCGGTCGGTTTGAGTGCCGCCTGATATTTTTCGACTTGCTCCCAGAAATCGGCAATACCTTCCTTGTGCAGCGCCGACAGGGCGATCACCGGTGGCCCCCAGTTGGGCGAAGCCGGACGCAACATGTGCAGGGCATTGCGCCACTGAGCGCGAACCACAGCAGTTGCCTGCTTGTCGATATCGGCCTTGTTGATAATCACCATATCGGCGATTTCGACAATACCCTTCTTGATGGCCTGCAGGTCGTCGCCAGCATTCGGCAACTGCAGCAGGCAGAACATGTCGACCATGCCGGCTACCGTCGTTTCGGACTGGCCGACACCCACGGTTTCAATGATGATCACATCGTAGCCGGCAGCTTCGCAGAGCAGCATGGCCTCGCGGGATTTTTCGGCAACCCCGCCCAGCGATCCGGACGATGGGCTCGGCCGGATGAAAGCTTCTTCGCGCTGGCTCAGGAGTTCCATGCGCGTCTTGTCGCCGAGAATGGAGCCGCCGCTGACGGTCGACGAGGGGTCAACCGCCAAAACCGCCAGTTTTTTGCCCTGCTCAATCAGCCAGATGCCCAGCGCCTCAATGAAGGTGGACTTGCCCGCGCCCGGCACACCGGAAATTCCGATGCGAATCGCCTTGCCGGTACTCGGCAAAAGCGCGTTCAACACCTGCTGAGCCCGCTGCTGATGATCTGCGCGCGTCGATTCGATCAGCGTAATCGCCTTGGCCAGCGCCCGACGCTGACCTTGGATCACGCCGTCGACCAACTGCTGATCGACAGGCGACAGAGCATTCGCTAGCACGGCGGCTTCGTCCAGCTTCATCCGGGTATTAGCCGCGAGCCTTGCGGATTTCTTCCAGCACCTTGACTGCCGAATCTTCGATCCGGGTCCCCGGACCGAAAACGGCCTTGGCACCGGAATCGAACAGGAAGTCGTAGTCCTGCGCCGGAATTACGCCGCCAGCGAACACGATGATGTCGTCGCCGCCCTGATCCTTCAGGGCCTTGACCAGTGCCGGCAGCAGGGTCTTGTGGCCGGCGGCCAGCGAAGACACACCCACGGCATGCACATCGTTTTCGATGGCCTGACGAGCCGCCTCTTCCGGTGTCTGGAAGAGCGGACCCATGTCGATGTCAAAGCCAAGATCGGCGTAGGCGGTGGCAACCACCTTGGCGCCACGATCATGACCGTCCTGACCCAGCTTGGCGATCATGATGCGCGGACGACGGCCATCTTCTTCGGCGAACCTGGCGACATCGGCCTTGATCTGCTCCCAGCTTTCCTGACCTTCCACAACGCCTCCATAAACCCCCGAAATGGTCTGGTTGTTGGCGCGGAAACGACCAAAAATCTTCTCCAGCGCATCCGACACTTCACCCACCGTGGCGCGCAGGCGGATGGCCTTGACGGTCAGATCGAGCAAATTGCCTTCGCCGCTTTCGGCAGCCTTGGTTAATGCTTCCAGAGCAGCGTTGACCGCAGCACTGTCGCGACTGGCGCGGATGTTTTTCAGACGCGCAATCTGGGATTCTCGGACGGCGTGGTTGTCGATATCGAGAATGTCGATCGCGTCTTCCTTGGCCAGCTTGTACTTGTTCACACCAACGATGACGTCCTTGCCGGAGTCGATGCGTGCTTGTTTGTCGGCGGCGCAGGTTTCGACCTGCATCTTGGCCCAGCCGGACTCCACGGCCTTGGTCATACCGCCCATGGCCTCGATTTCCTGAATGATGTCCCAAGCCTTGTCGGCCATGTCCTGGGTCAGCTTCTCCATCATGTAGGAACCGGCCCACGGATCAACGACGTTGGTGATGTGGGTTTCTTCCTGGATGATCAGCTGCGTATTGCGGGCGATGCGCGACGAGAACTCGGTCGGCAGGGCAATGGCTTCGTCCAGCGCATTGGTATGCAGCGACTGGGTACCGCCGAAGACGGCCGCCATCGCTTCGATGGTGGTACGCACGACATTGTTGTACGGGTCCTGCTCGGTCAGCGACCAGCCGGAGGTCTGGCTGTGCGTGCGCAGCATCATCGACTTCGGGCTCTTGGCGTTGAAGCCGGTCATGATGCGGTGCCACAGCAGACGGGCGGCGCGCATCTTGGCGATTTCAAGATAGAAATTCATGCCGACCGCCCAGAAAAAGGACAGACGACCCGCGAAGGTATCAACGTCCATGCCCGAGGCAACGCCGGTGCGCACGTATTCCATGCCGTCAGCCAGCGTGAAGGCGAGCTCGATGGCCTGGTTGGCGCCGGCCTCCTGGATGTGATACCCGGAAATCGAGATCGAATTGAACTTCGGCATGTGCTGCGCCGTGTAGCCGAAAATATCGGCAATGATCTTCATCGACGGCTTGGGCGGATAAATATAGGTATTCCGCACCATGAATTCTTTGAGAATGTCGTTCTGGATGGTGCCTGAGAGTTTGTCCTGCGACACGCCTTGCTCTTCGGCAGCCACGATGTAGCCCGCCAGAATCGGCAGTACGGCACCATTCATCGTCATCGAGACAGAAATCTTGTCGAGCGGGATGCCATCGAACAGGATTTTCATGTCTTCAACGGAGTCAATCGCTACGCCGGCCTTGCCGACATCGCCCAGCACGCGGGGATTATCAGAGTCGTAGCCGCGGTGCGTTGCCAGGTCGAAAGCAACGGAAACGCCTTGGCCGCCGGCGGCGAGCGCCTTGCGGTAAAAGGCATTGGAAGCTTCGGCGGTGGAGAAGCCGGCATACTGACGGATGGTCCAAGGCTTGACCGCATACATCGTTGGCTGCGGTCCGCGCAGGAACGGTGCGACGCCGGGCAGGGTATCGGAAAATTCAAGATCATCGATATCCTTGCGGGTATACAAGGCTTTGACCTTGAGCCCTTCAGGGGTATTCCACACCAGATTATTGACATCGCCACCCGGCGACTGCTTTGCAGCCGCTTTCTCCCAGACATCCAGGTTATTGGAATCAAAGAACTTTTCTGACATGAGACACCCCTCGCCGATTCGATTTTTTTGGGCCAATAATGCAAAATACAAAATTCTACGCTTTTAGACCCAGCTTGACATACCAAGCCCCACATAATACTGTATCCATAATTACAGAGGCAAGCCGGCAACGTACCGCAACTGCCCCAACCACCACACTGACCACATGACACGTATCGCTCCCACCGCGCTCTATCAGGAAGTTGCAGAACGGCTTCGCCAACGCATCTTCGCCCATGAGTTGACGCCGGGCACCTGGATCGACGAACAAAAACTGGCTGAGCAATACGGCATTTCACGCACCCCTTTGCGGGAAGCTCTTAAAGTACTCGCCTCCGAGGGACTGGTCGAACTGAAGCCCCGTCGCGGCTGCTATGTGACCGAAATTTCGCGGCGCGACCTCGACGATCTGTTTCCGCTGATTGCCATGCTGGAAGGTCGCTGCGCAGCCGAAGCCGTCAGCAAGGCGAAACCGGCCGACATCGCCGCACTCAAACAGATTCATGACGCGCTGGAAAAGGCTGCCCACGACGAGCGGATTGAAGCTTTTTTCGAAGCCAACCAGGAATTTCATCGCAAGGTTCAGGAGTTATCCGGAAACCGCTGGCTGCTCCAGGTCATTCAGGATCTGCGCAAAGTCCTGAAACTCTCGCGGATGCATTCGCTTTCACTGGAAGGGCGCTTGCAGCAGTCACTCGACGAACATCGACTGATCATGGCGGCAATCGCTGGCGGCGATGCCAAACGCGCCGAGCAACTCATGCACGACCACCTGCTTTCCGGTCGCGAAGCGCTGGCGAAGATGGAAGCCGTCGCGGCCAGCACCAAGGCGGCGTAAACCTGCCTTAGTGCAACTGGCGTTCGATATTGGCGAATAGCCGGTCGTAAATCACCACCAGTGCATCGCGGTCGGCGCTGCCTCGCACCCATTTTCTGGAACGAACGATGCTGGCCGCCTCCTGCTCCATTTCGGTCAGCGTGGCAATCCGTACATCCTCGCCATGAAGGATCGCCGTCGCATCGGCCCGCGCCCGCTGAGCGGTTGCCACCTGATGCATGGCAAAGGTCATCCGCTCCACGCCATCACCGATAGCGTTCGCCAATGCGCCCACCTCGGTTGCAGAGATGGCCGAGTCGGACAAGGTCAGACTGAACGCTTCCGTCGTCCCGCGCGCACCGGACACCGCCTGGCTCAAAGAGCCAATGCGCTGGGTTGCCGCCCCCATCGAGGCAACGATAGCTGAAATGGCAGCCGAAATTTCCTCGGCTGAATGCTGTGCCTGATCGGCCAGCTTGCGGACTTCATCCGCCACCACGGCAAACCCCCGACCCGCCTCACCCGCCCGTGCAGCTTCGATCGCCGCATTCAGGGCCAGCAAATTCGTCTGCTTGGCGATCGCCTCAATCCGCCCGGTCAGCTGATGGATGACCGAGGCCTTGGTATTCAGGTCATCCAGTGCGGCCACCCCGGCCAAGGCCGAGGCATGCGCGCCGCCCAGCGCCTCTGAAACACGGGCCGCCGAATGCGACATGTCTTCTGCCGAGGCGGCAAAACGCCCGGCCAGATCACGGGATTGCACCGCTTCCGAACCCACCGTGCCGAGCATCCCGTCCACATGCTCAATCGCCAGCGACAGGCCTTTTTCCGAGCGCAGAAAAATCCGCGAAAGCAAGGCTTCACGCGCCACCGACTCCTGCGCCTGCTCCAGTTTGTCGAGCACCATTTGAATCTGGACCAGTACCGTTTGGAAGGTACCGTGCAAGCCGCTGGTTTGCAGACGGCGCCAGACACGATCTTCGGACGAGGCTTGCATGGCGCCAAGAATTTCCCTAAACGCAGTTTCTGTCTGATCAAGCACCGAATTCAGATTAACCCGAATCGCATCCAGCACCGGATCACGGACAGTCTGCGGATTGCGGGCCACCAACTCACCCTGCTGCGCACGCTCAAGCAAAGCCTTTAGCCCTGTCAATTCTGCGGTCGACCGGCCCTGAGGCCAAAAATTCGTCAGCAGCGCCAGCCCAAGGCAGGTAAGCACGGCAAAGGGATGCACCCAGACTGCACCGGCCGCAGCCAGCAGCCACAGGGCAATCAACCACTGGCGACTAGAGAGAGAAGACGAGTTGTTCATAGCTCATTCCGGATTGAGTCAGAAGATCGGTCAGCACCTTGGTGCCTGCGACGATCGCATCGCGGCTGCCGGCCGCCTTTTCAGCCTCCAGCATGGCGCGATACAAGGGCTCAACCTTCTGTAAAGCGCTCCGGTCAGGGCAGCGCCGAACCGAGGTGTAGCCGACAATGGCACCGGACTGATCAAGATCCGGCGTGATGTGCGTGAATACCCAATAGTGACTACCATCCCTGGCGAGATTCTTGATGTAGCCAAAGAACTCCTGTCCGGACTGAATACTGTTCCAGGCCAGCTGAAATGCCGCACGCGGCATGTCCGGATGGCGAACAATGTTGTGCTGACTGCCCAGCAGTTCTGCTTCGGTATACCCCGAAAACTCGATGAAAATCGGATTGCCGTAGGTAATGATGCCCTTCGGACTGGTTTTGGAAACGATGAAATCGTTTTCGCGCATCATCCGCTCGACGCCCGTAGGCTGTATTCCCCGCTTCATGCCACTCCTTCAACGCTGGACGAGCGCCCGATTGTAGACAAAAAAAGCCCGGTGGCCGTAACCACCGGGCTTTTCATTTTTAAGCAATCAATCAGTGGTTGCTGGCAGAAGCTGCACCGAAACCGGTTTGCGCACGCACATACTGATCTTCAAAGGCTTCGATTTCAGCCTGCGCACGCACGCTGCTATCGCTCTTCGACATGATGTAAGCCAACAGGAAGGCGATCGGCATCGCAAACAGCGCTGGTTGGGTGTAGGGGAAGAGCGCAGAGGCATTACCCAGCACATCGACCCAGACCGACTTCGACAGCACAACGAAGATCACGGCAGACACCAGACCGCCATAACCGCCCCACAGCGCGCCGCGGGTCGTCAAACCCTTCCAGTACATGGACAGGATGAGCACCGGGAAGTTGGCAGCGGCAGCCACACCGAAGGCCAGACCGACCATGAAGGCGATGTTCTGTTTCTCGAACAGGATACCCAGCACGATGGCCACGGCACCCAGACAGATCGTGGCAATTTTGGACACACGGATTTCAGCCGCTTCCGATGCCGTACCCTTCTTGATTACGCGGGCGTAGAGGTCATGCGAGATGGCAGAAGCACCCGCCAAGGCCAGACCCGAAACCACGGCCAGAATGGTAGCGAAGGCAACCGCTGCCAGGAAGCCAAGCAGCATGTCGCCGCCGACGGCCTTGGCCAGATGCATGGCCACCATATTGCCGCCACCGATCAATTTCTTGCCCACCTCGCCACCTTCAAAAAACTCCGGGTTCTGGCCAACGATCAAAATCGCGCACAGACCCATCAGGAAGATGACATTGAAGAAGTAGGCAACGAAACCGGATGCATAGAGAACCGATTTGCGGGCTTCCTTGGCATCGGTCACGGTGAAGAAGCGCATCAGGATATGCGGCAGACCAGCCGTACCGAACATCAGACCCAAGCCGAGGGAAATCGCCGTTACCGGATCAGCCAGCAAGGCACCGGGCTGCATCAGCTTTTCGCCCAACGCATGGGTGCTCATCGCCTTTTCCAGCAAGTTGGTGAAGGAGAAGTCAAACTGACTCATGGCGAGGAACATCACCAAGGTGCCGCCGGACAGCAACATACAGGCCTTGATGATCTGCACCCAGGTGGTCGCAACCATGCCACCAAAGGTCACGTAGACCATCATCAGCAGACCCACAGCGAAAATCGCGATGTTGTATTCCAGCCCGAAGAGCAGCTTGATCAGCTGACCCGCACCGACCATCTGTGCGATCAGGTAGAAGCAAACAACAACCAGCGATGAAATCGCTGCCATCGTCCGTACCTTGCCTTGATCGAGACGATAAGCAGTAATGTCGGAGAAAGTGAACTTGCCCAGATTACGCAGACGTTCGGCCATCAGGAAGAGGATGATCGGCCAGCCGGCGAAGAAGCACAGCATGTAAATGTAGCCGTCGTAGCCCTTGCCATAAACCATGGCGGTCAGGCCGAGCAGCGTCGCGGCCGACATGTAGTCGCCAGCGATTGCCAGACCATTCTGGAAACCGGTAATGCCGCCACCTGCAGTATAGAAATCGGCAGTGGATTTGGTGCGGCTGGCGGCCCAGTAGGTAATGCCCATCGTCATGGTGACGAAGATGCAGAACATGATGATGGCGTGCCAATTGGTCGCCTGTTTTTCAGTCGGACCGATGGCATCACCTGCCATGGCCAGGCCGCTCAGCGCGAGCAGACCGAGAACGGGAAGAAACTTACGCATTACTTGTTCTCCTTCCAGGCTTCGCGAACGATTTCCTGTGTGATCGCATCGAATTCGGTATTGGCGCGACGCACATAAACTGCGGTCAACACCCAGAAGAAAACGAACATGAAGAGTTCAACCACAACGCCAACGGTCAATCGCGAACCCTCAGCCACCGGCTGGCCCAAAACCCCCGGATTAAAAGCCACTGTCATCACGAAACCATAGAACATGGTCAACACGATAAAGGCCAGAGTCCAGGCAAAACGCCCCCGCTTGGCAACGAGTTCCTGGAATTTGGGATTTACCCGCATCCTTTCATACATAACGCTGCTCATCTTTGTCCTCCCTAATTAATAATTACCGAAATATCGGCGCGAATATTATATCTTATATAAGACATAACAACCTGACGGCCAGTACACGGGTCGTAGCAAGACCAAGGAGCACACATGAGCAGCATTGAACTCGACATCAAAGATCAGATCGCCACCCTCACCCTCAATAACCCGGGCAAGCTCAACGCCATCGACCTAGGCATGTGGCGGCAAATCAGTGAAAACATGGCACGCCTCTCGGTTGACCGTGGAATCCGTTGCATCGTGATTCGCGGCGCCGGTCAGGACGCCTTTGCCGCCGGCGGCGACCTGGAAGAGTTTGTGACCGCACGCAGCACCCTCGAACAGGCTGTGCACTACCACGGCGAAGTGGCCGCAGCCTTGAACGCCATTGCCGACTGCCCTCATCCGACCATCGCCTTGATTCGTGGCGCCTGCATCGGTGGCGGACTGGAAATTGCCGGCGCCTGCGACCTGCGCATTGCCGGCGAAAATGCAAAATTCGGTGCACCGATCAACAAACTCGGCTTTTCAATGTACCCGGGAGAAATGGAAGGTCTGTTACGCCTGGCCGGACCGGCAGTACTCAAGGAAATCCTCCTCGAAGGCCGCATCCTCAGCGCGTCCGAGGCCCTGCAAAAAGGGCTGCTCACCCGCGTCGTACCTGATGAGCGGGTAGAAGACGAGGCCTACGCGAGTGCCCGCCGCATCGGGCAGGGCGCCCCGCTGGTTGCCGGTTGGCACAAGCAATGGATTTCGCGCCTGCTCGACGGTCGACCGTTGACCGATGAAGAAAAAGCCGCGTCCTTCGCCTTTCTGGAAACAGAGGACTACAAGGAAGGTCTCGCAGCCTTTCTGGAAAAACGCAGGCCTGCGTTCAAGGCACGCTGATTAGTGAAAAATGGTGTGCAGCATTTTGGCCGAGAGCAAAATCAACACACCGGCAAACACCTTCTTCAGCGTAGCAACGGGCAATCGATGGGCGAGGCGGGCGCCCATCGGCGCCGTCACCACGGACACCGCACTGACCAGTACCAGTGCCGGCAGATAAACATAACCGACAGACCAGGCAGGCAAGCCATCGCCGCCCCAGCCATTGATCAAGTAGCCGGCAGCGCCCGCCAGAGCAATCGGCAAGCCAATCGCTGCCGAGGTACCGATCGCGTTCTGCATCTTGACGTTGCACCAGGTCATGAAGGGAACCGACAGCGAGCCGCCTCCAATCGCGACCAGCGCAGAAACCAGCCCGATCCCGGAACCCACACCCAGCAATCCAGCCGTTCCCGGCAACTCACGCGATGGCTTGGGCTTGACGTTGAGCACCATCTGGAAAGCCACATAAGCCATGAAGCACGCGAAGAAGATGGCAAGCGGCGCACTGGGCACCCGTGATGCGATGAAAGTCCCCCCGAAGGTTCCAATCAACACACCCGGCGTGATGCCGCGCACGATATCCCAGCGTACCGCGCCATGAGCATGATGGGCACGCAGGCTGGAGATCGAAGTCATCACGATCGCCGCCATCGAGGTACCCAAGGCAAGGTGTACCAGATGCTCCATTGGAAATCCCTGAGCGGCAAAGATGGTTGTCAGCATCGGCACCATGATGCCGCCGCCACCCACACCAAGCAGGCCGGCAAAAAAACCGACGAAGCCCCCGAGCAGCAGATATACCGCCAACCATTCAAGACCCATCATCATCAATCCAGGAAAAAAGGAAAGGCGCCGGAAAGCGCGTGCCATCAAAGGCAAAAACAACACGGCAAAAAAAGCCCCCGCGAGTGCCGTCAGGCCGGCATCCTGAACCTGAGTTCAAGGTGGCTGCTTTCCTTCCGCATCAGGCACATTCCGGACAGAACGCGCACAACAGCGGAATTTTGGTCCGCAACCGATGCCAATTAGCATTGGTTCAAGGAATATATGGCCTTAACAAACACCGCAGGGGACACTCGGCGGGCCACCCCGCAACCGACGATCAGAGGTCGAATTGCTGCTGGGGTGCCAGCACGGCATCCAACCGTGCGCCCATGTTGTCGATTCTACGCTTCAAATCCGGTGAAGCAACCGTTTGCTCCCCGCCCCCGGCAAGGCGATCATGCGCGATGTTGAGGGCCGCCATCACGGCAACCCGTTCGGCGATTGTGCTCTTGGTACGCTGGGCAATTTCACGCATTTTGTTGTCGACCAATTCGACTGCCGACATCAGGGCATCGCGTTCTTCAGGCGTGCAAGCGACACGATATTCACGGCCCATGATCTTCACATCGAGAAAGTTCTGCTCGCTGCTCATTTCACTCATCCTCGGGCATGGTTTCAACCAGACCTTCGATACGTTCCCGGGCGGTCTTCATGGTCGCGCGCAGATGCAAGCGTTCCTCTTCGGCCGCTGCCATCTGATTCTTCAGGACTTCGTTCTCGGCACGCAGTTGATGCACCAGGGCAATGACCTGATCGATCCGGGCTTCGAGCGCTTCAAATTCACTATTCATGGCGCGCACTATAGAGGGGAAAACAAATACAGGTCAAGGACTAAGCAGCTATTTTAAAAGTGTTTTATCTGAAATTAACTGCAATTGAAAAGAGACGCCGAATCCAATGCCATGTAGAATGCGCGCCGTGTCAGGTGCTGTGTGCGGATTCTCCAAACACAGTTAAACGGGAAAGCGGTGCGTCTCTTAGCGAGACCAAGCCGCTGCTGCCCCCGCAACGGTAAGCAAGTGCGGACGTATCTCAAGGCCACTGGGAAAACCTGGGAAGGCGATACGTCAAGACTTGTGAGCCCGGATACCGGCCTGAGACACAAGCGGAAGTGCCACGGGGTGGTGGCGCCGGTTATCGCAACCAGCCCTCTCCCCTGCACTTCCTGTTCATTGCATTCCGGCATGCGGGGACGTCTGCCGGGAAAGGGAGAACCATGTATCCACATTTCAAGCATTCACTGCTTCTGATCGGCACTGCACTTGCCTTGCCTGCCTCTGCGGGCGATACAGCCCAACTCGACAATCTGGTTGTGACTGCCACCCGCCAGCCGATGCGCGCCTCGGAAATCCTGACCGACGTCAGCACCATCGAGCGCAGCGACATAGAGGCAGCCGGCCACTCCACGCTGGAAGATATCCTGGCACGCCAGCCCGGCCTCGAAATCACTGCCAACGGCAGCCCCGGTGCGGCTTCCAACCTGCTGATCCGGGGCAGCAATTCCAGCCACGTCCTGCTTTTGATCGATGGCGTGCGCATGGGCTCGGCAACCTCGGGCAATATTTCGTGGTCGCGCATTCCGGCCAGCCAGATTGAACGTATCGAAATCGTCCGCGGTCCGGCCTCCTCGCTCTACGGCAGTGATGCCATCGGCGGGGTAGTGCAAATCTTTACGCGCCGCGGTGATACGCCACTGCAACTGGCAGCTGAAGCCGGCACCGGCAGCTACGGTACACAAACCTACAGCGGGAATATTTCGGGCAGCAATGGGGGCTGGCGTTACGCACTGAATCTCTCTCACAACAAGACGGATGGTTTCAACAGCCGCCCCTGGACAGCAACCGCCAATCCGGACCGTGACGGCTTCCGCAACGACGCGGTATCCGGCCAACTGGGTTACGAATTTGCCAAGGGCCATGAGCTGAGCCTGGGCTTTTTCCAGAGTGAAGCCGAGAACCAGTACGATGGGACGGGGATACTGGCTGACTGGCGCAGCCAGACACGCGAGAAAAGCGGGCATCTCAGCTTGAAAAACGCCCTCACCGACAACTGGCGCAGTACGCTGGTTGTGGCTCACAGCACCGACAATGCCGAAACCATCAAGGACGGTATCCAGACTGCAATCTTCAAGACTGACCAGCGTCAATACAGCTGGCAAAACGATATTCGCAGCCGTATGGGCAGCTTCCTGCTGGCCGCTGAACGCCTCGAACAGGAAGTCGACACCACAACCAAATACGCACTGACCGAGCGCAGCAACAATTCCCTGTTGGCGGGCTGGACCTACGGAATTTCGGGCCACCGCCTGCAGGCCAACCTGCGGCAAGACGACAACTCGCAATTCGGCAAGAAGACCACGGGGTCGGCGGCCTATGGCTACCGTTTCAGCCCGAACTGGCGTGCCAATGCAAGCTATGGCACGGCGTTCAAGGCGCCGACCTTCAATGATTTGTACTACCCGCTGACTGCGGGCTACGTCGGCAACCCCAAGCTCCAGGCTGAATTGGCGCAAAACCGGGAAGTGAGTCTGCACTTCGAGACCGGCAGCCAGCACGTATCCCTCACCTGGTATCTGAACCATGTTAACGGGCTGATCATCTGGCCTAAAACCGGGGCAGTCCGCATGCCAACCAATGTCGCCAATGCCCGTCTCGAGGGTGTCACGCTGGCTTACGAGGGTACGGCTGGCAGCTTCAAGCTGCAGGCGAGCTATGACTATCTGGATGCACTCAACAGCGATACCGGGATGAAACTACCCCAACGCGCTGCACACAAGGCCAATGCCGCTATCGGTCAGCAGTTGGGCAAGTGGGAGTGGCGTACCGAAGTTCAGGCTGCCGCCCATCGTTTCAATGACGAGGCCAACACGCTGCGCATGGGTGGCTACGCACTGACCAATCTTTACGGCAGCTATCACTTTGCGCGCGACTGGTCTGTATTTGCCCGGGTAAACAACCTGTTCGACCGCAGTTACGTGCTGATCGACACCTATGCCACACCCGGCAGAAACGCCTTTGTCGGTATCCGTTATAGTCCGAAGTAAGCCATGCCATCCCGCCGTCGAGCCTTCCTGATTCTGATCTCGCTCTGCCTGCTGGCAGTGGCGAGTTTTAGCGTGGCATTGATGGCGGGCAGTTATCGGATAGGGGTCGGCGAGGTCTTTGCTGCGCTGTTTGGCAACGCCGGAGCCGGCGGTGACATCGTGCTGCAATTGCGCCTGCCGCGTGCGCTTGCCGGTTTTGCCTGCGGCGGACTGCTGGCACTGGCCGGGGCACTGATGCAGGTGCTACTGCGCAATCCGCTCGCCGATCCCTACGTGCTGGGCATTTCCGGCGGCGCAGGCGTCGGGGCGATGTTCGCCATCCTGCTCGGCCTGCCGGTAATTGGCATCGACGGACTGGCATTTGTCGGGGCGTTGGGAGCCATGTTTGTCGTCTTCGGGCTCGCTCATGGTGATGGCAGCTGGACCCAGACCCGTCTGCTGTTGACCGGGGTGATTGTCGCAGCCGGATGCGGCGCACTGGTCGCGCTGATGCTGGCCATTGCCGAGGAGCACAAGCTCCGGGGAATGTTGTTCTGGCTGATGGGTGATCTCGGGCAAAGTACCCTCTGGTGGCCATCACTGGTCGCACTGCTGCTCGCCCTGGCCTTGGCCATGCCGTTTGCCCGTGAACTCAATCTGCTATCGCGCGGCCTGCTGCAGGCGCGCGCACTGGGTGTTGCGGTCGACCGCCTGCGTTATGCCATTTACCTCTTGGCATCTCTGGCGACAGCCGCTTCGGTGACGACTGCCGGTTCGATCGGTTTCGTCGGGCTGGTCGTGCCGCATCTGGTCAGGCTGGCCGTCGGTAACGATCAACGGCTACTGTTGCCGGCTTCGGTGCTGGCAGGCGGCTCTTTACTGATATTGGCGGACACCGCGGCACGAACCATCATCGCACCACAGCAACTGCCGGTGGGCGTATTGACCGCACTGATCGGCGTCCCGGTCTTTCTCTTCCTGTTGTCGAGGCAGCCCAAATGAGCACGCCATTGCTCGAAGCCCGCCAGTTGCGTGTTGAAATCGAGGGCCATACGGTCGTCGACCGCATGAGTCTCCTGCTGATGCCCGGAGAGCGCCTGGCGATTCTGGGTCGCAATGGCGCCGGCAAATCCACCTTGCTGTCCACGCTGGCCGGATTACGCACGGCGGCAGCAGGTGCCGTCATGCTCGACGGCGAAGATGCCGCCTTGCTTGCGCCTCGCCATGCCGCCTTGCGCCGGGCCTGGCTGGGTCAATTCCAGAACGATCCCTTTGGTTCGACCGTGCTGGAAACCACCCTCACCGGCCGTCATCCTCATCTCGGACGCTGGGACTGGGAAAGTCCGCAAGATAGCGAATTGGCGCGTAAAGCGCTGCGGGCCGTCGGCCTCGATGGCATGGAGATGCGGCAGGTCCACACGCTTTCCGGTGGAGAACGCCAGCGCCTGGCTATCGCCACATTGCTGACGCAGGCTGCGCCCTTGTACCTGCTCGACGAACCCTTGTCGCATCTGGATCTGAATCATCAGATGGCGGTACTCGAACTGTTTTCCACCGCCGCGCGCAATGACGGCGCCGGCGTGATCATGGTGCTGCACGACCCCGCACTGGCCCATCGTTTCTGCGACCGCGCCTTGCTGGTCTATGGCGACGGCCACACTGAACTGGGATCGGTCGACGCCATTCTGACGGCAAAAATGCTGTCTGAACTCTACGGCTACGGCCTGCGTCAAATCGAAGACCGCGGCCACCGCTGCTTTATTCCGGAGTAAATATGAGCATCACCCACGAAGCACGCATGCAGAAGAAAAAGGCGGTTATCGACAGCCAGATCGCCGCCGCCCAGGAGGAACGTGGCGTACTGCTGGTCAATACAGGCAACGGCAAAGGCAAGTCCAGCGCGGCTTTTGGCGTCGTTGCCCGCGCGCTCGGGCATGGCCTCAAGGTCGGCGTCGTACAGTTCGTCAAGGGGCGCGCCGACACCGGCGAAGAAGCCTTCTTCCGGCGCCAGCCGGAGGTGCTCTGGCATGTCGGAGGCGAAGGCTTTACCTGGGAAACCCAGGACAAGGATCGCGATGCCCAAGCCGCTCAAGCCGCGTGGTCGGTCGCCTGCGGACATCTGCGCAATCCGGAAATCGGCCTCGTCGTCCTGGATGAAATGACCTACGCCTTCAAATACGGCTGGCTGGATCTAGCCAGCGTGATTGCCGAGCTGAACTCACGTCCGCCCATGCAGCATGTCATCATCACCGGCCGCGGCGCCCCGGACGCGCTGCGCGACGCAGCCGATACCGTCAGCGACATCGGCAATGAAAAACACGCGTTCAAGGCCGGCATAAAAGCCATGCCAGGATTGGATTGGTAAGACCAAAACATGCTTGGAAGGGCGTGGTTTTACTTACTGTTTCGCATCGTTATTGGCTGGACACTGGTCGGCATATTGTTTCTGGGCAAAGCCAATGCCGCCACGCTCTTAGGCATCATCACCGAACGAGCGGCACCGAGCGCCATTGAGGCGGCCCACCGCCATCTGGCGCAACATCCAGGCGACCGCATCCAGTTGCGTACGCCGGCCCAGTTCATGGCGGCCAGCGACAAACAAGTTGGCCAGTGGTTGGGCGATGCCGACAGTGTGCTCGCCGTTTCGGTATTCGGCGAACCGGCGCGCCGGCTCAAGGCAGCGCTGGCCCGTCATGTCCGGCCACAAGTGCCTGTCCTGGCCATGAATGGCGAAGCCAGCCTGAGCCTGATGAGTCGCAATGCCAGCGGCAGCCTGGCCAATTTCCCGGCCGAGACGCTGCGCGACCTGGCACTGGAAAACATTCCGCCAAGGGCCTTGGCCGCCGCCGATGCCCATCCCGCCGCACGCCACTGGCTGGCTGCCCGGCAGCTGTGGCAGGCTTGGGGTGCCGACAATACGCAGCCCTTGTTCGCCCATCTGCTCGACCCACGGCAGCCTTTGCCGGCTGCGCAACCGGCAGCGGCGATTCGCGTCCGCTACAGGCAGCGGGAAATCACCGGCGACCCGGCCTTGCGGGTCGGCGAAGCGATGGTGCTGCGTCGGCCAAGCAGGAGGATGCGCGAATATGCGACTGCAAGCGTCGGCGAAGCGCTGTCACTGGTCGCTGCACCGACCGTCGTCGTGCTTGATCTGGCCAACATGGACGGCAGCTCGCCGGCCGCCATCTGCGCCGCTGTCGAAAAACGCGGGCAGCCCTGCGTCGAACTGCTGACCCGCTGGGGCGGCACCTCGCGTCAGGCGCTGGAACACCTGCCCGAATTGCTCGCCCCGGCCAAACCGGCGGCACTGGTCGTTCTGCAGGACTTTGTGGTCGGCGGCGCCGAGGGCCGCGAGGCGGTCAACGAGGCCTTGCGCAAACTCGACGTGCCAGTCTTCAAGGCGCTGCGCCTGAGCGAACGCACGGCAACGCAATGGCGACTGTCACCGGACGGCCTGCCGGCCGATTCGGTGCAGTACCGGGTCGCCCTGCCCGAGTTGCAGGGCAGCGGCCAGCCCATCGTCGTCTCGGCGCTCGGCAAGGTACAGCCGGATCGTCTAACCGGCATCGAAACCCGGCCGCCGGTGGCACTCGCCGCCGAGATTAACCGTCTGGCCGCCCGCCTCGAACGTTGGCTGGCGCTGCGCACCAAGGCCAACCGCGACAAGCGGATAGCCGTGATCTATTACAATCATCCACCCGGGCGACAGAACATCGGCGCCGACAATCTTGACGTACCGGCCTCGCTGTTTGACCTGCTGAACTCGCTGAAGGCTGCTGGCTACACTACCGGCGAACTGCCCGCCACGCCGGAAGCACTGCTCGACCGCATCATGGCGCACGGCGTCAATCTGCCGGAAGACCGGGCAGCGCTGAAGGAACTGAGTGCTACGGTCGACGGCGTCAAGGCGGTCGATTACGGCCGCTGGTTCGCCACCCTGCCGGCACGCGTGCAAGGCGAAATGACGACCGGCCCGCTCGGCCGCCTGCAGGCCGAAGTGCTCGAAGCCGAGCAGGCTGGCGAAAAGGCGGTCGGCCGCAAACGGGTCGAGGCTGTCCTGAAAGAGCTGCACCATCTGGTCGAGGGGGCCGATCACCCGCAGCGGCTCAAGGCGATCCGCGATCTCAAGGCGCTGGAAGACGGCTACCACGCCTGTCTGGCCGACCGTCCGGGTCGCGGTTGCGCTGCACTCGGCACCCTGGCCCGCCGCCTTGCCGGCTACGGCATCGAGGGCCTCAAAGGCTGGGGTGCTGCGCCGGGCCGCATCATGGTCGACAATGGCAAGCTGCTGGTCCCGGGCATGACCTTCGGTAACGTCTTCATCGGCCCGCAGCCACCACGTGGCTGGGAAGTCGATGAGGAACTGCTGCACGCCAACACCAGCGTCACACCGCCGCACCAGTACCTGGCCTTCTACCACTGGCTGCGCGACCGCTTCAAGGCCGACGCCGTAGTGCACCTCGGGCGCCATTCGACCTACGAATTCCTGCCCGGCAAAGCGGTCGGTCTGGCCGCCGACGACTATCCGAGCCTGATCGCCGCCGACCTGCCCGGCATCTATCCCTACATTGTCGACGGTGTCGGCGAGGGCACCCAGGCCAAGCGCCGCGGCCTGGCCGTGATGGTCGACCACCTGACTCCGCCGCTGGCCGCGACGCCGCTCTACGACCAGTTGCTGGCCCTGCGCCAGGTGGTCGAGAGCTTCGAGGCGGCCTCCAGCGAATCGCTCAAGGCGCAGGCAGCACGGACGATGCGCGAGCAGGTCATCGCCTTGAACCTGAAGGCCGAGCTTGAAGCGTCGATGGCCGACGTGCTGGCGGTGCGCGGCATCGGCTTTGAAGCGGCCGACGACGATTTGCTGGCGCACGAAGTCGGCCACTACCTGACCAAGCTGCAGGAAAAATTCATGCCCTACGGCCTGCACATTTTCGGCCGCGACTGGAGCCAGGCGTCGCTCGACCTGATGCTCGACTCGATGAAAAAGGGCGGCATAGCCTCCCCTGAGATCAGCGCCAAACTCGCCGACTCGCCGCGCCTCGAGATGCAAGGCCTGCTGGCCGGTCTGGCCGGCCGCTACATCCCGCCAGGCAAGGGCAATGACCCACTGCGCTCGCCCGATTCACTGCCGACCGGGCGCAATTTCCACGCCGTCGATGGCGACATCCTGCCGACCCGGGTCGGCTACCAGCTGGGTGAAAAACTGGCCAAACAGTCGGTCGACCGCGCCCCGAAGGAAGTCCCCTTGGGGGACAGCAAATCGGATCAAGGGAGCGAAGGCGTCATCCTCTGGGCCTCCGACGCCGTGCGCGACGAAGGTGTCATGGTCGCCTTCGCGCTGGCCCTGATGGGCGCCGAGCCGGTGTGGAACGCCCGCGGCATCGTCACCGATGTCCGCCTCAAACCGGGCGCCGTGCGCCGTGATGTCGTCGTCACCACCTCCGGCCTGTTCCGCGATCTCTATCCGAATCTCAACCACCTGATTGACCGCGCCGGCC
>CALAGF010000175.1 GCA_937892345.1 uncultured Rhodocyclaceae bacterium | reverse complement strand
AATGATTGGCCAACATAGGCGACCTCGCCTTTCTGGCCGCCCAGATTGAAGGGATAGGCCAGCTTGGCATCAAAGCGGAAAGACTTTTCCGCCCAGGTATCCACCGACCATTTGGACTTTCCCTGCCAGTAACCGGCCAGCGTCAATTCCAGCGACCAGGGCAGTTTCTGGATCACCATCAGCGAGGTGGCGCTGCGCGGGGCGCCGCGTTCTGCTAGGTCATCGATATTTTCGCGCTTGCTGGGAATCACTAGTGTCGTTCTCCCAGGGGGACGGCCCTGGCCAAAGCATCCTCGGTGAAATCAGCCTTGGCCCGGATGAAGGCCTGATTGAGCAAGACGCGCGTCGTGTCAAAGATTTGCCACTTGTACTGGAACTCGAGGCCGCGCATGCGGATATTCTGGATGGCAGTCATCTGATCGGGAATCAGCGGATCACCCGCATCAGTATCGATGACCAGAAGGCGGTTGTAGACCTTTTCCTCGAAGAGGCGCACATCCAGACTCATGCGCTGCTCGCGCCAATCCCCCAGATAGCCGAATTCCAGCGTATCCATCTGCTCCGCTGGCATGTCGGGATCGCCACGGAACTGAAAGACACTCAGCCCCCGCCACCAGTTGCCGCGATAATCCACCACACTCCCGGTACGGTAAGCCCTGGAAGCACCTAAACGCAGCGTGTTTTCCGGAGTGAGGTGAAAGGCCGCACTCACGCGCGGCGCAAGATGCTCACCCGCAAGCTTGTCGTCCTCGTAGGAGAGTCCCATGTTGCCGGTGAACCAGGTGCTTGGCTGCCATTCCACGTTACCGAACAAGCGTGCCACATCACGCCTGACCTCTCCCCTGTCGGCCAGCGTGGTAGCGGCACTGACCGTATCGCGGCGCCAGGCAGCGCCCCAGACCAGACGGGTACTGTCACTGACACTGACATTGTGTTGACCTTCGAGTTCGTGGCGCACGCCGCGTGCGCCCCAAGGGTCATAAGGCAGCGTGGGCACCCCGGCAACCGGATAAAGATAGGCATCGGAACCTTCATCCAGCGTATAGGCATAGCGCAGTTGAAAATCGCTGCTGCTGCTCAAGGCACGCCGCCAGGCCAATTGCAAAAAGGACGAGTGCTGTTCGAAATCCCGAATCGGATTATTGGGGTTGCTCAGCCAAGTGGTGGTGCTCAAACGCCCCCGCTGGGTCAGTGCATCCACATGCCCGGCACTGAATTGCAGGCTGTCGCGCTCGGTCAACGCAAAATCAGCACGAAAATCGAACAGCGTTTTGCCGTAGGAGTCGATCCAGTCGTGCTGATTGGCCAGACCGTCATCATTCTGGCGCTTGAAGGTGAATCGGAAATCTCCTGCTTCGCCCAGCTTGCCGCCGACCCGAAGCCCCTGATCACGGACATTCTGGCTGCCGTGGCTGACGGAAACCGAAGCGCCGCGCACAATCGACGGATCGACGGTGATGATGTTGATCACACCAAGAAAGGCATTCGAGCCGTAAGACACGGCATTGGTGCCGCGCACAACTTCAATCCGCTCGATGTCTTGCAGCGCGACCGGGATCAGCGCCCAGTTCACCCCGTTGCGAAAGGCGGGGGAATACATGGATCGCCCGTCGACCAGCACCTGTACCCGCGGCGAGAACTCTTCATCGGTCAAGCCGTGATAAACGACTCGCGCGGCTTCCGTATTGTTCGGATAGGTCTGAAAACCCGGGACCAAGCGGAAAATATCGTTCAGATCCCGGATCGGCAACGCGCGGATCATCTCGCGGTCGATCACCGTCACCGAAGTCGGTGCATCGGCCAGACGTTGCGGCAGGCGACTGACCGATGCGACCACCGGCAGTTCGCTGAAATAAACTTCCTCATCCGTTGCTGCAAGCACGCTCAACGAGGCCAGTGACAACAGCGCCCCCAGACGGAGGGTTCTACGGTCGACCGGATTTTTCATGGATTTTCCCAAGCGGCGGGACCGGGCGCGACCAGCGCCTGTCGCAGCGCAGCAGCGAAACAGGGCGATTGCGCGCCCAGGCGGACGCCATGGCGGTCATGGGCCACCAGGCACAGGGCCAGCCCTGCCTGATCAACCGTAGTCACCCCGCCAAGATCGATTTCCTCCACCCCTACCCGGGTCAAGGCATGCATGAAGTCGTTACGCAATTCACCATTCAGGCCGCCGTTGATGCGCATGACCTTGATGCCACCCAGTTCGTGCACCGACAGGGTGGACCCCGCACCACTCTCCAGCGCCGCGCTGATGCCATCCTCGATCAGGATCTGGCTGATCAGTCCCGCCTGGAAACGCAATCCGTAGAGATCGCCAAGACGGCTGACAACGCTGAGCGGGGCATCGAATGTCGAAGCGCGACCGATTGCGAATTCGCAACCCACGCTGCGGCCGATTTTCAATTCCAGATCGGTGCGGATCATGATTCCCGACATGGAGAGGTTTTCAACCAATCCCTGCCCCCCCAGACCGCCGTATCCCAACTTGGCAACAGGAGGCACGCCGAAGCGGATCCGCTGATGTTTTCTTTGCTCTGTCGCGCTCATGGAATAACCCTGTGGAATCAAGGGCAGATATTACCAAAGGCGGAAGCAATCAAGGCGCCTGCCGAATTGACTTTTGCGACGCCGCTGAGTATCTTGCAGCACTCGCCTTCAAAGAAGGCAGCGCCGATTTGAGCTCAGATTGCGGGCGCATTAAAAATGCAGCTAAAACGGGGACCACCCAGTTCGCGTTTTAGCCAACTGGGTTTTTTGTTTCTGGAACGGACATGGCAGGACAATCGGTCGGCGTTGTCGAAGCACAACGCATCCACTTCAGCGAACCACTACACCTGCGCAGCGGCGGCGTACTGCCGACCTATGATCTGGCATTCGAAACCTACGGCACGCTGAATGCCGCAAAATCCAACGCCATCCTGATTTGCCATGCGCTTTCCGGACATCATCATGTCGCGGGCCACTACGCCGACCAGCCGCAAAATATCGGCTGGTGGGACAACATCATCGGCCCCGGTCGACCGCTGGACACCGACAAATTCTTCATCGTCGGGCTGAACAATCCCGGCGGCTGCCACGGCTCGACCGGCCCATCATCGATCAACCCGGCCACCGGGAAGCCCTGGGGTGCCGATTTTCCGATGATCGCCGTAGTCGACTGGGTGCAGGCCCAAGCCCGGCTGGCGGACACCCTCGGCATTGATCAATGGGCTGCCGTCATGGGTGGCAGCCTCGGCGGCATGCAGGCACTGCGCTGGAGCATCACCTACCCGGAACGGGTGCGCAACGCGATCATCATCGCCTCGGCACCCAAATTGTCGGCGCAGAACATTGCTTTCAACGATGTCGCCCGGCAGGCCATCCTGACCGATCCGGACTTTCACGGCGGGCATTATTACGCGCATGGCACACGGCCGGTGCGTGGCCTGCGGCTGGCCCGCATGCTGGGGCACATCACCTATCTCTCCGATGACCAGATGGGCGCGAAATTCGGTCGCGAACTGCGCAACAATGCGTTTTCATTCGATTTCGATGTGGAATTCGAGATCGAATCCTATCTGCGCTATCAGGGTGACAAGTTTGCCGGCTATTTCGATGCCAACACCTATCTGCTGATGACCAAGGCGCTGGATTATTTCGATCCGGCCCGGCTGGATGATGGCGATCTGGTGCGCACCATGGCGCGCAGCGCCCCGGATACCAACTTCCTGATTGCCTCCTTCACGACCGACTGGCGCTTCTCGCCGGCACGTTCGCGCGAAATCGTCGCAGCATTACTCGCCAACGGGCGCAATGTCTCTTACGCGGAAATCGATCTGAACTTCGGACACGATTCTTTCCTGATGGAGGATGCGCATTACCACGGTCTGGTGGCGGCCTTTCTCGGGAATATCAAATCATGACCATGCCAGATCGCCCGGATTTCGATGTGATTGCCAGCTGGGTCGAACCCGGTCATCGCGTACTCGACCTCGGTTGCGGCGATGGCTCGCTGCTCCGCCGCCTGATCGAAACCCGCTCGGTACGTGCCTGGGGCGTGGAAATCGAGGATGCCAACGTGCTCTCGGCCATGCGCAACGGCATCAATGTCATCCAGAGTAATCTGGAAAACGGGCTTGCCGACTTTTCCGACCAGGCTTTTGATCACGTTGTGCTCTCGCGCACACTGCAAACCGTCCGTCACACCGAAGCCATCCTGCGAGAAATGTTGCGGGTGGGTCGCGAAGCCGTCGTTTCCTTCCCTAATTTCGCCTACTGGAAAAACCTGCGCTCGGTGCTCGACGGTCGGATGCCGGTCTCAGAAGACCTGCCCTACCAATGGTACGACTCGCCCAATGTGCGCTTCTTCACCTTGCTCGATTTTGAAGCGCTCTGCGAACGCATGGGACTTGTCATTCGGGAACGCAGCGTACTGGACGAAGCCGGCCAGCCCGTATCCGCAAACTCGCCGCAAGACCTGAATTTTCTTGGCAGTCTGGCCGTTTACCGCCTGACCCGGGCGCACTGATGGCGGGCCGTTTCGCTGCTTTGTTGAACCGGCGAATGCTGGTCTGCGTCTTTACCGGCTTTGCTTCGGGACTACCGCTCTACCTCCTGCTCAATCTGGTACCCGCGTGGCTCAAGACGGAAGGTTTGTCACTGCGGGCGATTGGTGCATTCGCTCTGATTCAGTTTCCCTATACCTGGAAATTTCTCTGGGCACCTTTGCTTGATCGCTGGGGTATCCTGCCCTGGCTGGGCCGGCGGCGCAGCTGGATGCTGGTTTCACAAATCGGACTGGTGGCAGCCATCGCCTGGCTTGGACAACTTTCACCAGCCGAGAATTTACCCGTCGTTATCGCGTTGACCGCAACATTGGCCTTTCTGTCAGCCACTCAGGACATTGCCCTTGACGCTTTCCGGCGTGAAATCCTGCCTGATGAAGAACTCGGTCTGGGCAACGCCATTCACGTCAATGCTTACCGGATTGCGGGTCTGGTTCCCGGTTCGCTGTCGCTGATTCTTGCCGACCATCTGCCGTGGAGCCAGGTATTCGCCATTACCGCAGCCTTCATGCTGCCCGGCTTGCTGATGACACTCAAGGTCGCCGAGCCGCTTGCCGCCAGAGGCAGCCCACGCACCCTGCGCGATGCCGTCGTCGAACCTTTCCGCGAATTCTTTGGACGCCACGGTGTCCGTTCGGCACTGCTTGTTCTCGCCTTCCTGTTCTTCTACAAGCTTGGTGATTCCCTATGCACCGCGCTGGCTACCCCCTTTTATCTGGATATGGGTTACAGCAAAACCGAAATCGGGATCATCGCCAAAAACGCAGGTCTGTGGCCGATGGTCATCGGCGGCATTCTTGGTGGCGTGTGGATGATTCGCCTGGGAATCAATCGCGCACTATGGTTGTTCGGCGTTGTACAGATGGTCACGATTCTGGGATTTGTCTGGATGGCTTGGCTGGGCCCGGGCGCATCCGATGCCGGCCGTCTTGCCGTGTTGGCCAGCGTCATCGCCGGCGAAGCTGTTGGCGCAGGACTGGGCACGACAGCCTTTGTCGCCTTCATGGCACGAACGACACACCCGGCCTATACCGCAACCCAACTGGCGCTATTCACCAGCCTGATGGCAGTTCCACGCACCTTCATCAATGCCACCGCCGGTTGGCTGGTCGAAGGCATGGGTTGGTACACGTTTTTCTGGCTTTGTTTTTTCCTCGCCATCCCCGGCATGCTCTTGCTGCTCAAGGTCGCCCCCTGGCACGAGCAAGGCGAGTCGACTAGTCCTGTCGTGTAAGCCGCCGCCGGTCGAGCCACCATGCGTAGGCAGGTAAGATCAACAAGGAACCGGGCAGCAGCAGGATGAGCAGATACGGAGACACACGGGCCACTCGGCGCAGGCAAAGCATCAACTCACGACGCTCATCCGGCGTCCACCGACCGCCATTGCGCACCTTCATCAGTTGCGGCATCAAACCGCGAGCCACGACCAACTCACTAAGGACACGCCGCGCCTCGCGTCGCTGAGCGCCTAGCAACTGTTGCCACCACCCGGGCAACTCGATCGCTTCAGCCGGAAACTCACGCTCTCCCACGGTCAACCGGCCCCCGAAAGCTTTTTCCGGATCGCCAACCAGCCTCGCCACATCAGGAAAACTCGACGCCCCCAAGGCCAAACACGGCGCGGCTTGAGCAAAACAGCAACAGCAACGGCAGCCCCGACGGCCAAGGGATTGGCCTTGATCCAGCCAACACCCTTGAAGACCGCATCCCCTTTGTCGAGCAGGCTCCGAACGCCTTGGGCATGGCCCCGCAAGAGACTCCGCTGCATGGCAATCTGTGCCAGCAGAGCACCATGACGGCTCGCCAGTTGATACCTCTTGTCGCTCATTCGCCACGCTCTGCAGAATTGCCGCGCAAGGCGGCGATGTCGGCATCCAGTTCGGACAAGCTGCTACGGAACAGTTTGCTGGGCCGCGTCATCTGTTGGCGCAGGATGAAAACGAGCGTGAGAGCGCCAATCATAAAGCCGGCCGCAATCAACCCGAAGACCAGCACCCGGTACTCCCAGAAGGCCAGCGCCAAGGCAAAGGCTGCCATGATCAGGCCAATGGCCAGCATGAATGCCGCAGCAATGGCCTTAGACCACATCGAAATCAGGCGGTATTTCTCTTCCTCGATTTCAAGCACCAGCAACTCGGCTCGGGTGCGGCCGATGCCGAGCAAGGTGGCAAAGGTGTTTTTCAGCGCGGCGAAGAGGCCCTCTTCGCCGGCAGAACGCTCCATCATCGAATTAACGACGGCCGATCAATACACCCAGAGCCAGACCGACAACTGCGGCCACACCAACAGCCTTCCACGGCTCATCGTGCACAAAATCGTCCGTTGCACGGGCAGCAGCCTTGGTCTTGTCGATCACCGCATGCTCCAGATCGATCACGCGTTCCTTTGCATCGCGCAGGCGAACACCCAGACGCTCACGCAATTCACCCATTTTTTCGCCGGCCACACCAGTGGTTGCACGCAGCAGTTCTTCTGTATCGGAGATCACGACCTTCAGGTCGGAAACCAGCTTGTCTTTGCTCGCGTTGGTCATTTGTTCTGACATTTTGAAAACCTCGTCATGAATATGTGTTGCGGGAAGTACAGGTTAGCCCCTCCCGGCAGCGAAATCAATTCGAACCCTGTGAAATCCGATAGTCGTAATCCACAATCAGCGGCGCATGGTCGGAAAAACGTTCTGCCTTGTAAACAGAAGCCGCTCTGGCCGTTGCAGCAATACCCGGGGTCGCAATCTGATAGTCGATACGCCACCCGACATTCTTGGCCCATGCCTGACCTCGATTACTCCACCATGTGTAACAGGCATCCGTCGCATCGGGATACAGGCTGCGATAAACATCCACCCAGCCAAGCTCGTCGAACACCCGGGTCAACCAGGCCCGCTCTTCGGGCAGGAAACCCGAATTTTTCCGGTTGGACTTCCAGTTTTTCAGATCCGCTTCCTGGTGGGCAATATTCCAGTCACCGCAAAGTACGATTTCCCGCCCTTCTTCGCGCAAGGCTTTCATCTTCGGCAGGAAAACATCCAGAAAGCGGAACTTGGCTTCCTGCCTTTCGGGTGACGACGAGCCTGACGGAAGGTAGAGCGAAATGACGGAAAGATCGCCAATATCCACTCGCAAATAACGTCCTTCAGCATCGAATTCGGCACCGTCAAAACCGTGAACCGCTTGTTCTGGTTGATGCCTGCTCCAGACGCCAACACCGCTATAACCTTTTTTTTCTGCGCAGTGGTAGTGGGCCGACATGCCATCCGGCGCAAGCATCTCAGGCGACAGGTCAGAAATTTGTGCCTTCAACTCCTGAAAACAGACGACATCTGCCTGCTGCGAGACGAGCCACGGGAAGACATTTTTGCTCCAGGCAGAGCGGATACCATTGAGATTGAGTGAGATGATGCGTAACATTGAATGATCCGCCCCATTTCGGGGCACAAATCTTGGAAATTTATGGATTTTCGTCAGGATTTCATCAAATTCGCGATTGAGTGCGACGTTTTACGCTTCGGCGAATTCAAAACCAAGGCCGGACGGCTCTCGCCCTATTTCTTTAATGCCGGATTATTCAACGATGGGCAATCGCTGAGCAATCTCGCCGGATTCTACGCCAAAGCTGCCAGCAGCAGCGGCCTGGCCTTCGATATGCTGTTTGGCCCAGCCTACAAGGGCATCCCGCTAGTCGCGGCAATCGCAATTGCCCTTGCCGGACAAGGCAGTAATTACCCCTTTGCCTTCAATCGCAAGGAAGCGAAAGACCACGGCGAGGGCGGCACAATTGTCGGCGCCCCCCTGCAAGGTCGCGTGCTGATCGTGGACGATGTGATTTCGGCCGGCACTTCGGTCCGTGAATCGGTGGAACTGATTCGTGCCGCTGGCGCGACCCCGGCCGGTGTACTGATTGCACTGGATCGCCAGGAGCGCGGGCAGGGTGCGCTGTCAGCGGTACAGGAAGTCCAGCGCGACTACGGCATACCGGTCATTGCAGTTGCCGGACTGAAGGATCTGATGGCATTTATCGACCAGCATTCCGAGTTCACTGCCCATCGCGCGCGGGTTGCAGATTACCGGCAACAATATGGCGTTGATGCTTAAACGCAAACTGCCGCTTCTCCTCTGTGCGCTCGCCCTCCAGTCCAGCGCGGGGGAGTTCCTGTGTTGCCAGGACAAGGCATCCGGACGCCGCGTTTGTGGCGACACCCTCCCCGGCCAGTGTCGCGGGGAAGCCTATCGGGTCTATGACAGCAGTGGCAACCTGCTGCGCGAAGTCGGGCCGCCGCTCTCTGCGGAGCAAAAAATTGCCGCCGCCGAAGAGGTCCGACGCAAACGGGAACGGGACGCTGCCGAACGCGAACAGCGGCGCAAGGATCAGGCATTGCTCGACACCTACGCCCGCGTGGAGGATATCGACATCTCGCAGCGCAAGGCTGAAAACGATGTCATGCTCCTGATTCGTGACTACAAGGCCAAGCTGGCAGATGCCCAGCAACGGCAGCAAAAGCTGAAGAACGAATCCGAGTTTTACCTGAACAAGGCAAAACCCGCCGGGCTTGATTCCGATCTGCGCAATGCAGCGCACGAAATCCGTACGCAAGCGGAATTGATCGAGAGCAAGCAAAAAGAATTGATGGCAATCCGCGAAAAGTACGACGCGGATCGCAACCGCTATTTCGAAATCACCGGCCGCCGGCGACCGGCTTCCCGAACACGCTGACTCAAGCAGTCAATTTCTGGCGCAGCAGATCGTTGACCTGTTGCGGATTGGCCTTTCCTTTTGCCGCCTTCATCACCTGACCGACCAAGGCATTGAATGCCTTTTCCTTGCCGGCACGAAATTCGGCAACATTGCCCGGATTGGCTGCCAGCACATCGTCCACCAGCTTTTCGATGGCACCGCTGTCGGTAATCTGTTTCAGGCCCTGCTTTTCGATCACCTCGTCGGCGGATTGACCTTCTCCGGTCCACAAAGCATCAAAGACCTTTTTCGCGATGTTGTTCGAAATGGTGCTGTCTGCGATCCGCAGAATCAGGCCGCCGAGTTGGGCCGCACTCACTGGTGAAGCCGTGATTTCGAGCGCCTCCTTGTTCAGGCGCGCTGCCAGATCCACCATCACCCAGTTGGCACAGGGCTTGGCACTTGCCTTGCCTGCGACCGCAACGGTCGACTCGAAAAAGTCGGCAATTTCCTGGCTGCCGGTGAGCATTGCCGCATCATAGGCCGACAAGCCGAGTTCGCTGATGAAGCGTTCACGCTTCTGTGCCGGCAACTCGGGCAACTCGCCCTTCACCCGCGCAATCCAGTCAGCACCGATCACCAGCGGCAACAGGTCGGGATCGGGGAAATAGCGGTAATCATGCGCATCTTCCTTGGTCCGCATCGTGCGAGTCTCGCCGGTATCCGGGTCGAACAGCACGGTGGCCTGCTGGATGGCCCGACCTTCCTCCAGTTCGTTGATCTGCCATTGCACTTCATAATCGATGGCTTCCTTCAGGAAACGGAAGGAATTCAGGTTCTTGATCTCGCGACGCGTGCCAAACGGCTGACCGGGGCGACGGACCGACACATTGGCGTCGCAACGGAAGGAGCCCTCCTGCATGTTGCCGTCGCAAATGCCGATCCAGCGCACTAGCGCATGCAAGGTGCGGGCATAGGCCACCGCTTCGTCCGAGGAGCGCATATCCGGCTCGGTCACGATCTCAAGCAAAGGCGTCCCGGCGCGATTGAGGTCGATCCCCGAATGCCCCTGAAAATCCTCATGCAGGGATTTGCCGGCGTCTTCCTCAAGATGAGCACGCGTCAGCTGAACCTGTTTCTCGTAAGCCTTCTCACCGCTGCCAACCGGGAAACTGATCCGCCCGCCAACCACCACCGGCAGTTCGAACTGGCTGATCTGATAGCCCTTGGGCAAATCGGGATAGAAGTAATTCTTGCGGGCGAACACCGACTTGGCCGCCACTTCGGCACCGATAGCCAATCCGAAGCGGATGGCACATTCCACCGCCTTTTTGTTGAGAACAGGCAAAACGCCGGGCAAGGCCAGGTCGACCGCACAAGCCTGCGTATTCGCATCTGCGCCGAAGGCCGTCGAAGCGCCGGAAAAAATCTTGGACACCGTCGCCAGTTGCGCGTGCGTTTCAAGACCGATTACGACTTCCCACTGATTCATGCTTCCATCCGTTCAATGACAGCGCCCGTTGCGTGCATCCACGATCACGGGCCACAGATAATCAAAAGCCTGGCCTTCGCAGGCCGCCGGACAACTGTTGAAAGCCAGGGTGACTTCATTGCCCTGCTCCCACATTCTCAAGGTACACGCAGACTGCTTCTGGTGCCGCAGCAAGACCTGCGGCAGACGCGCCTCCTGCTGGAACTGGCCCAAATCAAAGTGACAGGCGCCACGCCCCTTGATGTCGACGTCCAGCAACAGCTTTTTGACTTCGGCTTCGCGTACCAGCAAGTTCAGCCGGGTACGCGTACCGACCGCATCCTTGTGCGAACAGGACGACTTGACGTTGAGGGGACGGGTCGGCTGCGGTTTCAGGTTGCGCTTGGCAAGGTATTTCAAGGTCGCATTCTTGAATACCGGTGTTTCGCCGACCTCCACCTTTTGCTCGGACTGGACCGCAGGCACCTCCGGTTCGGGTGCCGGCTCGGGCGTTACCGAGCAGCCCGCGAACAACACCAGCAATGGCAAGGCGCAACGCCACATCTCAGTCGATACCGCCCGGGCGGCGCAGATGCCAGTCGCAAGCCTGCTGATAGCGATGGGCCACATTCAACAGACGAGCCTCGTCGAAATAGTTGCCGATCAGTTGCATCCCGACCGGCAGCCCATCAACAAAACCGCAAGGCAGCGACATGCCAGGCAAACCTGCCAGATTGACCGCAATCGTGTAGATATCCGAAAGATACATCTGCACCGGATCGGCGGCCTTTTCCCCCAGCTTGAATGCGGTCGACGGCGATGTCGGGCCAAGAATGACATCGCAGGACTTGAAGGCCTCGACAAAGTCATTGGCAATCAGACGGCGAATCCGCTGGGCTTGAAGGTAATAGGCATCGTAGTAGCCATGCGACAACACATAGCTCCCGATCAGGATGCGACGCTTGACCTCGCCCCCGAAACCCTGAGCCCGGGTCTTGGCATACATGTCGTCCAGATTGCCGTATTCCGGAGCGCGGTAGCCATAGCGCACGCCATCGAAACGCGACAGGTTGGAACTGGCTTCCGCCGGTGCAATCACGTAATAGGCCGGCACCGACAAATGCGAATTGGGCAGCGAAACATCCACTACTGTCGCACCCAATTTGCGATATTCGTCGATTGCGGACTGGATGGCAGTCATCACGTCAGCATCGCAGCCTTCACCAAAAAACTCCTTCGGCAGCCCGATACGCAGACCGGTCAGCGGCTTGTCCAGATCACGCGCGTAGTCTTCCACCGGACGATCCAGCGAGGTTGAATCGCGTTCGTCATAGCCGACCATGGTATTCAACAGCAGCGCGCAATCCTCGGCACTGGCGGCCATCGGGCCCGCCTGATCCAGCGACGAGGCAAAGGCAATCATGCCGTAACGGGAAACAACGCCGTAAGTCGGCTTCAGGCCGGTCAGATTGCACAGGCCAGCGGGCTGGCGAATCGAGCCACCGGTATCGGTCCCGGTGGCCGCAGGCGCCAGGCGCGCAGCAATGGCCGCCGCCGAGCCACCCGATGAGCCTCCTGGCACACGAGCACGATCCCACGGATTCCTTACCGGACCGAACCACGAGGTTTCATTGGATGAACCCATCGCAAACTCGTCCATATTGGTCTTGCCCAGCGACACCATGCCGGCGTCCGCGTGCATTTTACGAATCACCGTGGCGTCGTAAGGCGAGACAAAGTTGGAAAGCATGCGCGAGCCGCAGGTTGTCAACCAGCCTTCAGCACAAAAAATGTCCTTCTGGGCGATCGGGATGCCGGTGAGCGGGCCCGCTGTACCCGCAGCAATACGAGCATCGGCATCGCGCGCCATTTGCAGGGATTTCTCGCGGTCGACCGTGACAAAAGCATTGATTTCCGGATTCAGGCGTTCAATCCGGTCGAGAAACAGGGTGCTGAGTTCGACGCTGGAAATGCGCCGCCCGGCAAGCGCCTGCGACAATTCCTTGAGGCTGTTGTGAATCATTCGATCACCTTGGGCACAAGATAAAGTCCGGCTTCGGTTTCGGGCGCTACCGATTGGTAGGCAGCGCGCCGGTCGGATTCCGTGACCGCATCGTCACGCAAACGCTGACTCAAATCCTGCGCATGCGCCATCGGCTCGACACCCTGGGTGTCCACCGCCTGCATCTGTTCGATCAATTCGAAAATACCGTTAAGCTGGCCCTGAGTACTGAGAGCTTCCGATTCGCTGACCTCGATACGGGCGAGATGAGCGATGCGTTGAACCTGTTCTAGTGTGAGCGACATGGGCTTGAAAAAGACTTTTTTGCAGCGCACAAAGTCTTAAAAACGAAAGCGTTATAAGGTATCATAAAAGCTTTATCTACCGCATCCCCCGCGCGGAGCACAACAGATGTTCGGATTCCTCTCCAAGTACTTTTCCAACGACCTCGCCATCGACCTCGGCACGGCCAATACGCTGATTTACGTGCGTGGCCGCTCCATCGTCCTCGATGAGCCGTCAGTCGTTGCCATCCGCCTTGAAGGCGGACCCAATGCCAAAAAAACCATCCAGGCCGTCGGCAAGGAAGCCAAGGAAATGCTTGGCAAGGCACCGGGTAGCATTACTGTCATTCGTCCGATGAAGGATGGCGTGATCGCCGACTTCACCGTCACCGAGCAAATGCTCAAGCAGTTCATCAAGAAGGTGCACGACTCCAAGCTGTTCAGCCCGAGTCCGCGCATCATCATTTGCGTTCCATCTGGCTCGACGCAGGTCGAGCGTCGTGCCATTCGCGAATCTGCACTCGGCGCCGGCGCCAGCCAGGTTTACCTGATCGAGGAACCGATGGCTGCTGCCATCGGTGCCGGCTTGCCGGTTGCCGAAGCCACTGGTTCAATGGTCGTCGACATTGGTGGCGGCACCACCGAAGTCGGCGTTATCTCGCTGGGCGGCATGGTTTATGCCGGTTCGGTCCGCGTCGGCGGCGACAAGCTCGATGAAGCCATCATCAATTACATCAGCCGCAACTACGGCATGATGATTGGCGAAAACACGGCGGAAAACATCAAGAAGACCATCGGCTCCGCCTTCCCCGGCGCTGAAGTCCGCGAAATGGAAGTCTCCGGCATCAACAAGGCCGAAGGCATCCCGCGCAAGTTCACGATTTCCTCCAACGAAATCCTCGAAGCGCTGACCGATCCGCTCAACCAGATCGTTTCCGCCGTGAAGTCTGCACTGGAAAAGACACCGCCCGAACTCGGCGCCGACATCGCGGAAAAGGGCATGGTCCTGACCGGTGGCGGAGCATTGCTGCGCGACCTCGATCGACTCCTGATGGAAGAAACCGGTCTGCCGGTAATCGTTGCCGATGAGCCATTGACCTGCGTTGCCCGTGGTTGCGGCATGGCGCTGGAAAAAATGGACAAGCTGGGCAGCATTTTTGCCTCGGATTAAGGCGTCGACCGCAAACATGCAGGATTGAGCGATGGCCGGCATCGACCACGCACCGCCTCCCTTCTTCAAGCGAGGGCCAGCACCGCTGGCCCTTCTGACTTTTTACATTGCGCTCTCAATGGCGCTGTTTGTGGTCGACCTGCGCGTGCGCAGTCTGGATTTGATGCGCCAAAGCATTGCCTTGCTGATCGACCCCGTGCAGCGTGTCGCGCAAACCCCCGGCAGTCTGGTGGACTACGCTGCCGCCTATCTGCGCGGCATGCAGGGATTGCGCGAAGACAACATACGGCTGAAGCAAACACAGCTCACCACGGCGCCAAACCTCCAGCGGCTCGCCCAGCTTGAGAGCGAAAACGAGCGCCTGCGCAAATTGCTTGGCGTGAAGGAACGCGAAAGTGCCAAGGGCGAAGTCGCACAGATCATGTACACCGCACGCGACCCGTTCACCCATCGGGTTGTGATCGACAAGGGCCAGCAATCAGGGATCGTTGCCGGCCAACCTGCCATTGACGAGGCCGGCGTGGTCGGTCAGGTTACCCGGGTTTATCCATTCTCGGCTGAAGTAACGCTGATTACCGACAAGGACCAGGCTGTGCCGGTCCAGGTAGTACGCAGCGGACAGCGCTCGGTAGTTTTCGGCCTGGGCAATGGGCAACTTGAACTGCGCTACATTCCGGCCAACGCCGACGTTCAGGTGGGCGACATACTTGTCACTTCCGGTCTGGACGGTATTTATCTGCCCGGCTTCCCGGTTGCCAAGGTGGTCAGCATCGAGCGAGAAAACTCTTACGCATTTGCGCGCATATTCTGCGCTCCGGTTGCCGGGGTAGAGAATTTTGGTGAAGTGATGGTGCTCTCGCCACGGCAGCCCTTGCCACCCAACCCTGTCGACGCCACGGCAACCGCCGGTGACGCCGGCTCAGTCGCAAAACCCGGCGGTAAATGATGCAGCCGACCTTTTCTTCCTCTCGCATCCTGCTGCCGGTTCGGCCATGGTTCATCTTCATAAGCACCTGCTTTGCCCTGTTGCTCAATTTCCTGCCTACCTCGCACTGGCCGGGCGTACCTGACTGGGTCGCATTGGTTCTGTGTTTCTGGGCCATTCGCGAACAACGCTACATGGGCATGGGCTCGGCGTTTTTACTGGGTCTGGCGATGGATGTTGCGGATGGTGCTGTCCTCGGCCAGCACTGCTTTGCCTATATTCTGATGACCTTCATCGCCACGTCTCAGGCTCGCCGCATTCTTTGGTTCCCCGTGGGGCAGCAAACGCTGCAAGTATTGCCGCTGCTGGTGCTCTGCCAGTTGGTCCAATTACTGATGCGCCTGGTTTCCGGGGCAGATTTTCCGGGCTGGTCCTACCTGCTGAGCCCCCTGATCGCAGCCACATTATGGATTCCGGCAACCTTTCTGTTGCTGCTCCCGCAATATCAGCCGGTCAGCCGGGATGACAATCGTCCGCTCTAGGACACGAGCCGGATGAGCAACTTTTACCCTACCGAACCGGATATCGATCGTTTCCGGAACCGCATTCTGGTTGCCGGCTCTTTCGTATTACTGATGCTCATCGTGCTTTTCGCACGCTTCGTTTATCTGCAAGTCATTCAGCATGACTACTACACGACGCGAGCAGAAAGCAATCGTATCTCGCTGGTGCCGATCACCCCGAATCGGGGCAACATCGTTGATCGGAATGGCGTCATCCTGGCGAGAAACTATTCTGCCTTCACCCTTGAAATCACCCCTTCGAAAACTCTGGGACTGGAAAAAACCATCGATGGCTTGGCCGAAATCGTCGAAATTCAGGCCAAGGACCGCAAGCGATTCAAGCGGCTGCTCGAAGAGTCGCGAAATTTCGAGTCCATTCCCATCCGGACACGCCTGACCGACCGTGAAGTGGCCCGTTTTGCGGCCAATCGTTATCGCTTTCCCGGCGTCGAGGTCAAGGCACGGCTGTTCCGGCAATATCCGGAAGGTACGCTGGCAGCACACGCCATCGGTTACATCAGCCGGATCAACACCCGCGACAAGGAAATCATCGCCGAGCGCGGCGAAGAAGCGAATTACAAGGGCACGGAACACATTGGCAAATCCGGCCTCGAGGCCAATTACGAATTTGAGCTGCACGGCACCGCAGGCCACGAACAGGTTGAAGTCGATGCCGGGGGACGGGGAATCCGGGTACTTTCCCACACCCCCCCCATTCCCGGAAACAACCTGACGCTGACACTGGATGCGAAACTGCAAGCGGTTGCCGAAGGGGCTTTCGGCGGTCGACGAGGTTCTTTGACCGCAATTGACCCGACCACAGGTGCCGTGCTTGCCCTGGTTTCATCCCCCTCGTTCGATCCCAGCCTTTTCGTTGACGGGATTCGCTTTGATGACTGGGATGAACTGAACAACAACATCGACAAGCCGATGCTGAACCGTGCCATCTACAGTACGCATCCGCCCGGCTCCACCTTCAAACCATTGATGGCGTTGGGGGCCCTCACACTGGGCAAGCGCACCCCCGGCCAGACGATTGCCGATCCCGGTTTTTTCAATTTCGGCAATCGACGCTTCATGGATGACAAGGTTGGCGGACACGGACCGGTCGATATGCACAAATCGATCGTAGTCTCCTGCAACACCTATTACTACACGCTGGCCAACGACATGGGTATCGATAATATTGCCCGTTTCATGACCGAACTCGGACTGGGGCGAAAAACCGAAATCGATATCCCCGGCGAAGCCAGCGGCATTCTGCCTTCCCCTGAATGGAAGCAGCGCCGTTTCAAACGCAAGGAACAGCAGAAATGGTATTCCGGAGAAACCATCTCGGTCGGTATCGGACAGGGCTACAACGCCTATTCCACGCTGCAGATGGCACACGCGCTGTCCAATATCCTCAATTTCGGCAAGGTATTTCGTCCACATCTGGTGAACACGATTACCAACCCGACGACCAACGAAAAACGGATTGTCGAGCCCGAACCCATCCGCCAGGTCCCGCTCAAGCCTGAGCATGTTGAAATCATCCGGCGGGCGATGACCGGTGTTGCTACGGAAGGTACCTCTGCCAGGGTCTTTGCCGGCGCCCCCTATACCTCGGGCGGTAAAACCGGCACGGCCCAGGTTTTCAGCCTTAAAAGCGGTCAGAAATATGTTTCAGGGCAACTGAAGGAGCGTTTGCGCGACCACTCCTGGTATATCGCCTTTGCGCCGGCAGAAAACCCGAGGATCGTACTGGCAGTCATGGTGGAAAATGGCGGCTTTGGTGCCCAGTCCGCGGCACCGATCGCACGTCAGGTCTTCGACTATTACCTGACCGGCAAAAAACCGGGTGGCCCGGCCCCGGAAGCCGAAGTTGACGAGACTGAAGAACAACTCGTTGAAGGAACGCCAGATGAAGCTCATTAAGCGCGCCATTCATGCCATTGGCGCCCATCTCGACATGCCACTGCTGTTCATCGTGCTGGCACTGATGGGAATCGGCTTGCTGACCGTCTTTTCAGCGACTTCCAGCGATGGTTTTCAGAAGCTCGACAAGCAGATCATCAACATGGCCGTTTCCTTCGTTGTCATGCTGACGATTGCCAGAACCCCGCCCCAAAGCCTGATGCGTTTTGCTGTGCCGCTCTACCTGCTGGGTGTTGTGCTGCTACTCGGCGTGGCCTTGTTCGGGATTGTGGTGAATGGTTCCAGACGCTGGCTGTCTCTGGGTTTTGTTCGGATTCAACCTTCCGAAATCATGAAGATTGCCATGCCCTTGATGCTGGCATGGTACTTTCAAAAACACGAGTCCATGCTGCGGGCAAAACATTTTGTCGCCGCCGCAGTGATTCTGGTCATTCCTGTCCTGCTGATTCTGCGTCAGCCCGATCTCGGCACTGCATTGCTGGTCAGCGCCGCCGGGTTTTTTGTCATTTTTTTTGCCGGTCTGCCCTGGAAAGTCATGTTCGGGCTGGCTGCGGCGGGAGGCGCAGCCCTGCCTTTTGCCTGGAACATGATGCATGATTACCAGCGCCGCCGGGTAATGACCCTGATCGACCCAACGTCGGATCCACTGGGCGCCGGCTATCACATCATCCAGTCGACCATCGCCATCGGCTCGGGTGGCGGACTCGGTAAGGGCTGGCTCAAGGGGAGTCAGACTCACCTCGAATTCATCCCAGAAAAGCATACCGACTTCATTTTCGCCGTCTTCTCGGAAGAGTGGGGCCTCTTGGGGAACGGTATCCTGCTGATCTTGTTCACCCTGCTGATCGGCCGCGGTCTGATGATTGCTGCCGCTGCGCCCACGCTATTTTCACGCTTGCTGGCAGGATCAATCACCCTGGTGTTTTTCATTTACGCCTTCGTGAACATGGGGATGGTTTCCGGCATTTTGCCCGTAGTCGGCGTCCCGCTTCCCTTCATCAGCTACGGGGGAACCGCCTTGCTGACCCTGATGCTCGGCGTCGGTATCCTTATGAGCATTCAGACCCATCGCATGCTGGTCAAAAAATGAAACACGCTATCGCCATCCCGATCACCCTGCTCTCCCTGTGGCTTGCGGGCTGCGGCTCCGTGCCGGAGCGCTCGGCCAGCGATGGGCAGCGACCGGAAGCTGTCCCGCAACGCCCGGCAGAGCCGATTCAAAAGCCAGTCCCCCGCAAAGGGGGGGGCTACTACAAGGATGACGGTCCGGCAGATGATATTCCGGTCGACCTGGAAAGCATTCCAGATGCAGAGCCGCAATACGAACCCCTGCACAAGCCTGCGCTCAAGCCCTACGAAGTTTTTGGGCGCCAATACGTCCCCCACACCTCAATCCGACCTTACAAGGCCGCTGGTACCGCCAGTTGGTACGGCCGCAAATTTCATGGCCAGAAGACATCCATCGGCGAACCTTACGACATGTTTGCGATGACCGCCGCACACCCGACACTGGCCCTGCCTTCTTACGTCAGGGTCAGCAACCCAGCGAACGGGAAGGCGGTTGTCGTGCGCGTGATCGACCGGGGCCCCTTCCACGCAGACCGTATCATTGACCTGTCCTATACCGCTGCCTACAAACTCGGGATCATCCAGAATGGCAGTGCGCGCGTCGAAGTGGAGGCCATCTTGCCTGGCAGCGAGGGTTACAAGAACCACGTAGCCCCTTTACGCCCTGTCGCCCGAATCAACACACCGATTGCCGAGACGCAGGAGTTGAGCCTGGCTTCAGGGGTCTACCTGCAACTGGGGGCTTTTTCCAGCGCAGACAACGCCGACAACCTGAAGCGTCACCTCAACGGGGAACTGAACTGGCTGGATCGACCGATGCACATCATCAAGACGGATGCGCTGCATCGAGTGCAACTAGGGCCCTTTGCCAGCCGTGCGGCTGCCGAGCCGGTCGCCGAAAGAATCCGCAGCGAGCTTGGTTTCAAACCCGCTTACGTAAATCGCTAGGCCAGCCCGGAAACGGGTGGCTGCAGCAAAACCTTGGCCACGACCACATTGCCGGCCCCCTCGTAGGCCAATGAAGAAAAACTGGTCAGCCTTGCCATCGCGATCCCGCGGCCATTGGGATCAAAGGCGCGTTCGGGATCAAAATCCAGGAATTTGCGCCAATCAAAACCTTCGCCTTGATCTGTAATGGTAAAAGTAATTTCCTTTTCACCCAACTCGAACCGAATCTTCGCCTTGCGCCCGACAAATTGCGGCAAGGCCAGCCGCCGAGTAATTTCGCCTTCCCAGTCACCTTCCCATTTGAGCAAGGCCTTTTCGCGATAACTGATGCCAAGATTCCCGTGCTCGATGGCGTTGACCATCAAATCGGACAAGCCGGGAGCAACCCGATCAGGCTCGGGGCACAAGGAGGAAAGCACGGGCACCAGTACGCTGACATCGGCAAGCGTCACGAAAGCGTACTCGGCCAGCAACAAATGGCGCTGCGACGCTTCAAGCTGGGTCGCCTGATTGCTCAGTTGCGAACGTACTGACTGGTCGCGCAAGGCGGCACGCACGATCGAAATCAGTGCTTCAGGTTCGTAGGGCTTGGTAAGGTAGTAATACGCGCCGGCTTCCAGTCCCTCGCGCACCTGTTCGGGAGCGGAAGCTGCCGTCTGCATGATCACCGGCACATCGGCGAAACGGGCTTCCCGTTTGATGCGTTGAAGCAACTCCAGGCCATCAAGCCCGGGCATCATCCGATCCAGAATGACCAGCGAAAAATCACTGTCTTTGGACTGCAGCCTTTGCCAGGCCTCCAGCGGGTCGCCATAGGTTTCGAGGATGAGATTCTCATCCTCGAGAAAGTTCTCGATCAACATCAGGTTGAGCGCCTCGTCGTCTACGACGAGAACACGCTGGCTCGACATGGCAATCACTCCGCAGAAAAGTGCTGGATAATTATCCTAGCACGGGAAAGGCTTTTGACACGGATCAATGGGCCGCCGGCAACGCTGGCTATACTCCTGCGCTTGACCTACCGGAAGTGAGCCATGCCTTCCCTGCCCCACCTGATTTGCCCGGCCGGCAGTTTGCCCGCCCTCAAGGCTGCCGTCGACAACGGCGCCGATGCGGTGTATCTCGGCTACAAGAACGACACCAACGCCCGCAACTTTGCCGGCCTCAACTTCGACGCCAAGACGATGAGTGAAGGCATTCGTTATGCGCACGGGAAGCGGCGTGAGGTGTTGATGGCCATCAACACCTTCCCGCAGGCCGGACGCGTCGCGGACTGGCAAAAGGCAGTCGATGCTGCGGTCGACCAGGGTGTGGATGCAATTATCCTCGCGGATATCGGACTCCTCGATTACGCCCGCAATCGCCACCCGGAGCAGCGTCTGCATCTCTCGGTTCAGGGTTCTGCGACCAGTTACGAGGCCATCAATTTCTGCCAGCGCGAATTCGCCATCAAACGTGCGGTACTGCCTCGGGTTCTGACGCTGGCTCAGGTTGAGCATGTCATCCGCCACACCAGCGTGGAAATCGAGATTTTCGGCTTCGGCAGCCTGTGCGTGATGAACGAAGGTCGCTGCTGGCTTTCGTCCTATGCCTGTGGCGAGTCGCCCAACACGGTCGGCGCCTGCTCGCCGGCCAAATACGTGAAATGGGACAAGCAAGCCGGCGCCATGGAAACGCGTCTGAACGGCATCCTGATCGACCGTTTCCGCGATGATGAACCTGCCGGTTATCCAACCTTGTGCAAAGGCCGCTTCGATGTACAGGGAGAAACGTATTACGCGCTTGAAGAACCGACCAGCCTCAACGTCCTCGAAATTCTCCCGGAAATCATCAAGATCGGTGTTCGTGCAATCAAAGTTGAGGGACGCCAGCGCAGCCCCACGTATGTTGCCCAGGTCACCCGCACCCTGCGCGCCGCGCTGGACGCCTTGCGCGACGGTAGCGAGCGGTTTCACGTGAAACCCGCATGGCAGGCCGAACTCGCCAAGGTCTCCGAAGGCAGCCAGGCAACGCTGGGCGCCTATAACCGCCCCTGGAGATAAGCATGAAACTGTCGCTCGGACCCCTGCTTTTTTTCTGGCCCAAAGCCGAAGTCATGGATTTCTACGCCGAAATGTCCGAAAACCCGGCGCTCGACATTATCTATGTGGGTGAAGTCGTGTGTTCGCGTCGCCAGCTGTTACGCACCGCCGACTGGATCGGACTGGCACGCGACCTGGCTGATGCCGGCAAGGAAGTGGTCGTGTCGGCCCAGGCGCTGCTGGAGTCCGAAAGTGATCTGAAGGCACTGCGCCGCTTGATTGACGAGGCCGGTTGCAAAGTTGAAGTCAATGATCTTGGTGCGGTCAACCTGGTTAACGGGCGGGATTTCGTCGCCGGACCTCATCTCAATATTTATAACGAAGCCACGCTTGCGACTTACGCCCGCTACGGCATGACACGCTGGATACCACCGCTCGAAGGGACGCGCCAGATGATTGCAAGGCTGCATCAAAACCGGCCGCCCGGCGTTGAAACCGAGGTCTTCGCATTCGGCAAACTGCCGCTGGCCTTTTCAGCACGCTGCTTCACCGCACGCCACTACGACCTGAACAAGGATGACTGTCAGTTCAAATGCCTAGATCACGCCGAAGGATTGACACTGAAAACGCGTGAAGGACAGGACTTCCTGACCATCAATGGCATCCAGACGATGTCCGCGCAAAGCTACAACCTGCTGCACGAATTGCCCGACATGATCGCCTTGGGTATCGACGTTGTTCGACTCAGCCCGCAAGCAGCCCACATGGCCGATATCATCGCCAGTTTCGCCGCTGTCCGGGACGGCGCTGCAGCAAGCACCGATACCGCACAATGGAGTACCAGCGGTCTGGTGGATGGCTACTGGTTCGGCGACGCCGGCATCCGCAATCACCATGCACAAGACCCTGTTGCTCCCGGAGCCTGAGATGAGCCAGATCACCATACCCAAATTCCGTCTGCCGGCATTCGTCGCAGACATTGGCCGAAAACTGCCTCAGTGGCCGCACGCACTCGCGCTGGTGGCCGGTTTGAATGCCGCCCTGAAACTGAATTTACTGCCTGAAGACGGGTTGACCGCACTCGAGGACAAACTCTTCCTGGTTCGCGTGCTTGATACCGGCGGTGCGGCCAGCTATACCTACCGCGATGGTTTGTTTCGCCCGGTGTTTTCGCCGGACCGTGAGCCCGATCTGGCCTTTGCTGCCAATCTGTCGGCCTACTTGCAACTACTGGCAAGACAGGAAGACCCGGACACCTTGTTTTTCAACCGCGAACTCGAAATTACCGGTGACACCGAACTCGGGCTGATCGTGAAAAACATGCTGGACGCCATCGACTGGCCTCGCCTCCCCTTCGCCCGTTCCTGAAATCGGCTGTTGCCGGCTTGATCATGCCGGCAGCGGGCTCAGTCCGGGGAAGCAGTCAGCAATGCCGGCCAGGACTTCGTCCAGCGCGGATGCCAACTCGCACAGCGCCGCCTCATGCCCGCTGTTCTGGGTTTGCTCGCGCAAGCTGAACTCGACGGCTTTGGCACACTCTGCCAGACGACGGGCACCTATTGTTCCCCCCGTGCCTTTCAAGCTATGCGCACGCCGGATGGCACTCTCCATGTCTCCTGACGCCAGCGCCTCACGGATGCGCTCCGTTTCACCCTGGAAGCGCAGATAGAAGTCCTGAAGCACTTTTTCATACAGCGGCTGGCGATTCATCATCCGGCGCAAGCCATCAACCGTATCGATGCCTGGCAATGCCGGAAATGCTTCGTCCTTGCGGTTGACCGCGACAGGTGCCGGCCCGTGTTCCGCATCGGCCGGGCCCGTCTGCCGAGGCCGCCAACGCTGCAAAACCTCAATCAAATGCTGCGGCTCAATCGGCTTGATCAGGAAATCATTCATGCCGGCCGCAGTCGCCCGTGCGCGCTCTTCCGGAAACACGTTGGCAGTCAGTGCGACGATGGGCACATCTGCCCGAGTATTCCCGGCACGAATCTGGCGAGTTGCCTCCAGACCATCCATCACCGGCATTTGAATGTCCATCAGGACCAGATCGAGGCGACTTCCAAGTGACTTGAGGCTACGCAAGGCCGCTTCTCCGTGATCAGCGATATACACCGTGGCACCGAGCGATTCGAGCAAATCGCGAATAATCAGCTGGTTAGTCGGCACATCCTCGGCAACCAGGATACTCATTCCAGCCAGCACCGCTTCCGCAGCCATCGGCTGACGCACTGTTGCAGGCAAAGACCCGCCGCGCTTCAAATACGCAAGCGTTTCACCGATCTTGTGTGCAGTCACCGGCTTTTCGAGCACGGCATCGAATCCCTGCAAACGTTCCGCATCCGGTGACGCGCTGGTATCTGCCGTGGTCACCAGTACGATCTTGAGCGGATAGCGTACCGATGCCCTAAGCAGACGGTTGAGTTCCACGCCATCCATGCCCGGCATCAAAAGATCCGTTAACACTTCGTCGACCGGTGGTTGATTCGGGTCCAGCAACAAGGCCAGTGCAGCATCCCCCGAGTCCACGCTGATCGCTTCATGCCCGAGGTTCGTGAGCAAACTGACCAATACCGAACGTGACAATTCGTGATCATCAACAACCAGTACCCTGGATTTTTGATGCATCGGCACCTGGCTGGCTTCGGTGACCTTATCGAGCCAGATATTGAATGAAAACGTCGATCCGACCGCCTCCTGGCTATCTACCCAGATTTCACCGTCCATCAACTCGATCAATCGCTTGCAGATCACCAACCCCAGCCCGGTGCCCCCAAAGCGCCGGGTCATTGAACTGTCTGCTTGGGAGAAAGGCTTGAACAGCTTTTCGATCTGTTCGGCCGACATGCCGATCCCGGTGTCCTGCACCCGAAACTCGATCTCAAGCCGCTCATCTCGCCGAGCCTGCTGAGCGACAAATACGATCACCGACCCCCGCGCCGTAAATTTGATCGCGTTGCTGACAAGATTGATCAATATCTGCGTCAAGCGCAGGGGATCGCCGCACAGTTCGGCGGGTACGCCTGGCGCAACGACATATTCAAGCAACAACTGCTTTTCCTGAGCCCGCGGGCGCATCATGACCGACAGGTTTTCCAGGACGTCATCAAGGCGGAAGCTGCGGTTTTCCAGCAGCAGACGGTCAGCATCGATTTTGGAAAAATCGAGAATGTCGTTGATGATCGATAGCAACAGCTGCCCCGAACTCTCGATCCGGCGAACGTATTCGAGTTCCCGCTCACCCAGATCGCTACGTTGCAACAAATAGGTCAGGCCGATCACTGCATTCATCGGTGTACGGATTTCGTGGCTCATATTGGCCAGAAACTCGGTCCGGGAGCGGCTGAGTTCTTCAGCCGCCTGCTGGGCCTGTTCGCGCATCACAGCAAATGCCTCGGCCTGGTAGGCCTCGAATGCACGCCGATTTTGCAAACTTTCCAGCCCCTGGACCAAAGAAGACATTTCATCCTGACCACGCACATCAAGTTGCGTCGCATACTCTCCCTCGGCAATCGCCTGGAAGCAGGGCAGGATCTCCTCACGGATCGGTGTGAGCACCAAGCGACGCACTAGCGCAAAAATAATCAGGAAGATCGCCACGACCATGGTCAATACGCCGCCGATCACCATAGACGCAACCGTACTGGAGAGGGCAGAAAACTGGTTGACGGCAGCGCCACCAACCACAATCCAATGCAAGCCCGGCACATTCTCATAGGCCACCAGTTTTTCCCGGGGTACGGTTTCACCCGCTTCCTCATTCATCCACTGGTAATTGAGCAAACCTTTATCCTTGCGGCGCATGTCCTGCAAGACATTACCGCCGTTCGCACCAGGCAACTGGACCAGGCTGCGACCCTCCTTGAAAGGATGCATGATCAGGCGCCCGAACTGCGGGCCGGGTCGAGCATCAAGAACATAGTAGTAGCCGCCTTCGCCGAGTTCGAGATGACGAAACCGGTCAATCAGGAAGGAGAAACGCACTGAAAGATCGCTGCAGAGGACAAGCACCCCGAGTATTTTTCCCTGCGGATCGGTCAAGGGCTGGAAGAGCAGCAAATAATAATTTCCTTGATTGAACTGAACACTATGGCGCACTTCGCCTGCTGCAAGCCCAGCCAGTAGCTCACTATCCGTGGCAGCCCGCACATGCAAGGCAATTTGATCGGTCAGACTGGCCCGCAATGGCAACAGCACCCCATTGCCCACTCGCCAGAGCGTTGCCCGGGAGCCCGCTTCGCTGCCCGACATGAAGTAGCTGCCACCCTCGAGCGATAGTCGTTCATCCAGCCGATCAAGAACTTCATCGCCAGTACGGTTGACCGCAATAGTGTCGCGCACATCCACGGCAATCCTGTTCGCCGAAACCGTCAGGTCCTCCAGCTCATGCTGAAATGCCGACTCAAACGCGGTACGCAACAAACCAACATCGTGTGCCAATCGATAACGGTCATTCTGGTCGAGCAATCCGTAAAGCTGTGACCCCAGGAGTGAGCCGAAGAGACTCAGCAGCAAGAGCGTGGCGGAAAGAGCAGAGACGAGAAATTTCCAGGTAAGCGAAAGCCCCGCCCAACGACGCACCAGATGCCCCCAGGCGCTGTTATCAGCGCGCTGCCCATGCACGAAGGCGTTCTGCCGCAAACTGCCGGCACGCATCTCGGCATACAGGGCCCGCGCCCGCGCGATCTGCCCTTGCGTCGCCGGTCGCCTGATCGCGATATAGCCAACGATAACCCGGCCCTCGCGCAGCGGAGAAACATGCGCCTCGACCCAATAGGATGACCCGTCCTTGCAGCGATTCTGGAGGATACCAATCCATGGGCGTCCGGCCCGGATATCGCGCCACAGATCGGCAAAAACCTGAGCCGGCATGTCCGGATGCCGCAGGAGTTTGTGCGGCTGCCCCATCAACTCGGCTTCAGAGTAACCAGAAACCTCAATCAGTTCTGCATTTGCATAGTTGATCCGACCGGCAAGGTCTGCGCGCGAAATCAGCACCTGACCTTCGGACAGTGCGATTTCCGGACGGGTGGCGCTGGAATTGGCAGACATCGGTCAGTGCAAAAGTCGCGATTGCTGCAGTCTAACGAGGTTTGCGGGGTACGCAAACTCGCAAAAACAAAAAAGGGAGGCACACGGCCTCCCTTTGCTGTTGCATTTAGCAGATCAAGACTTTTTCTGCGTATCCAGACGGAATTTGACGTAGGCGCCCGGTGCATCCTCGATAACCTTCAAGGCGCCGGCAGCAGGCTCGCGGGCCGGTACCTTGGCATCACCACCCGGCAGGCTGGTGACCCACTGGTTCCAATGGGTCCACCAAGAGCCGGCGTTCTGCGTGGCGCCAGCCAGGAATTCATCCGGACTTTCCGGCAGCTTGCCGTCAGTGGCGTCATTGGTCCAGAAGCCATACTTGTTGGCAGCCGGCGGATTGACGATACCGGCGATGTGACCGGAACCGCCGAGCACGAACTTGGTCTTGCCGGACGGCAGGCGAGCACCCATGTAGGTGCTCTTCCACGGGGCGATGTGGTCTTCGATGGTGGAGATGAAATAGCACGGCGTCTTGACCTTGCTGATATCGATCTTGACACCATCCAGCGTGATACCGCCTGCATCCTTCAGCTTGTTGTCGAGATACATGTTGCGCAGGTAGAAACTGTGCATTGCAGCCGGCATGCGGGTCGAATCGGAGTTCCAGTAGAGCAGGTCGAACGGGAACGGATCCTTGCCCATCAGGTAGTTATTGACCACGAAAGACCAGATCAAGTCGTTGGCACGCAGCATGTTGAAGGTGCCTGCCATTTCCGTACCTTCGAGATAGCCACGTTCCTGCATGCGCTTTTCCAGGCCGGAAACTGCACCTTCATCAAGGAAGATGCCCAGTTCGCCCGGCTCGGAGAAATCCAGCATGGTGGTGAAGAAGGTCGCAGAATTGGCACGCTTGTCCTTCTTGGCGGTCATGTAGGCCAGCGTGGTCATGGTCAGCGTGCCACCCAGGCAGTAGCCGGCCAGGTTGACGCTATCTTCACCGGTATGGGCACAAACCTGGTTGATCGCTTCGAGCGAACCTTCAAGGAGGTAGTTCTCGAAGGATTTTTTGGCCAGCTTCTCGTCCGGGTTGATCCACGACATGATGAAGGTGGTGTGACCCTGGCTGGTGGCCCAGTTGACCATGGAGTTCTTTTCGCGCAGGTCGAGGATGTAGTACTTGTTGATCCACGGCGGCACGATCAGGAAGGGCTTCTTGTACTGGTCCGGGGTCTTCGGATCATACTGGATCAGCTGGAACAGTTCGTTCTGGAAGACCACCTTGCCCGGCGTCGTGGCCACATTCTTGCCCATCTCGAAGGCCGAGGTGTCAGTCATGCGGATGCGCAGCTGGCCATCGCCTGCTTCGACATCATGCAACAGGTTGTTCAGGCCCTTGATCAGGTTCTGGCCGTGGCTCTTGACCGTCTCGCGGAAGACTTCCGGGTTGGTCAGCGCGAAGTTGGACGGCGACAGGGCATCAATGTACTGACGGGTGAAGAAATTGACTTTTTGCTGGGTCGCGTCGTCCAGACCGTCGGTCGTCGCTACGGTGTCATGAATGTGGCGCGCAGCGATCAGATAGGACTGCTTGACGAAGTCGAACAGGAAATGCTGTTCCCAGTCCTCGTCCTTGAAGCGGTTGTCACCCTTTTTCGGGGCTGCCACCGGGGCACCGTTCGGCATGCCCATCATCTTCATCATGGAACCCTGCCACAGGGAGAAGTAGTCCCACATCATGTTCATCTGGGTCTGGGCCAGCTTGTACGGATTGGCCATCAGACGGGCTGACAGATCCATGAAGGCCTTGGCCACGCCAAGCTCGTCAGCCGGTGCGTCAACGCCGTCCTTGGCCTTCTTTTCCATGTACTGGGAGATCACCCGCGAAGCACGCTGGGCAACTTCGGCATAGGTTTTGGCCATTTCGGCCGGATCAGGCAGGTTCATGCCCTGGTTTTCGTTTTGCTGCGACATCTTCAAACTCCCTCTGTCAGTGCACGTCGGCAGGACATTGCCGGCGCGTGTAGCGAATCACTCCGTCGGCGTCGATGCTGCGCGACAACCGACCTGCTTGTTCAAGGTAGTTCAGATGGGCGATTGCTTCGCCCATCGCGAACATGGTCTGGTGCGTATCGAGTGCCCGATTGAACAGGACATCAAGCAACTCGGCTGCGCTCTTTGGCGCTTGTTCACAGCTATTCTCCAGTGCATGCAATCGATCTTCGTGGTGCGCATGCAAATCTGCCACTCGCGGCTGAACACCAACGAAAGGCAGACCGTGCGACGGCAACACCAGGGTCTTTTCCGGAATTTCCTTGGCCATCACGTCCAGAGACGTCAGATACCAGCGCAATGCGTCGGCCTCCGGGGTTGCCGCAAAGACGCTGATGTTGGTGGAAATTCTCGGCAAAAGCATGTCACCGGAAATTAACACGTCGAGTTCCGGACAGTAAAGCGCCATATGCTCCGGGCTATGTCCATGGCCAATCATTATTTGCCAGTTGCGCCCGTCGACCGTAAGCACATCCCCCGCCATCAGACGCGCATAGTGTTCGGGCAACGCCGGCACGGCCTTGCGATAACCCGAGCCACGCAGCGCGAACTTGGCCAGCTGCTCAGCATTCAGACCATGCTGACGGAACTGTTCGACCATGAAACGGGCGCCGTGACCACCGACTTCGTTCCACACCACATGTGCGGTGAGGAACTCACTGCTGGTCATCCACAAGGGTGCGCCTGTTTCTTCCATCAACCAACTGGCCAGGCCGAGGTGATCGGGATGGAAATGGGTGACGATCAGGCGGTTCACCGGTCCATCAAGGCGTGCCAGCAACTGTTGCCAGCTGGCACGGACGCCATCGTCCGGAAAGCCGGTGTCGATGATCACCCAGCCGCTGCCATCACGCAGCAGCCAGAGATTTATGTGATCCAGTTGAAACGGCAGGGGCATCCGCAGCCAGAAAACACCGGGCGCGACTTCAATCGTTTCACCGGCAAGCGGCGGACTGGCATGAGGGTAATGGAGAGACATAAGGGCGTTCCGAAAGACGGACTGGCAAATTACCATACGGAAGCGGATTGAAAAAAGCGCGGCCATCTGCTTAACTGCTTCGCCATGACCGAAGACACCCTGAGCCAGACGGCCCCCACCTTTGCGATTTCCGATCTCGCCCGCGAGTTCGGTATCACGCCGCGCACTATCCGCTTTTGGGAAGATCAAGGCATCCTGTCGCCGCAGCGGGAAGGGCAAAAGCGCATTTTCACCCGCCGCGACCGCGCCCGGCTGAAAATGGCCCTGCGCGGCAAGCGCCTGGGCCTGAGCCTTGCCGAGATCAAGGATTTGATCGGGATGTACGCGTCGACCGAAGACGAAAGCTCACAGTTGCTCGAATGCCTGCGCATCATGGAGAAACGGCGCGCGGCGCTGGAACAGCAACGCGAGGACATCGAAGCCATGCTCGGCGAAATCGGCCAGTTTGAAACCCTGTGCCGCGATGAACTCGCGCGTCGCCAGCCCGAATGATTTTTTTGCCCCCATGTTGACGTTTACGTAAACGTCAATACAATCCCGCTACACCCACCTCACTGGAATTCGCCATGAGCCTTCGCATTGATGACCCGCAGTTTGCCGAACGCGTTCGCAGCAGTTTCGAACGTCAGAACGCCATGCAGTTGATTCAAGCCACGATGCCGCTCGTCGAGGCCGGTTGTACGGAAATTCACTTGCCCCACTGGACGGGCGTCGAGCAGCAGCATGGTTTCGTTCATGGCGGCGTGGTCGGGATGATTGCCGATTCCGCCGCCGGCTATGCGGCAATGACGCTGGTTCCTGCCTCGGCATCGGTGTTGACCGTGGAATACAAGATGAACCTCGTTGCCCCGGCCGATGGCGAAAAACTGATCGCCCGCGGCAAGGTGGTCCGTCCCGGCAAAACCCTGATCGTCACTCAGGCGGAGGTGATTGCGGTCAACGGTGGAAAAGAGACCCTTTGTGCACTCATGCAGCAGACCATCATGGTCATGCATGGAAAAACCGAAAAATAAACGGAGACAAAACCCATGAATATTCCCAGCCTCGACTTCGGCCTCGGCGAAGACATCAACCTGCTGCGCGATGCGGTGAAGGCCTTTGCCGACGCCGAAATTGCACCGCGTGCCGCGGAAATTGACCGCGTTAACGAATTTCCCGCCGATTTGTGGAAAAAATTCGGCGACATGGGCCTGCTCGGCATGACCGCCGGCGAGGAGTACGGCGGCACCAACATGGGCTATCTCGCGCACATCGTTGCACTCGAAGAAATCTCGCGCGCCTCGGCCTCGGTAGGGCTTTCCTACGGTGCACACTCCAATTTGTGCGTAAACCAGATTCGCCGCAACGGTAACGAAGCCCAGCGCCAAAAATACCTGCCCAAGCTGATTTCCGGCGAGCATGTGGGTGCACTGGCCATGTCCGAACCCAATGCCGGCTCCGACGTGGTTTCGATGAAGCTGCGCGCCGACAAGAAGGGCGACCGCTACGTCCTCAACGGCGCCAAGATGTGGATCACCAACGGCGGCGACGCCGACACCCTGGTGGTCTATGCCAAAACCGACATCGATGCCGGCGCCAAGGGCATGACCGCCTTCATCGTCGAAAAGGGCATGAAGGGGTTCACCCACGGCACCCATCTCGACAAACTGGGCATGCGCGGCTCCAACACTTTCCCCCTCTTCTTTGACGATGTCGAAGTGCCGGAAGAGAACGTGCTGGGCGGCGTCGGCAACGGCACCAAGGTGCTGATGTCCGGCCTCGACTACGAACGCGCCGTGCTCTGCGGCGGCCCCCTCGGCATCATGGCCGCCTGCATGGATGTGGTCGTGCCTTACCTGCACGAGCGCAAGCAGTTTGGTCAGGCCATCGGCGAATTCCAGCTGATGCAGGGCAAGGTCGCCGACCTCTATTCAACCTGGCAGGCAACGCGTGCCTATGTGTATGCCGTCGGCCGCGCCTGCGATGCTACCGACCATGCGCGTACCCTGCGCAAGGATGCCGCCGGCGCCATTCTTTATTCCGCGGAAAAGGCAACCTGGATGGCCGGCGAAGCCATCCAGACCCTGGGCGGCGTCGGTTACACCAACGAATACCCGACCGGCCGCCTGTGGCGCGATGCCAAACTGTATGAAATCGGCGCCGGCACCTCGGAAATCCGCCGCATGCTGATCGGCCGCGAACTGATGGCGGAGACACGATGATGCATTGCAGCAAAGGTAGAATGGCGAACGGCCCTCTCGAGCACCCCGTTCCGGATCAGGCCACTAAATAAACACGCTCCCGCCGATACTCGCGGACGGGAGTATCGCAACAGGAGCCCTTCAGCATGACAGTTACCCTGCGCACCCTTACTGCCAACGATACCGAAGCCATTGAGCAGGTCCGCCAGTATTTCCGCAATTACGCGGCCTGGCTGGGCGTGGATTTGTCGTATCAGAATTTTGACCAGGAAATGGCCTCCTTGCCCGGCGCCTACTCGGCGCCGCAAGGGCGGCTGTTTTTTGCCGAAATCGACGGTCGACCGGCAGGCTGCGTTGGCGTTCGGCCGCTGCCGGACAGCGAAGGCGTCTGCGAAATGAAACGCCTCTACGTGTCACCGGAAGCCCGTGGCCAAGGGGTTGGCGCCCGTCTGGCGGTCGCCGCGATCAAGGCAGCCAAGGACATCGGCTATCGCAAGCTGATGATCGACACCTTGCCCAACATGCGCATGGCGGTAAAGCTCTACCGCGAACTCGGTTTTACCGAAGCGCCCAACTATTACCAGACCCCCATCGAAGGCACAATGTTCCTGGCGCTGGATCTGGAAAACTGGTCGGAAGAAGAGATCCGCAGCGAAAACCTGTCGCACCTCTTCGACTTCAACCGCGCCTGGGCGCAACGCATGCAGGAAGTGGACCCGACCTATTTCAACAAGCTGTCCCAACTGCAGACCCCGGAATTTCTGTGGATCGGCTGTTCCGACTCCCGCGTACCGGCCAACCAGATCGTCGGACTGCTGCCCGGTGAGGTGTTCGTTCACCGCAACGTGGCCAACGTGGTGGTCCACACCGATCTCAATTGTCTGTCGGTGATCCAGTACGCCGTTGATGTGCTGAAAGTGAAACACATCATGGTCGTCGGCCACTATGGCTGCGGTGGCGTCGGCGCAGCACTGCGCCGCGACCGTGTCGGGGTGGTCGATCTCTGGCTGCGCCACGTGCACGACGTGCATAACAAGCACCTTGCTGCGGTCGACAGCCTGCCGGAAGAAAAACGCCATGACCGCCTGTGCGAACTGAACGTACTCGAACAAGTCGTCAATGTCTGCCATAACCCCGTCGTTCAGGATGCCTGGAAACGTCACCAGCAACTGACCATCCACGGTTGGATCTACGGCCTGAAGGACGGCTTGATCCACGACCTGGGCATTACTGTCGACTGCCAGGAAGACCTTCCCACCCGTTACGACGCCGCACTCAAGGCGCTGGACGGAGAATAAAACCACTCAGGAGAAATCAGCATGAATGACCCGATTGTGATCGTTTCCGCCGCCCGCACCGCGATGGGCAGTTTTCAGGGCGGCTTTGCCGGCCTCACCGCTGCCAACCTTGGTGCGGTCGCCATCAAGGCTGCCGTCGAGCGCGCCGGCATCGACGCCCAGCGCATCGAAGAGGTACTGATGGGCTGCGTGCTGCAAGCCGGTCAGGGACAAGCCCCGGCCCGCCAGGCGGCCTTGCAGGCCGGCCTGCCGTTATCGGCCGGCTGCGCCACCATCCACAAGGTCTGCGGCTCGGCCATGAAGGCCACCATGCTCGGCCACGACGGCATTCTGGCCGGCTCCTACGGTGCTGCCGTAGTGGGCGGCATGGAGTCGATGACCAATGCGCCTTACCTGTTGCCCAAGGCACGCGGGGGCTATCGTCTGGGTCATGGCCAAATGTTCGACCACATGTTCATGGATGGTCTGGAAGACGCCTACAGCAAGGAAACCCGCGGCCGCCTGATGGGGACGTTTGCCGAAGAGTGTGCGACCACTTACGGCTTCACCCGCGAAGCGCAGGATGAATTCGCCGTCCGCTCGACTACCCGCGCCATCGAGGCCAGCAACAACGGCAGCTTCGACTGGGAAATCGCCCCGGTCACGGTCAGTGGGCGCAAAGGCGATGTCGTGATTGCCAAGGACGAAGGTCCGTTTGCGGTCAACATCGAAAAAATCCCGACTTTGAAACCCGCATTCAAGAAGGACGGCACGGTCACCCCGGCCAATTCCTCCTCCATTTCCGATGGCGCCGCCGCCATGGTGTTGATGCGCGAATCGCAGGCGGCCGCCCTTGGCCTGAACCCGCTCGCCCGTATTGTCGGCCACACCACGCATGCCGGCGTGCCGGCACTGTTCCCGTCGGCGCCGGTCGGTGCCATGGAGAAATTGTTCGCCAAAACCGGGTGGACCGCAGCAAGCGTCGATCTCTACGAAATCAATGAAGCCTTTGCCGTGGTCACCATGGCCGCGCTGCATGATATGAAACTCGATCCAGCCAAGGTCAACATTCACGGCGGCGCCTGTGCCTTGGGCCACCCGATTGGCGCATCCGGCGCCCGTATCGTGGTGACCCTGCTCGGCGCCCTGAAAAAATACGGCCTGAAACGCGGCGTGGCTTCCTTGTGTATCGGTGGCGGCGAAGCCACGGCCCTCGCGGTGGAAATGCTGTAATTGCCCCAACAAGCCCTGTCCTTCACCTACGCCAAACTGGTCACAGCCATGTTCATGTGGGGCGGCACCTGGATTGCCGGTCGCGTCATTGCGCAGGAGCTGACGGCCCCGCTGGCCGTCGCCTCACTGCGCTTTGTGCTGGCCGGCCTGGTGGTCGCTGTCATGCTGTTGATCGGCGAAGGTGCGATTCCGCTGCCGCAAGGCCGGCGTGAATGGGGGCTGGTCTGGGCTTTGGGTTTTTTCGGCATTTTTCTTTACGGCCTGTGTTTCTTTTTTGGCCTGCAACGCATTACGGCCGGGCGCGGTGCGCTGGTCGTCGCCCTCAATCCGGTGGTGATCGTCGTACTGGCCTGGCTCAGCGGCCGTGAGCGGATGAACATGACCAAGGCCGCCGGCAGCCTGATTGCCACCCTGGGCTGCCTGACCGTGATCGGCAACGGCGACCCGCTGGCCCTGCTCAGCGGCGACATCGGCTTGGGCGAATGGCTGATTCTGGGCTGCGTGCTGAGTTGGGCCGCCTACACCTTGATCGGCTGGCAAGCCACGCAGCATTTTTCACCCTTGGCGACCACGCTCTACGCCAGTTTCAGCGGTGCGCTCTTGCTGGGCATTGCGGCACTGCTGCAGGGCGACATCCAGCCGGCCGACTGGTCATGGCGGGTATGGAGCAGCATGGCTTTTCTGGCGATATTCGGCACCGCCCTCGCCTACACCTGGTTCACCGACGCCGTGCATCGGATTGGCGCCGGTCATGCCTCGATTTTCATCAACCTGGTCCCGGTTTTTGCTGTCATGCAAGCCGCAATCCTCCTTGGCGAACGGCTGGGTCTGGCCGTTTTGCTGGGCGGTCTGCTGGTCATTGGCGGCGTCTGGCTGACCACACGACAACAAGCACTTCAGGAGACTGCATCATGATTTTGACCGCTGAACAGGAAATGATCCGCGACACCATGCGCGCCTTTGCACAAGAGCGCCTCGCCCCCTTTGCGGCTGAATGGGACCGCGAACACACCTTCCCGGCCGAAGCCTTGAAGGAACTGGGCGAACTCGGCGCATTGGGCATGGTTGTTCCCGACGAATGGGGCGGCGCCGGCATGGATTACATGTCACTGGTGCTGACGCTGGAAGAAATTGCCGCGGGTGACGGCGCGACCTCAACCATCGTTTCGGTGCAGAACTCGCTGGCCTGCGGCATCACCAACAAGTACGGCACCGATGCCCAGAAGGAAACCTGGCTGAAACCGCTGGCCCGCGGCGAAAAACTCGGCTGCTTCTGCCTGACCGAACCGCACACCGGCTCCGACGCCGCTGCCATCACCACGCGTGCTGATCGAGATGGCGAGGATTTCATCCTCAATGGCGTCAAGCACTACATCACCACCGGCAAGCACGCCGATGTCGCCATCGTCTTTGCCGTCACCGACAAGGCCGCGGGCAAGAAGGGCATTTCCTGCTTCCTCGTTCCGACTGCGACACCCGGTTACACCGTCGCCCGTATCGAACGCAAGATGGGCCAGCATGCCTCGGACACCGCGCAAATCGTGTTCGACAACTGCCGCGTCCCGGCCAGTGCGCTGCTGGGCAAGGAAGGCGAAGGCTACAAGATCGCCCTCTCCAATCTGGAAGCCGGTCGCATCGGTATTGCTGCGCAATCGGTCGGCATGGCCCGCGCCGCCTTTGAAGCCTCGGTCGCCTACGCCAAGGAGCGCGTGACCTTCGGGCAGCCGATCATCGAGCATCAGGCTGTCAATTTCCGGCTGGCCGACATGGCGACGCAAATCGATGCCGCCCGCCTGATGGTCTGGCGCGCCGCCACGCTCAAGGATGCCGGCAAGCCCTGCCTGACCGAAGCCTCGATGGCCAAGATGTTTGCCTCCGAAATGGCCGAGCGGGTTTGCTCTGCCGCCATCCAGATTCACGGCGGCTGCGGCTACACCGATGAAACCGCCGTCGAACGCATCGCCCGCGACGTGCGCATCACGCAGATCTACGAAGGGGCCAACGACATCCAGCGACTGGTCATCGGTCGCGCGATTGCCGCCGAGTAAGGCAATAGAACTGGAGACTTAGCACCAATTCACCATCCCTAGCACCATCCCTAGCACCTTCCGCACACCTTGGAAAACCAATGGCCAAATACGAAGCGAACGAACTCTCGCCCCGCCGACTCGCTGTATTGATTGACGCAGACAACGCGCAAGCAGCTGTAATCGAGGGTTTGCTGGCAGAGATCGCTCGTTTTGGCGAGGCAACAGTCAAACGTATTTATGGCGACTTCACTTCGCCAAACAGTTCCCAATGGAAAAAAGTTCTGAACCAGCATGCGATCAAGCCGGTACAGCAATTCGCTTACACCACGGGAAAGAATGCGACAGACAGCACGATGATTATCGATGCGATGGATTTGCTATATACCCGTCGGTTCGATGGATTTTGTCTTGTCTCAAGCGATAGCGACTTCACGGGGCTCGCACTACGTATCCGTGAAGAAGGACTAACAGTTCTAGGCTTTGGGGAAGAGAAAACGCCTGATGCTTTCCGCAATGCCTGCCACAAATTCATTTTCACAGAGATACTGCGCTCGCTTCCTGCGGTCGAAGTAGGAGAGCCCTCAAAGCCTTCACCCGCTGAGAGACTTGACACTCAAATTACTCAATCGGCGTCAATTCCAGCCAAGGGCACTACAGCCAAGAAACCACTGCCTATCCAGTTCGTTGTGCAAGCGCTTGCTCATGCCGAAGATGACGATGGTTGGGCGAATCTGGCAGCTTTCGGTAGCTACCTGACGAAGCTACAACCTGATTTTGACCCCCGACTCTATGGCTTCAAAAAATTGAGCGATTTGGTCAAATCCAAACCACACGTTTTCACGGTCGAAGAACGCTCAACATCCGGCAGTAACAGCAAGGTTGTATATGTTCGTCGAACTTCGAGCAAATCCGCCCATTGATCCCATCAAGATAAATAGAGCGAGACAAATACATGCCAGAACCCATTGATTTCTATTTCGATTTTTCCAGCCCTTACGGCTACCTGCTGAGCGGGAAGATCGACGATCTGGCTGCGCGCTTCGGCCGCCAGGTGCGCTGGCATCCGATCCTGCTCGGCATCGTGTTCAAGGCCACCGGCAGCGCACCACTCACCCTGCAAAACGAGGCCAAGGCCCGCTACTCGGTCAATGACTTTGCGCGCTCGGCACGCTTCATGGGCATGCCTTACCGCCATCCGGACAAGTTTCCGCTGGCCACCCAGCAGGCCGCCCGCGCCTATTACTGGCTGGCTGGCCAGGACTGCGCGCTGGCCAGACAATTTGCCCACGCCGCCTATCGCGCCCTGTTTGTCGACAACATCGACATTTCCGCCCCCGACGCCGTACTTGAAATAGCGTCCCAACTGGGTGTTGACCGCAGCACCCTTGAAAACGCGCTGCAATTGCCGGAAATCAAGGAGCGGCTCAAACAGGAAGTCGACACCGCAATCGCGGCCGGCGTCTTTGGTTCGCCGCACGTGATCATCGACGGCGAGCACTTCTTCGGCGCCGACCGTCTGCCGCAGATCGAGCATTGGCTCGCGAACGGTGGCTTCTGACATGAGTTTCAAGCGTCTCTGCGTCTTTTGCGGCGCCAATGCCGGCTTTTCTCCGGTCTACCGCGCCGAAGCCGAAAAAACCGGTCGCCTGCTGGCAGAACGCAAGATCGAGCTGGTGTACGGCGCCGGCAATATCGGCCTGATGGGCGCCGTCGCCGATGCCTGCCTGGAAGCGGGCGGCACCGTCATCGGCGTCATTCCGGAAGCGCTGATGGGCAAGGAAGTCGCGGGGCGTCCCGTCGATCACCGAACGCTGACGCACATCGAGGTCGTTGATTCGATGCACACGCGCAAGGCGCGCATGGCCGAGTTGTCCGACGGTTTCATCGCGCTGCCCGGCGGTTTCGGCACCTTCGAGGAATTCTGCGAAATCCTCACCTGGGGCCAACTCGGGTTTCACGTGAAACCCATGGGCCTGCTCAACGTGAAGGGTTTTTACGACCCGCTGCTGGCGATGTTCAACCAGGCCGTGGACGAAGGTTTCCTGCGCCCGCAGAACCGGGCCATGGCGCTGGCCGACACCGAAATCACCCGTCTGCTGGCGCAGATGGCAGCCTATCGACCCGAACCGGTCAGCAAGTGGCTGAAAGAGGAAAAACAGTTGTAGCCCGTTCCACCATCCCATTCAGGTAACGCACACATAAAAGAAGCGAGGAGACATGACCATCCTGAAAACCCAACTCAATCCGCGTTCGGCCGATTTTCAAGCCAACGCGACCGCCATGCGCACGGTGGTTGCCGACCTGCACGAGAAGGTCGAAAAAATCGCGCTCGGCGGCCCGGAAGCTGCGCGGCAGAAGCATCTGGCCCGTGGCAAGCTGCTGCCGCGCGAACGGGTCAACGCCCTGCTCGACCCCGGCACGCCCTTCCTCGAAATCGGCCAGTTTGCCGCCTATGGCATGTATGGCGGCGACGTTCCCGCCGCGTCGGTGATCGCCGGCATTGGCCGGGTCGAAGGTGTCGAGTGCATGATCGTCGCCAATGATGCGACGGTGAAAGGCGGCACCTATTACCCGTTGACCGTGAAAAAGCACCTGCGCGCGCAGGAAATCGCACTCGAAAACCGCCTGCCCTGCGTCTATCTGGTCGATTCCGGCGGCGCCTTCCTGCCCATGCAGGACGAAGTTTTCCCGGACAAGGAACATTTCGGCCGCATCTTCTTCAACCAAGCCAACCTCTCGGCGCAAGGCATCCCGCAGATCGCCGCCGTCATGGGTTCGTGCACGGCCGGCGGCGCCTACGTGCCGGCCATGTGCGACGAGTCGATCATCGTCAAGAATCAGGGCACGATCTTCTTGGGCGGCCCACCGCTGGTGAAAGCAGCCACGGGTGAAGTCGTTTCCGCCGAAGACCTCGGCGGCGCCGACGTCCATACGCGCATTTCCGGTGTCGTTGATCATCTGGCCGAGAACGATGCACACGCGCTGGCCATCGCCCGCCGCATCGTCAAGGATTTGAACTGGAAAAAGGCCCCACCGGTCACCTTGACCGTACCCAGCGCTCCGGCCTACGCCGCCGACGAGCTGTATGGGGTGATCCCGACCGACACGAAAAAGCCCTTCGACGTGCGCGAAATCATCGCCCGCATCGTCGATGGCTCGGACTTTGACGAATTCAAGGCGCGCTACGGCACCACGCTGGTCTGCGGCTTCGCCCGCATCTACGGCTACCCGGTCGGCATCGTCGCCAACAACGGCATTTTGTTCAGCGAATCGGCGCTGAAAGGCGCGCATTTCATCGAACTCTGCGCCCAGCGGGGCATTCCGCTCGTTTTCCTGCAGAACATCACCGGCTTCATGGTCGGCCGCAAATACGAAAACGGCGGCATCGCCCGCGACGGCGCCAAGATGGTCACCGCCGTCGCCACCGCCAAGGTGCCGAAATTCACCGTGGTTATCGGCGGCTCGTTCGGTGCCGGCAACTACGGCATGTGCGGCCGCGCCTACAGCCCGCGCTTCCTGTGGATGT
>CALAGF010000174.1 GCA_937892345.1 uncultured Rhodocyclaceae bacterium | reverse complement strand
GGCAACTTACCGCTACCGGCCTCAAAGCCCTTGCACACCCAAAGCAAGGGGAGATCGCAGCTCAATAATTTCAGGGACTCGGCCGTCGGTCGCAATCCGGCTATCGGTGTCGCAACGATCAAGAGTTCTGCCGCAGCAACCGCCTTGGCAAAATCCGTCTCAACCAGCACAGATGCAGGCAGCGTGAACCCCGGGAAAAAGCGACTGTTTTTACGGTTTTCACGCAGGTCGACCGCAACATCCTCTTCTCGAGACCAGAGTGTTACCTGATGCTCACCGGCAAAAGCAATGGAAAGCGCCGTGCCCCAGGCACCTGCACCCAACAGCGTGATATTCATAGGCCCCAAATCTGAGTTGAACGGACAAAGCCGGTAGCGCCATCCGCATGCTTCACTTTGACCCAGCCCGGTGCTGCCTGAGCAACAAAATCCAGCACCACCCACTTTGCCAATTGCAACAACACGACCGAACTGTCTTGATCCGCCTGACGCAATTCAGCGGTATTGGCAGTGACAATCACGGTGCGTCGCTCGGCGAGTTGCGACGCCTCGATCCAGGCCAGAGAACCCTCTGCGTCGCGCACTTTTATCCAGCGGTCGAGCTTGACCACCAACTCAACCGGCGTCTGAGCACGAATCAGATACAACTTCTTTGCCTTCTGGGAAGGCGCATCGTAAAGCACCGCCGCTGCATCACTCACCGAACGGTAGTCAGCAGCCAAGGCTGGCGTCACCGGGAGCAGCACGCTCAGCGCGAGAAGCAGCGTACGGCGCATCATGCGACTTTACTGCAGAGGCGCTTCAGAAGCAGCATGCTGCTCCTGCATACGCTGCATATACATTGCTTCAAAATTTACCGGCTGCAGAACAATCGGCTGGAAACCGGCACGAACCACCGCATCAGACACGGTTTCGCGAGCAAAGGGGAATAGCACGTTCGGGCAGGCAATCGCCACCAAGGGCTCCAACTGGTCTTCAGGCACATTGACGATACGGAAAATACCCGCCTGACCCACCTCGACCAGGAACACGGTCTTTTCGCCGATCGTTGCTGTCACGGTTACCGTCAGCACCACTTCAAATACGCCCTCACCCACACCGCGACCGGAGGTATTCAATTGAATTCCGACTTGCGGCGCGTCTTGCTCCAGGAAAATTTCCGGGGCATTCGGGACTTCAACAGAGAGGTCCTTGACGTAAAGCTTTTCGATACCGAAAACGGGTTGTTCGTTTTGTTCCATGGTTCTCTTTCTCTAAGAAATTTGATCAGGCCCCGGCCGCCAGCAAGGCTTGCAACTCGCCGGCCGCATCAAGTGCCATCAAGTCGTCGCAACCGCCTACGTGCGTCTCACCTATGAATATTTGCGGCACGGTACGCCGCCCTGTTTTCTGCATCATTTCATCACGCCGAACGGGATCAAGATCCACTCGGACCTCTTCGATCACCGTCACCCCCCTTGCCGAAAGCAATTGCTTGGCACGAATGCAGTAAGGACACACTGCAGTGGTGTACATCAGCACCTGAACGCTCATTTCGATTTCCCGCCTTTTTTGACCGGGTAATTCGCAGCGATCCAGGCATCGATACCGCCGGAAAGGTTATTGAGATTCTCGAAACCCTGTTTTTTCAACGCCGAACAGGCACGACCGGCACGCATGCCCGACAGGCAACACACCACCAGCGGACGGTTCCGATATTTATCCAGTTCCTGAATCCGCTCTGCCAATTTTGAAACCGGGATATTCACCGCATCAGGGATATGGCCAGCAGCAAACTCATCAGGCTCCCGAACATCCAGCACAATCGCATTTTCGCGATTAATCAACAAAGTCGCCTCTCCGGGATTGACCGCCTTGCCGGACGGGCGAAGCAGCATCGGCCAAATCAGGCCCATCGCACTGATCACAACAATGCCAACAAGCAGAATATTTTGATTAATAAAATCCATGGCCATTTCAGTTCCCTTCACCACAAAACACTTCACGCATCATGCTGACCAGCTGCAGCGTGCGCTGATCACCGACACGGTAAAAGACACGATTCGCATCCTTGCGGGTAACCAAGACGCCTTTTTCCCGGAGGATGGCGAGATGTTGGGAAATATTGCTCTGCGAGGTTCCAACGGCATCGACAATTTCCTGAACACAAGCTTCCTGGTCACCCAGAACGCAGAGTATTTTCAAGCGCAACGGATGGGCGATGGATTTCAAGGCTCTCGCCGCAGTTTCAATATGCTCCTGCTTTTCAATCAGGCTGAAGGAAGGTGCTTCCAAGTTAAAACCCCGGTTTGATAGAGCGCTTGATTATAGAATACGCACTGCGATTCGCAGAGCCCCATCGACCAGCAATTATCAATGCACCCCCAACTCAAGCGCACCGGCAGCCCTGACAACCTCCGGGCGCGAGCCTGCCTCCTGCGCTCTCTTGCCCTTACCGGCATGTTGATTCTCGCTACCCCGCTACCCACGCCAGCCATGGCTGCGCCATCCGCCACAGGGGAAATTGCCGAAAAGCAGGCCGATCTGAAAGAGCTTCGAGGGAAAATCGCTCACCTGCGCAAAGAGCTGGATACCAATGAAGACAATCGAGCCAGCGCAGCCGACCGCATGAGGGACTCTGAACGCTCGGTCGCCCGCCTGGAAAAGGAAATTGCCGATCTGTCCGCGCAACGCGAGCAACTCCAGAACCACTTGAAAAGACTCGACAGTCAATCGAAGGACCTGGGCCGAACCCTGGAGCAGCAGCAAGCAAGCCTGGAGCACCTGCTCTCTCGCCAGTACATGCAAGGCCGTCCCGATGCAATGCAGATCCTCCTGAACGGGGACAATCCCAACCAGCTATCGCGAGACCTGTATTACCTTTCCACCATTGCACAAAGCCGCAGTGAACTTCTGGGGGACATTCGGCGCAATCTTGAACACAAGAAAGTGCTGGCAGAGGATGCAAAGGCGCGCAAGCAGGAACTCGACAAAATCGAGGCACAGCAGTTGCAACGCAAGAGCGAGCTGGAAGCCGAGCGCAAGAAAAGACAAGCCCTGCTCTCCGAACTGTCTCACAAGGTAAAAAATCAGCGTCAGGAAATCGGCAATCTCCAACGCGACGAAAAGCAGATGAGCGCTTTGGTGTCGCGACTTTCACAGATCATTGCCAAGCAAGCAGCGGCTGCGAAGATTGCCGAGGAGGCCCGAAAAAAGCAGGCCGCCGAGGCTCAACGCAAGGCCCGAGCAGCCACAACAGCGCCTGCACCAGCACCTGTGCCTGAAAAGCCACAAGCAAGCGTCAGAGACAATCAATTTGAGCCAGCGCCAAATGATGGCAGCTTTGCACGCCAGAAAGGCAAGCTTCGATTGCCGGTCCGCGGCAAACTCAGTGGCCGCTTTGGCAGCAGCCGTGAAGGGGGTGGCAGCTGGCGCGGCGTTTTCATCCAGGCGCCGCCGGGGCAGGCGGTAAAGGCTGTAGCGCGAGGCAAAATCGTCTTCTCTGAATGGATGCGCGGTTTTGGCAATCTGGTGATTGTCGACCACGGCGACGCTTACCTTTCGATTTATGGCAATAACGAAACGCTGCACAAACGCGTCGGCGAAACAGTCAATGGTGGTGACCCCATCGCCAGTACCGGCAACACCGGGAGCAATCCGGATTCCGGTTTATACTTCGAAATCCGCCATCAAGGGCAACCGATAGATCCGATGTCTTGGGCCAGTGTGAAATGATCAAAACAAAAACCATCAGTCTGGTCGTCGGCGGGTTTATTGCCGGCGCCTTCATTACCCTCAACCTGCCGGCTTTCGCCGAAAAGGACGTCCAGCCCGGATTGCCAATCGAGGAATTGCGCACCTTTGCCGAGGTATACAGCGCGATCAAGCAAGGCTACGTCGAGCCGGTTGAGGACAAGAAGATGATCGCCAATGCGATCTCAGGGCTGCTATCCAATCTCGACCCGCACTCTACTTATCTCGACGCCGATGCATTCAAGGATTTGCAGGTAGGCACGCAAGGCGAATTCGGCGGCCTAGGCATTGAAGTGGGCATGGAAGATGGATTGGTCAAGGTTGTTTCGCCGATTGAAGACACGCCGGCCTATCGCGCCGGCATCAAGGCTGGCGACCTGATTTTCAAACTCGATGAAACGCCGGTCAAAGGCCTGACCCTGAATGAAGCGGTCAAGAAAATGCGGGGCAAACCCAAGACGCCAATCAAGCTCACGGTGCTGCGCAAGGGCGAAGTCAAGCCGCTGGAAATCACGCTGATTCGGGAAGTCATCAAGGTACAAAGCGTCAAGTCAAAAATGACCGAACCCGGTTATGCCTGGGTACGGATCACGCAATTCCAGGAAAACACCATTGCTGACCTCTCCCGCCACTTGACCAAGCTGTACAAAGAGGGTGATCTCAAGGGTCTTGTGCTGGATTTGCGCAATGACCCGGGCGGCCTGCTCAACGGTGCCATCGGCGTTTCCGCTGCTTTTCTCCCTGCCGACGTCAAAGTTGTCTCAACCGATGGCAGAACAGCAGATGCCCGTCAGGAGTTCCTCGCCCGTAGCCGTGACTATCTGCGAGGCGGCAAGGACGACCCGCTCGCGAGCCTGCCGGTTGGTGCCAAAAAGGTCCCGATGGTCGTTTTGGTCAATGGCGGTTCTGCATCCGCCTCTGAAATCGTAGCCGGCGCCCTGCAGGACCATAAGCGCGCAGTGATTGTCGGAACGCAGACTTTTGGCAAGGGATCAGTGCAATCGGTCCTGCCTCTGCCCGGCAATGCAGCCATCAAGCTGACTACCGCACGCTACTACACCCCGGAAGGGCGCTCTATCCAGGCCAAGGGCATTACACCGGACATCGTCGTGGAGGAGTCTCCAAACGGCTCAACGCCAGCCAGCCACATCCGGGAGGCAGATCTTGATCGCCATCTGGAAAACGACCGTGACCGCGAAGCCAGCAAAATGGAAAGCAAGTCGGTGACCAAGGCTGCCGGCAAGAACGGCAAGGAAGGCCGCGATGACGAAGAGGCCGTGCCAGCACGACTGGAGTACGCCAGCAAGGAAGACTACCAGTACCAGCAAGCACTGAACCTTCTCAAAGGCTTGCAGATCATGCAGAATAAGTCACGCTAAGTCACGCAGCGAGGGGATCATGTCAGGCGCAGAGCTCAACAAGAAACGAGAAATCCTCTTCTCGAAATTCCCGCCAGGCCAGGTGCCGGAAGCGGCGAGCGACCTGCAACGCCTGGACGAAGTGAATGTCGAACCCAAATTCGAAAAGCGCTCGGTGGGGGTCAGCTATGATCTGCAGCAGCACACCCTGCGCGAACTCGACGAGCACTTGATCGACCGCGGCTACCATCTCGACAATACGCTGATGACCAAGCTGACTCGCGCCTTGATTTATTACGTTGAAGATACCCAGTTGCACAACATGGCCGCTCCTGAGAAGCGCCTGAAGCGCTCCGAGCAGGAAGCCTATGTCAAAGCCTGGGAGCACCGCCCCCACGGCGATCATGACGACACGCCCCCGGAGTGGCGCGAGTACAAGTGACCGACGAGCAACTGCTGCGCTACAGCCGTCACATCCTGCTGGATGCACTGGGCATTGAGGGGCAAACGCGCATTCTTGAAACCCACGCATTGATCATTGGCGCAGGCGGACTAGGGTCTCCTGCCGCGCTATACCTTGCATCGGCCGGCATTGGAAAAATGACGCTGGTCGATGACGATACCGTCGATCTGACTAATCTGCAGCGTCAGATTCTGCACACCGAAGCACGTGTCGGCCTGCCCAAAGTTGAATCAGGCCGGCAGGCGCTGGCGGCGATCAATCCAACGGTCGACTTGATTCCATTGCAAAAAAGACTGGCCGGACCCGCGCTGGATGCACTGATCGCCAGTGCAGACATCGTCCTCGACTGCAGCGACAACTTTGCGACCCGCCATGCCATCAACCGTGCCTGCGTACATCACCGGAAGCCGCTGGTTTCCGGCGCCGCCATCCGTTTTGATGGCCAGATCAGCGTCTACGACCTGCGCCGCGACGATGCACCTTGCTACCACTGCCTCTTTCCCGAGGCTGACGATGTCGAAGAAGTTCGCTGCGCAGTCATGGGCGTTTTTGCACCGCTGACCGGCATCATCGGCACCATGCAGGCAGCCGAAGCGCTGAAACTGGTCGCTGACATTGGTGAATCTTTGAATGGACGCTTGCTGTTGCTCGACGCAATGAGCATGAACTGGCGCACAGTCAAGTTCCGGCAAGATGCCGACTGCGCTGTTTGCAGGCCTAGCTCGGCCGTGCGATCAGGCGAATATCTGCACCAATCTGGCGAACATCACGAATCTGCAGGCGCTGCTTGCCATCCAGCGCCAACAACTCCGGCAGGTTAAACAAGCCTGCTGCCTGATGACCGATCAGGCAAGGTGCAAGATAAAAGAGAAATTCGTCGACCAGGCCTTCGCATAACAAGGAACCATTGAGCTTGAAGCCTGCCTCGGCGTGAACTTCATTGATGCCACGCCGACCCAGTTCGACGAGCAATTCACGCAAATCAACCTTGCCGCTAACGCTGGGCAAAACAAGGACTTCAGCACCGGTCGACCGCAGTATTTTGGCTTTTTCCGGCACGTCGACCGCAGCAGCGATCAGCACCCCGCCACCCTGCAGAATTTTTGCCGTCGGCGGCGTTTCCAGGCGGCTGTCGACGACCACTCGCAAAGGCTGACGGGGCGTTTCGACATCACGCACGGTCAAGCTGGGATCGTCATCACGCACGGTTCCCATACCTGTCAGGATGGCGCAGGCCCGCGCCCGCCAGCGGTGACCGTCGCGCCGAGCCTCCGGCCCGGTAATCCATTGGCTCAGGCCATTGTTGAGCGCAGTCTTGCCATCCAGGCTGGCCGCCACTTTCAGGCGCAGCCATGGACGCCCACGGGTCATGCGAGAAACAAAGCCCATATTGAGTTCGCGAGCCTCGTTTTCGAGCAACCCGCAGGCTGTCTCAATCCCGGCCGCGCGCAATTTTGCAAGCCCATTGCCGGCGACCAGCGGATTCGGGTCACTCATCGCCGCAACTGCGCGGGAGACGCCAGCGGCAAGCAAGGCTTCAGCACACGGCGGCGTCCGGCCAAAATGGCTGCACGGCTCCAGCGTCACGTAAGCAGTGGCCCCGCGGGCACGTTCGCCAGCGGCACGCAAGGCGTGAACTTCGGCATGCGCTTCACCGGCCCGGGCATGCCAGCCTTCACCCACGATTTCGCCATCACGCAGCAATACACAGCCGACTCGCGGATTTGGCGAAGTTGTCCACAACCCAAGCTCTCCCAGCTGGAGCGCACGCGCCATCATGCCGTGGTCAACGGCAGAAAAACTCATTTTTTGCGCGAAGTCGGCGAGACTTCCTTGATCAGTTTGGAAAAGGCATCGACGTCTTCGAAATTTCGATAGACGGAGGCAAAGCGGATATAAGCCACTTTATCGAGCTTCTTCAACTCACGCATTACCAGCTCGCCCAGCTGCTGCGTACCGACCTCACGTTCACCTGCGGTCAGCAGCTTTTCTTCAATATCGGCAATGGCCGCATCGACTGACTCGATGGAGACCGGGCGCTTGCGCAAAGCCAACTCCAGACTGGCTCGAAGTTTTGCCCGATCAAAATCCGCGCGCAGGCCGTTTTTCTTGACGACCTGCGGCAACTGGATCTCTGCCCGCTCATAGGTGGTAAAGCGTTTGTCACAGGCAGAACACTTCCTGCGGCGACGAACGATATCGCCTTCTTCGGAAACCCGGGTATCGACCACCCCGGTTTCGTCATTACCGCAGAAAGGACACTTCACGCCGGATTACGCGCCGTAGACCGGGAAACGCTTGCACAGGGCAGACACCTTCTCGCGGACGGTGGCGGCAACGGCTTCGTCATTTGGCGCGTCCAGCACGTCAGCAATCAGATGAGCAATCTGTTCGGCTTCAATCTCGGTAAAACCACGGGTGGTCATGGCCGGCGAACCGATACGGATACCCGAGGTGACGAACGGCTTTTGCGGGTCGTTCGGAATACCGTTCTTGTTAACCGTGATGTGCGCACGGCCCAAGGCGGCTTCGGCTTCCTTGCCGGTCAGGTTCTTGGCACGCAGGTCAACCAGGAAAACGTGACTTTCGGTACGACCGGAAACGATGCGCAAACCGCGCTCTTCACCGAGCACCTTAGCCATGACGCGGGCGTTGTTGATCACCTGTTCCTGATAATTGCGGAACTCAGGTGTCGCAGCTTCCTTGAAAGCCACCGCCTTGGCGGCGATGACATGCATCAGCGGTCCACCTTGCAATCCGGGGAAAATCGCCGAATTGATCGCCTTTTCGTGCTCGGCCTTCATCAGCACCACACCGCCGCGCGGGCCGCGCAGGGTTTTGTGGGTGGTGGTGGTCACGACGTCGGCGAAGGGCACCGGATTCGGGTAGAAACCTGCGGCGATCAGGCCGGCGTAATGCGCCATGTCGACCCAGAAGATTGCCCCGACTTCCTTGGCGATCTTGGCAAAGCGCTCGAAGTCGATACGCAGGGCATAGGCGGAGGCACCGGCAACAATCAGGCGCGGCTTGTGTTCGCGGGCCAGGGCTTCCATCTTGTCATAGTCGATGGCTTCGTTCGCATCGAGACCATAGGACACGACATTGAACCACTTGCCGGACATGTTCAGCGGCATACCATGGGTCAGGTGGCCGCCTTCGGCCAGGCTCATGCCCATGATGGTATCGCCCGGCTTGCAGAAGGCCATCAGCACGGCCTGATTGGCCTGCGAACCGGAGTTCGGCTGAACGTTGGCGGCATCCGCGCCAAACAAGCTCTTGATCCGGTCGATGGCGATCTGTTCGGCGACATCAACGTATTCACAACCGCCGTAGTAACGCTTGCCCGGATAGCCTTCGGCATACTTGTTGGTGAGCTGGGAGCCCTGAGCTTCCATGACCGCCTTGCTCACGTAGTTTTCGGACGCGATCAGTTCGATGTGGTCTTCCTGACGCTGATTTTCGGCCTGTACGGCTTGCCAGAGTTCGGGATCGACTTTTGCCAGGGTGTCTTGCGCAGAAAACATGTGAGAAGCCTCAAGCCATTGAAGAAAAGGGCAGAAATTCTATCACGAAGGGAGTTCGTCCAGCGCACCCGGTGCCAGGTGTGCCGTTTCACCCCAGGATTCCAGGGTCCACTGACCGTCGACTGTAGAAACCCAGTTAATGCCAGCATTGGGGATCAGGAAGTCACGGGACATTTCCAGCGAGTTGCCGCGCACAAAGCGGTTGATGATGTCGAGCACACCACCGTGCAGCACCACGACGACCGCTTGCCCAACATGGGCGGCGGCAATCTCCTTGAGCTTGCCGGTAACGCGGTCAAACATCGCTCTCAGGCTTTCCCCGTTTTCGAAATCGTACCCGGCATGGCGCCCCTCGAAGGCGGCGTAACCATCGGGGAATTTTTCGCGCGCCTCATCGTAGGTCAGACCCTCAAACTTGCCGTAGCGGCGTTCGCGCATTTCCGGCACGGCCTGCGGCACCAGATCCAATGCCTCGCCGATCGCCAGCGCTGTGGTCCACGCACGCTTCAAATCACTGCTATAAAGCGCAGAAATCCCTGACTTGCGAAGCCAGCGACCGGCAGCCTGCGCCTGTGCCACGCCGGTTTCATTCAAGCCAATATCGATCTGCCCTTGAATTCGGCGTGCTGCGTTCCACTCCGTTTCACCATGCCGCACCAGACAAATGCGGGTTATCTGTTGCCGGGTAGGGATTTCCACCATGTTCTCACTGACGCCTTCGCTGTAAATTGCCATCCGGATGTCTCATCACGCCGGCCAATTATAGAAGCCGGAAATTCTATCAACCGAGGAGGACTTTTCGTGACCCTTCTGCTCAAGCTTTCGCAGATGATCGACTGGCTCAATGAGCGCGTCGGCAAAGGCGCATTCTGGCTCGTGCTCATCATGACGGCCATCAGTTCCGGCAATGCTGTAGTGCGTTTTGCTTTTGATTACAGCTCCAACGGCTTGCTGGAAATTCAGTGGTACCTGTTTGCCGCCATTTTCCTGCTTGCTGCACCGTATACACTGCAACGTAACGAACATGTTCGCATCGATGTCCTCTCGGGCAAGCTTTCGCCGCGCGGCCTCGCTGTGATCGACATCATCGGCACCCTGTTTTTCCTGCTGCCGATGGTGGTTTTGGTCCTCTGGCTGTCACTGCCGCTCATCAGCGAGTCGATCAAGATCAACGAAATGTCAGCCAATGCGGGCGGCCTGTTGCGCTGGCCAGTAAAAATCCTGCTGCCAATCGGCTTTACGCTGCTTGCTCTGCAGGGCATTTCGGAACTGATCAAGCGCATCGGCTTCCTGGCCGGCATGATCGGCGACCCGAACGACAAGAAAAAGGGCCCGACGGCCGAAGAAGAACTGGCCGCCGCCATCGCTGCCGCCAAAGCTCAGGAGGCTAAATAATGGCTGAGTTCATGATTGCCAACATGGCGCCGCTGATGTTCGGCGCGCTGGTTCTCTTCCTGCTCTTCGGCTATCCGGTGGCCTTCGCACTGGCTGCCAACGGTATCGTCTTCGGACTGATCGGTATCGAACTCGGCCTGCTCACCCCGGCCCTGTTCCAGGCCCTGCCGGAACGCATCTTCGGCATCATGGCCAACGACACGCTGCTCGCCATTCCCTTCTTCACTTTCATGGGATTGATCCTGGAGCGATCCGGCATGGCTGAAGACCTGCTCGATACCATTGGACAGCTGTTCGGTCCGATGCGCGGCGGCCTGGCCTACGCGGTCATTTTCGTCGGCGCCCTGCTTGCGGCAACGACCGGCGTGGTCGCTGCCTCGGTGATTTCGATGGGCCTGATCTCCTTGCCCATCATGTTGCGCTACGGCTACGACAAGCGTCTGGCGACCGGCGTTATCGCCGCCTCCGGCACGCTGGCCCAGATCATCCCGCCATCGCTGGTGCTGATCATCATGGCCGACCAGCTCGGCAAGTCGGTTGGTGACATGTACGAAGGCGCGATGATCCCCGGGTTGATTTTGACTTCACTGTATGTCGGCTACGTCGCCATCCTGTCGATCCTCAAGCCCAATACCTGCCCAGCACTGCCACCCGAAGCCCGCTCGCTGCGCGGTTTCAAGCTGATGCTGCGCGTGTTGACGACGCTGGTGCCGCCGCTGGTCCTGATCTTTCTCGTTCTTGGCACAATCTTCCTCGGTATCGCTACGCCGACTGAAGGCGGCGCCATGGGGGCTGCCGGCGCCTTGATTCTGGCACTGATCCGCAAGCGGATCACCTTCAAACTGCTCAAGCAGGCAATGGAAACCACCGGCAAGCTGTCGTCCTTCGTGGTCTTCATTCTGGTCGGCTCAACGGTTTTCGGCCTGGTCTTCCGCGGCGTGAACGGTGACCTGTGGGTGGAACACCTGCTGCTGGGCCTGCCTGGCGGGCAGGTCGGCTTCCTGATCGTGGTCAACCTTCTGGTCTTTGTGCTCGCCTTCTTCCTCGACTTCTTCGAGCTTTCCTTCATCATCGTGCCGCTGCTGGCCCCGGTGGCGGACAAGCTGGGCATCGATCTGGTCTGGTTTGGCGTCTTGCTCGCGGTCAACATGCAAACCTCATTCATGCACCCGCCATTCGGTTTTGCATTGTTCTACCTCCGCTCGGTGGCCCCGCCTTCGGTCAAGACGACCGATATCTACTGGGGTGCAATCCCGTTTGTCTGTATCCAGATCATCATGGTGGCGCTGATCATCATCTTCCCGAACATCGTCAGCTATGGCGACCCTGCCGAGAAGGCCCGACTGGAACAACAGGGTGAGACCGACCTCAACCTGCTGATGCAGGACGGCGACGCGGCAAGCGCACCGACCGAAGAGTCCGCGGCGGAAATGCTGAAGAGTTTACAGAGCGAAAAATAAGCCTGCGAGGTGTTTCAGGCAGCAAGGGCGGGATATCCCGCCCTTTTTTTCGCCCCCATAGTGCAGTCCTATCGCATTCATGTTCATTATTGATTGGCGCTTGAGCAAGCAAAGGGCCATAGTTACACCTGACCTCTACTAAATGCACCCAAGACGCTGGACCCATGAAAGGAGAATCACATGGATATCGGCATCACCAAAAAAGACCGTGAAAAAATCGCTGAAGGGCTGTCACGCCTGCTTGCGGATTCATTCACGCTCTACCTCAAGACGCACAACTTCCACTGGAATGTCACCGGCCCGATGTTCAACACATTGCATGTGATGTTCATGGACCAATACACCGAACTCTGGAATGCCCTTGATCTGATCGCGGAACGTATTCGTGCGCTGGGGGTTGCAGCACCCGGCACCTACCGCGAGTTTGCAAAACTGACGGTCATCGAGGAAAGTGAAGGCAAGGTCAGCGCGGAAGAAATGATCAAGCAACTGGTTGCTGGGCAGGAAGCGGTGACCAAAACAGCGCGCAGCATTTTCCCGCTGGTCGACAAGGCGGGAGACGAACCTACTGCCGATTTGCTGACCCAGCGCATGCAAATCCACGAAAAAAATGCCTGGATGCTGCGCAGCCTGCTGGAACGCTAGGCGAAACAAGCAACAAAAAACCCCGCCAAGGCGGGGTTTTTCATCAGCAAGCCAATCTTACTTTTTACTTTGCAGGAAGCGGTCCATTCGCATTTCTGCGACGCTGAACCAGGCATTTTGCGTCTTGCGATACTTCTCCCAAGCCGAATACACCTTCTTGAATGCCGGGTTCTTTGAAGATTCGTCGGCATAGAGTTGCTGAGCTGCCTGGTAGGCTTGGCCAAGGATTTCATCCGAGAAGGACTGCAGCTTGACGCCGCTTTGCAACAGTTTGGAGAGTGCGATCGGGTTTTTGTGATCGTACTCGGCCATCATGGTGACATTGGCCTCGTAAGCAGCAGCCTGGAAGGCTTCCTGATACTCCTTGGGCAACTTGTCCCATTCCTTTTTGTTCACGAAGAAATGAATGGTCGGGCCGGACTCCCAGAAACCGGGGTAGTAATAGTTCTTGGCAACCTTGTAGAAGCCCAGCTTTTCATCATCGTACGGGCCAACCCACTCAGCCGCATCAATGGTGCCTTTTTCCAGGGCGGGATAAATATCCCCACCGGCAATCTGTTGCGGCACAACGCCCAATTCGGAGAAGACAGCGCCCCCCAAACCGGCGATACGCATCTTGACGCCCTTCAAATCGGCCAGGGTCTTCACTTCCTTGCGCCACCAGCCGCCCATCTGGGTCCCGGTATTGCCGCCCGCAAAGGAAACCACGTTGTAGCCCGCGTAAAACTCGTCCAGCAAAGCCTGTCCGCCACCGTAGTAGAGCCACGCATTTTGCTGACGGGCATTCATGCCAAAAGGCACAGAGGTTCCAAAACCAAAGGTTTTGTCCTTGCCGACGTAGTAGTAGGAACAGGTATGGCAGATTTCGACCGTCCCTTGCTGCACCGCATCCAGCGCCTGCAGCCCGGGGACAATCTCACCACCTGGGAAAACACGAATATCAAATTTGCCGCCGGTCATCGCACGCAGACGATTGGCCAGCACATCGGCACCGCCATAAATGGTATCCAGGCTCTTGGGGAAACTGGATGTCAAACGCCATTTAATAGTCGGCAGGGTCTGGGCAATTGCCGGTGCGGCAACCGTAGCTGCAGCACCCGCAGCGGCACCCAGTGAAGCTTTCTTCAGAAAATCGCGACGTTGCATGTTATCTCCTCCAGAATCGTCGTCAGTCATGTCAGGTTAAAGCCGCTTCATTCTAGCCAATCAACGCACGCAGGAGAGTGGTGGAAAACCCTAACCTTCGCCCGCGATTGTCATCCGGTCAATCAAGATCGAACCCGTCTGTTTCGAGCCGCGAACCAGAACGTCATTACCGACGGCAACGATGCCCAGGAGCATCTCTTTCAGGTTGCCGGCAATCGTGATTTCCTCCACCGGATGAACGATCTTGCCGTTCTCGACCCAGTAACCAGCCGCACCGCGGGAATAGTCGCCCGTCACGTAATTGACGCCCTGTCCGAGTACTTCGGTCAACAACAGACCTCGATCCATTTTGGCAAGCAAGCCTGCCAGATCGTGTTCGCCCGGCTGGATGATCATGTTGTGACTGCCACCAGCGTTGGCGGTGGACTGCATGCCCAGCTTGCGAGCGGTATAGGTTGACAAGAAATACCGCTGCAAAATGCCATCGGTGACGACATCGCTATCGCGAGTCGCCAAGCCGTCGCCATCAAAGGAAGCACTGCCAAGGCCACAGGGAATGTGCGGGCGTTCGGCAATCTGAACAAAGTCCGGCATCACGCGCTTGCCAAGGTGATCAAGCAGGAAAGAGGCCTTGCGGTAAAGCGCCCCGCCACTGGCGGCATGCACCAGACTTCCCAGCAGCCCACCGGCCAGCGGCGCCTCGAACAGCACAGGAAATTCACCTGTTTTGACCTTGCGCCCCCCCAGACGCGCGACAGCGCGTTCGGCAGCGATGCGGCCTACCGCCTCAGGCGACTCCAGCCCGAGGGCATTTCGATGCGTGGTGTACCAGTCATCGCGCTGCATGGCATCGCGCTCGCCGGCAATGACTGAAGCCGAAATGTAATGGCGCGAGGTCGGATAGCCGCCCATGAATCCCAGACTGTTGGCAGAAACAAAATGTGCCTGCTGGGTCGAAACACTCGCCCCTTCGGAATTATCGATCCGCGGGTCATAGTCAAAGGCAGCCTGTTCACAGCGACGGGCAATCCCGATGGACTCTTCCACGGTCAACGCCCAGGGATGATACAAATCCAGATCCGGACAATCCTTGGCCATCAAGGCAGCATCGGCCAAGCCGGCGCATTCATCCTCGGCCGTGAAACGGGCGATGTCGAGCGCAGCCTCTACCGTTTCGCGCAACGCTCGGGCCGAAAAATCGGAAGTGCTCGCATAGCCCTTGCGTTGACCGGCATAAATCGTGATGCCTATCCCTTTGTCGCGATTGAACTCTATGGTTTCAACCTCATCGCAACGCACCGTAACTGATTGCCCAAAGCCTTCGGAAACATCGACCTCGCAGGCGCTTGCCCCCTTGCTGCGAGCATGTTTGAGCACATCTTCGGCTAATTGTTGCAAGGTTGCGAAGCTATTGGAAAAAGCGGCAGTCTCAGGCATGGAAGCGGCGTGGTCCGGGGGAAAAGTCGCTATCATAGCAGCCCGCCATCGCCGCACCGGACGCACGCCATGCAAGAAGAAGACTTCTCCGAAGACTATACCCGCCCCTCCAAAACCAAGATCAAGGAGGCCATGCACGAACTGCGCGACCTGGGCGGCGAGCTCGTTGAACTCCCGGTCAGCCAGCTCAAGCGCCTGGATCTACCGGAAAACCTGCTGGCAGCGATCCGCGATTGCCAAAAAATCACGGCCCACGGCGCGCGACGCCGCCAATTGCAATACATCGGAAAGCTGATGCGCGGGGTGGATGACGAACCGATTCGCGCCGGCATGGCACGCCTGCGCGGAGAATCTGCTGCCGAAATCGCCCGGGTTCATCGCCTGGAACGTTTCCGCGTTCGCCTACTGGAAGACGAGGCTGTTTTGGGCGAAATTGCCGCCCTGTGGCCGGGTGCCGATCTACAGCATTTGCGGCAACTGCGCCGCAACGCAATCAAGGAAAAGGAACTGGGCAAGCCACCCAAGAACTTCCGCGGCATTTTCCAGCTACTCAAGGAGCTGGATGGACTACCGGCAGATAGCGAAGAAGCCGCAGCGCCGGAGAGCGGCGATGCGTGAGCGTATGAAGGTCGGTCTGGTATCCATTAGCGACCGCGCCTCCAGCGGCATCTATGAAGACAAGGGAATTCCTGCGCTCAAGGCATGGCTGGACAAGGCACTGAATTCACCTTGGGAAGTCAATGAAAGACTGATCGCTGACGAACGCAATCTCATTGAAAACACGCTGATCGAACTGGTTGACCGTGAACAGTGCGATCTGGTGCTGACCACCGGCGGCACCGGCCCCGCTCTGCGCGATGTCACGCCGGAGGCAACGCTGGCTGTTGCCGACAAGGAAATGCCCGGGTTTGGCGAGGAAATGCGCCGCATCAGCCTGAACTTCGTCCCGACAGCAATCCTGTCGCGTCAGGTCGCAGTCATCCGCAAGCAGTCGCTGATCATCAATCTGCCCGGTCAACCCAAGGCCATTCAGGAAACACTGGAGGGCGTCCGGGCTGCCGATGGCAGCGTGACGCATGTAGGTATCTTTGCTGCCGTTCCCTACTGCATCGACCTGATCGGCGGCCCCTACATCGAGACACATCCCGAAGTGATCAAGGCCTTCCGCCCCAAATCAGCCATTCGGCCAGCCACCGATCAGACCTGATCTGCCCGCCGGTAACGCGCAATCTCGTAATCAGCAAACTGCTCGATCATCGACAGCGGCTCGAAACGTGCTGGTTGCCCGTTCACAGAGCACAGCAATGGGTCTTTGGGATCGAAGGTATGCAATGGCAGCACCAGACGAAACTCGTCAGCCGCGTTGCCATCCATCAAGAGCAAGCCGGGAATACCGCCAGGTAACGGACGACTGCCCGAAGACTGCAGTTGCAACTCGAGCGACACGGCCGAACGCGCCAGGGTTTCCACGCCGATCCGCAGTTCGTTATCGGTATAGCGCAAATAACGTCGAACACAACCGAGCAGCCAGTTGTCGCCCCCTTCCGGCTGCAAGGCCAGCAGCACCCCAACCTTCAGCCATTCGCCGGGAACCGCGGTGACCCGAGCGCCAATACCGCCCCGACTGACGTTTTCGACTACCCAGCTTTCGATCTGAAGACCTGCAGGCTTGCCACCAAACTCACCCGAAAACGCAACATAGGCATTGACCAGGCCATGCAAAACCGCCATCCGGTGTTTCACCTGATGGCGCGCATCCTGACGCTGGGGAGGCACTGGTGCCAGATAGGCCGCCAAGTGATGCAGGACGGGCATGATCTGGCGCGTCGAAAACAAGCCGTTCAGATTGATTTCGTGCGGCATATCTTCGCCCAACTCCAGCCTTTGAAGCAGCAGACGGAATGACTCCGCAGCCTCAATCGGCTTGAAGAAGCGCTGACTTGCCGTTGCCTCGGCGGGCATCCGTGCCAGACGCAGCGGCGGCTTGGGCAAGGCCAGATCGACCCAATACACACTGTCATGCTCAGCTTCGCGGGTGATCACACAGCCGCCGATAAAATGGGCGATCAGATGGTCGGCCAGGTCGATTTCCAGCGGCAAGAGGCTGTCGACCGAAGCGGCCTGAAAAGCCATCGCATGCAGGTACTCGCCATTCACCGAACGCATCTGCTCATCAGGGCCACGCACCAGCCGATCCGCACAGTCCGCCTGCTCGGCCATGAGGACGATGCGCCCCATGCGCCGCCAGAGTGCAGCATCGGTGGGGCCGTAATGGTATTGCTCCCAGCGGATCTGATTGCGTATCGCTGCCACCATGCCACTGCAGGCGGCGGGCAGCAGTATGGATTTCAGTCCGGGCTGTTCGGCAATCCGTTCGTAGGCATCTGCCAGCAGCCGCCAGCAGCCATGCGAGACCGACCACAAACGTTTTTCTTCGCTGCGCGCCAGCCGCGAAGCATGCAGGTAATCCCCCGCCACGCGGCGCAAGGGTTGCACTGAGGCTTTTTCAAGCTGCTGAACGGCATCAAAAAAACGCTCGCCGGGAATGTCGACCGCAGCAATCAGAGAGTCGAGCCAGCCGGTAATTTCATCCAGCGCCTTGAGCGGATTATTCCGGGGCAAAGCGTCGATAATCTCTTGCAACTCACGTGCATCGGCCAGCGGGTGCACATTCCGCGGTGCAAAAAGCCCACCCACTCCAGCCAGTTTATTCAGCACAACCGCCTCCGTTGAATACGCGCATCCGGGGAAATTAGAGAGATTCAGCGCGCTGCGCCCGATTCTAAGCCAACCGACATAATAATGCCGAGACCGTCCGTCGGGCACAGAGCATGTAAAATCGAAGCCCTTACAACCCGATTCGACCGCCGCCATGCAGCAATATCTCGATCTGCTCAAGCACGTAATGGCAAACGGCTGCGACAAATCCGATCGCACCGGCACCGGCACCCGTTCCGTCTTCGGCCACCAGATGCGTTTCAATCTGGCAGAAGGTTTCCCGGTACTGACCACCAAAAAGCTGCATCTCAAGTCCATCATCCACGAATTGTTATGGTTTCTTCAAGGCGACACCAATATCGCTTACCTGCAAGCCAACGGCGTGCGAATCTGGGATGAATGGGCTGATGAAAATGGCGATCTCGGACCGGTTTACGGCAAGCAATGGCGCCGCTGGGAATCACCCGATGGCCGTATCGTCGACCAGATTTCGCAGCTGGTGCTCAGCCTGAAAAACAATCCGGACTCGCGCCGGCACATTGTCTCGGCCTGGAACCCCGGCGATGTCGATCAGATGGCGCTCCCGCCTTGCCATTGCCTGTTTCAGTTTTACGTGGCGAACGGCAAGCTCTCCTGCCAGCTCTATCAGCGCAGCGCCGACATATTCCTCGGCGTCCCCTTCAATATCGCCTCTTACGCCTTGTTGACCCTGATGCTGGCACAGGTTTGCGGCTACCAGCCCGGCGAGTTCGTGCACACGTTTGGCGACGCCCATATCTACAGCAACCACTTTGCCCAGACTGAACTTCAATTGAGCCGCCAGCCCCGAACACTACCGAGCATGTGGATCAATCCTGACGTCACGGATATCTTCGCCTTCCGCTTCGAGGACTTCCGACTCGATGGCTATGACCCCCACCCCCATATTCCGGCCCCTGTGGCCGTCTGACCCCTCATGCCTTACCAACCGCGCAAAACCTCGGCCTGGCAGGCGCTAGAAGCACACGCCGAATCCGTCGGCAAACTTCATCTGCGCCAGCTATTCGACAATGACGCCCATCGTTTTGACAGCCTGTCGCTGTCCCACGGCAAGTTGCTGCTGGATTTTTCCAAGCAGCGCGTACTGCCCGAGACGATGCTGTTGCTGCACGATCTTGCAGCCAGAGCTGGCATTGACGAGTGGAAATCACGGATGTTGGCCGGTGACGAGATCAACCACACCGAGCATCGTGCCGTCAGCCATGTCGCCTTGCGCGCCGGGTCAGAAGCGCCGGCAGAAGTCACCTCGGTACTGGCCCGCATGTCGGCATTTTGTGAAGCAATCCACAGCGGCAACTGGCGAGGATTTTCCGGCGAGCGCATCACCGACGTAGTCAATCTGGGCATCGGCGGTTCCGACCTGGGGCCCCGCATGGTGGTCCATGCATTGACCGCCTGCCAACAGCCAGACCTGCGCCTGCATTTCGTCTCCAACCTCGACGGCGCCGATCTCGCCAGCACCCTGAGCCAGCTAAGCCCTCGCCACACCCTCTTCATTGTCGCCAGCAAGACCTTCACCACGCTGGAAACGATTACCAACGCCCACACTGCGCGTAACTGGCTGCTGGCTGCCAGCGATGATCCGCAGGCCGTTGCCCGGCATTTCGTCGCGGCCTCGACCAACCTTGCTGCGACTGGCGACTTCGGCATTGCGCCCGAGAATGTTTTTGAATTCAGGGATTGGGTCGGCGGACGTTTTTCCCTGTGGTCAGCGATCGGTCTGCCAATCGCGCTGGCTGTCGGCTATCGCCAGTTCGCGCAATTGCTCGCAGGCGCGCACGAGATGGATCAGCATTTTTTCAGCGCACCGCCCCAAGAGAACCTGCCGTTGACCCTGGCACTGCTTGCGCTGTGGAACACCAACTTCCTCAAGGCGCATAGCCATGGCGTTTTTCCCTACAGCCATTCGCTCGGACTGCTCCCCGCTTATTTGCAGCAACTGGAGATGGAAAGCAATGGCAAACGCGCCGACCGTGACGGACTTACGGTCGACTATGCGACCAACCCGATTTTGTGGGGCGAGGCCGGTACCAACGGGCAGCACTCGTTTTTTCAGTTGCTGCATCAAGGCAGCGCGCTGGTAGCCAGTGACTTCATTGCACTCGCGCATGCCGACTACCCGCTGCCCGGCCACCACAGCAGCCTTTTGGCCAACTGTCTGGCTCAATCATCAGCACTGGCCTTTGGCCAGACAGGTGACGAAGCACGTCATGCGGGCATTCCCGAAGCCTTGGTGCCCTACCGCAGTTTCCCTGGCAACCAGCCCAGCAGCACCCTGATCCTCCCGGAACTGACGCCATTCACGCTCGGTCAGTTGCTTGCCCTGTACGAACACAAGGTGTTTTGCCTGGGTATTCTCTGGAACCTGAATTCGTTTGACCAATGGGGCGTTGAACTCGGCAAGCAGTTGGCTGGACGACTCGCGCCCTGCATTCGGGGAGAATCCGGCCTTGAATCACTCGATGCATCCACCCGCGGGCTGATCCAGCACCTGCGCCAGTTCAGGAACTGACACACATGCCAGACATCGTTCTAATCGCCGCAGTTGGCCGCAATGGCGTGATTGGCAAAGACAATGCCCTGCTGTGGAACTTCCCCGAAGACATGGCGCATTTCCGGAACCTGACAGCCGGACAAACCGTCATCATGGGTCGAAAAACATGGGAGTCGCTACCTGAACGCTTCCGCCCCTTGCCAGGACGGCAGAACATCGTACTCAGCAGACAAAAGGGCTTTGAGGCACCAGGCGCCACGCTGGCTGGATCGCTGGACGAAGCCATCGCCAGCGCAGCGCTAGCAAGACCGTCCCACACCGTGTTTGTCATTGGTGGCGAACAAATCTACCAACAGGCAATGGCCTTTGCCGACCGGCTGGAAATTACGGAGGTCGCCCTTTCCCCCGAAGGTGACGCCTACTTTCCGACGATCACCGGGGATGCATGGGAGCCCACGGCGACCAGGGAATCTCCGCCTATGCTTCGTTTCATCACCTACACTCGCAAGCCCCGGCCAAACAGCGAACCGGGGATTGCAGCGGATAGGTAAAGCCCGATAAAACCGGGATTATTTTCCGCTCTAGCGGACGCAATCCACGTAGTACCGGCCACCCTCACCCTTGACCAAGCCATGTACATCGGTCTCGAAACCCGGGAAAGCCGCGTTGAATTCGCGGGCAAACTTCAGGTAACTGCAAATTGTCTTGTTAAAACGTTCGCCCGGAATCAGCAAGGGAATACCCGGCGGATAAGGCGTTAACAGCACAGCCGTCACCCGGCCTTCAAGATCGTCGACGGGTACGCGTTCAATGTCGCGATGCGCCATTTTGGCGAAGGCATCGGCGGGCCGCATCGCGGGCACCATGTCGGACAAGTACATCTCTGTCGTCAGGCGAGCCACATCGTTATGTTTGTACACGCTGTGAATCTGGGTGCACAGATCGCGCAAACCCACGCGCTCATAACGCGGGTTCTTCTGCACGAATTCCGGCAACACTTTCCACAGCGGCTGATTCTTGTCGTAATCGTCCTTGAACTGCTGCAGGGCGGTGACCAGCGTATTCCAGCGACCCTTGGTAATACCGATCGTAAACATGATGAAGAAGCTGTACAGGCCGCACTTCTCGACGATGACGCCGTGCTCGGCGAGATATTTGGTGACGATGGCCGCGGGAATGCCGAATTCGTCGGCAAAATCGCCATCGACATCAAGGCCCGGGGTGATGATGGTGGCCTTGATCGGGTCAAGCATATTGAAACCATCTGCCAGATGGCTGAAGCCATGCCAGCGCTCGCCCGGCTTGAGCATCCACGCATCGCGCTCTTCAATCCCCTCTTCCGACAGATCGTCCGGTCCCCAGACCTTGAACCACCAGTCAGCACCCCACTCTTCATCCACCTTGCGCATGGCGCGGCGGAAATCGAGGGCTTCGGTGATCGATTCCTCGACCAACGCAGTACCCGCAGGTTCCTCCATCATCGCCGCCGCGACATCGCACGAGGCGATGATCGAGTATTGCGGCGAGGTCGAGGTGTGCATCAGGTAAGCCTCGTTGAAAATGTCACGGTCGAGCTTCTGGTTCTCGGCGTCCTGAACCAGGATCTGCGATGCCTGCGAGAGGCCAGCCAGCAGTTTGTGCGTCGATTGCGTCGAAAAAACCATCGACTCCTTGCAACGCGGGCGGTCAGCGCCAATGGCGTGGTAGTCGCCGTAGAAATCATGGAAGGCGGCGTGCGGCAGCCAGGCTTCGTCGAAGTGCAGGGTGTCGATCTTGCCGTCCAACTCACCCTTGATATCCTCCACGTTGTAGAGGATACCGTCGTAGGTCGACTGGGTAATGGTCAGCACGCGCGGCTTGGCATTCTTGTCGGTGATGAACGGATTGGCCGCGATCTTTTTCTGAATGCTTTCCCAGGCAAACTCGCGCTTCGGAATCGGCCCGATGATGCCGAAGTTATTGCGCGTCGGCATCAGGAAGACCGGGATCGCCCCGGTCATCATGATGGCGTGCAGGATGGACTTGTGACAGTTACGGTCGACGACAACGATGTCACCCGGCGCCACGGTTGAATGCCAGACAATCTTGTTCGACGTCGACGTCCCGTTGGTCACGAAATACAGGTGATCCGAGTTGAAGATGCGCGCCGCATTGCGCTCTGAAGCTGCCACCGGGCCGGTGTGATCGAGCAATTGACCAAGCTCCTCGACGGCATTGCAGACGTCGGCACGCAGCATGTTCTCGCCAAAGAACTGATGGAACATCTGGCCGACCGGCGACTTCAGGAAGGCGACGCCGCCCGAGTGACCGGGGCAGTGCCAAGAATACGAACCGTCCGCCGCATAGTGCGTCAGTGCGCGGAAGAAGGGCGGCGGCAGCGAATCGAGGTAGGCATTGGCTTCACGCTTGATATTGCGGGCGATGAATTCCGGCGTGTCCTCATGCATGTGGATGAAACCGTGCAACTCACGCAGGATGTCGTTCGGAATGTGACGGCTGGTGCGTGTTTCACCATGCAGGAAGATTGGAATCTCGGCATTCTTGTGGCGAATTTCGGTGACGAAGGCGCGTAGTTCAGCCAGCGTTTCCTCCGGTTCCATCGCCAATTCCTCATCGTCAATCGAGAGAATGAAGGCAGAAGCCCGCGACTGTTGCTGGGCGAAGGAGGTCAGATCGCCGTAACTGGTCACACCCAGCACTTCCAGCCCTTCTTTCAAGATGGCATCGGCCAGCGCCCGGATACCGAGGCCCGACGCATTTTCCGAACGGAAATCTTCGTCGATGATGATGATGGGGAAATGGAAGCGCATGGTGAATCCTTAAAAAGCGGCGACCCGCCGCAGCGGGTCTCAGGATAAGACGTTTTCGTTACAACTTGAGGTAAAAGATTGGCGTCAGATTCTGGGCAGGGTAACGCCTTCCTGACCCTGATATTTGCCACCTCTGTCCTTGTACGAAGTTTCACAAACTTCGTCCGACTCGAAGAACAGCACCTGCGCGCAGCCTTCGCCTGCGTAAATCTTGGCCGGCAGCGGCGTGGTATTCGAGAACTCCAGCGTCACATGACCTTCCCATTCGGGTTCGAAAGGCGTGACATTCACGATAATGCCGCAACGCGCGTAAGTACTTTTGCCCAGACAAACTGTCAGGACCGAACGCGGAATGCGGAAATACTCCATGGTGCGGGCCAGGGCGAAGGAATTCGGCGGAATGATGCAAACGTCGGACTCGATTTCGACAAAAGACTTGGGATCGAAGTTCTTGGGGTCGACCACCGTTGAATTGATATTGGTGAACACCTTGAATTCACGGGCGCAGCGAATATCGTAACCATAGCTGGACGTACCGTAGGAAACGATCTTCTGGCCATTGGCTTCACGCACCAAGTCTGGCGAGAACGGCTCGATCATGCCGTGCTCGGTTGCCATGCGACGAATCCACTTATCTGATTTGATGGACATTTTTCCCTGCTGCGGTCGACAAAAATAAAGGCGGGATTTTACCCGCCTTTAGCTGCTGGTTTGGCAAAAAACTTAGGTGTTCTGGACAACGATGTTCGGGAATTTCGAAGTCATGTCCTTGGCTTTTTCGGCAACCCGGATTGCGACACGGCGCGCGATGCCGCGATAAATCTCGGCCGTGCGCGAATCCGGCGCCCCAACCACCGTCGGCTGACCGCCATCGGCCATCTCGCGAATGGCCATTTCGAGCGGCAGGCTGCCGAGAAACTCGACATCGTAGTCCTTGCACATCTGCTCGCCACCGCCCTCGCCAAAGATGTGTTCGGCGTGGCCGCACTGCGAGCAGATATGAATACTCATGTTTTCGACAATGCCGAGAATGGGAATATTCACCTTCTCGAACATCTTGAGTCCCTTGCGCGCATCGATCAGTGCAATATCTTGCGGTGTGGTCACAATCACTGCGCCGGTCACGGGCACCTTCTGGGCCAGCGACAACTGGATGTCACCGGTACCCGGCGGCATATCAACAATCAGGTAATCGATATCGCGCCAGTTGGTTTGGCCAAGCAATTGATCCAGTGCCTGGGCAACCATCGGACCGCGCCAGACCATCGGCGTCTCGACGTCGACCATGAAGCCGATGGACATGGCTTGCAGGCCATAGGCCTCCAGCGGCTCCATGCTCTCGCCATCCTTTGATTCCGGTTGCTGACCAGCCAGACCCAGCATCTGCGGCTGTGATGGCCCGTAGATATCGGCATCGAGAATGCCGACTGAAGCGCCTTCCTGAGCCAGCGCCAGTGCCAGGTTAACTGCCGTCGTACTCTTGCCGACCCCGCCTTTGCCGGAGGCAACAGCGATGATGTTCTTGACGCCCGGCAGCAACTTGACGCCCATCTGCACCGAATGCGCAACGATCTTGCTGAATACATTGGCCGAGACATTGCCGACATCCGGCACGGTACGCACAGCAGCAATCACCTGCTTGCGGATCGCATCGATCTGGGTCTTGGCGGGATAACCCAGTTCAATGTCGAAGGCGACGTCATTGCCATCGATGCGAATATTCTTGACCGCCTTGGCGGCAACAAAATTACGGCCGGTATTAGGGTCGACCGCAGCTTCGAGGGCTGTCTTGATCTGCTGTTCGCTAAGGCTCATGGAGGCTCCGTAAGAGAATGGGAAATACCCGACAAATTTTGTCCAGTATACCCCAAAGCCCCCGCTGGATCAGCCCCCGTGCACCGTATCCAGGCGATACCCCTGACCGTAAATGGAGCTCAGCATCAAGCCATGCTCGCCCGCAAGCCCAAGTTTTTTACGCAAGCGACTCGCATGGGTATCCACCGTGCGCGTGTCGACATCGCATTCCTTGTCCCACACTGCCGCCAGCAACTCCTCGCGAGGCAGCACCCGCCCCGCATTGAGCAACAAAACGGCGGCCAGTTCGTACTCGCGCAGGGTCAATGTCACAAGGCGCCCCGCCACCCGGACCTGCCGACCATCCTGATCAAGCTCCAGATGGCCGATTCGTAGCGCCCGAGGCTTTTCTTTGACGCAGCGGCGAAGCACCGCCGAAACCCGGGCCATGAATTCCATGTAGCGAACGGGTTTGGCAATACAGTCATCGGCCCCCTGACGCAAGACATCAGCCACGAACTCCTCATCGTGCGTTTCCGCCAGTGCGATGATTGCCGGCTCCGCACCGACGCAGGTGCGCAAGGCCTGAATCAAAGCCACGCATTCGCTGTCGGGCAAGGCGCAATCCACAATGAAGCACTGGTAGTTTCCGGCAGGCGCTGCACCCATGCAGGATTCCACCGTCGCAAACAGGGCAAGCTCATGCCCTTCGCTCTTCAGCAGGGCACGCAGGATTTCTCCCTGGCTTCGGTTGGTTTCGACAATCGCAATATTCATATTTACCGATTCTGCCCAGCCAAATTCTTGCCCACAAGGCAGATCACCTCAATCTTTACCAAAGCGTGACAATGCTTTACCTGTACCGACAATGCGTTACCACAATGCGTTACCACAAGGCGAACCCGGAGTGACGCGGTAGAATCGCGTTTTTGCTTTTTCCGTCCGAACCCATGTCGCGCAAAATCCTCGTTACTTCAGCCCTGCCCTACGCCAACGGCGCCATCCACCTGGGTCATCTGGTGGAATACATCCAGACCGATATCTGGGTCCGTTTCCAGAAGATGTCCGGCAATGAATGCTGGTACGTTTGCGCCGATGACACCCATGGCACGCCGATCATGCTGCGCGCCGAAAAGGAAGGCATCACGCCGGAACAATTGATCGCCCGGGTTCACGGCGAACATTCGCGTGACTTTGCCGGCTTCCATGTCGGTTTCGACAATTATCACAGCACGCATTCACCCGAAAATCGCGAGTGCGCCAACACCATCTACATCCGCCTGCGGGATGCCGGGCTGATTGAAACGCGCACCATCGAACAGTATTACGACCCGCTGAAACAACTTTTCCTGCCTGATCGTTTCATCAAGGGCGAATGCCCGAAATGCCACGCCAAGGATCAGTACGGCGACAATTGCGAAGTCTGCGGTGCGGCCTATGCGCCTACCGACCTGATCGAGCCTTTTTCGGCAATTTCCGGGGCCAAGCCTGAACTGCGCAACTCTGAGCATTATTTCTTCAAGCTCTCCGATCCCCGCTGTGAAGCCTTCCTGCGCGAGTACACCAGCAGCGGCGTCCTGCAAACCGAGGCAGCCAACAAGATGCAGGAATGGTTGGGCGCCCCCGGCGAGAACAAGCTCACGGACTGGGATATTTCCCGCGACGCACCCTACTTCGGTTTTGAAATTCCCGATGCGCCAGGCAAATATTTTTACGTCTGGCTCGATGCCCCAATTGGCTACATGGGCTCATTCAAGAACCTGTGCAGCAAGAACGGGCTCGATTTCAACGAATACTTCAAGCCGGACTCGACGACCGAGCTCTACCACTTCATCGGCAAGGACATTCTCTATTTCCACGCCCTGTTCTGGCCGGCAGAACTTCAGCATGCGGGCTACCGCACGCCCACAAAAATCTTTGCGCACGGTTTTCTTACGGTCGACGGTGCCAAGATGTCGAAATCCCGCGGCACCTTTATTACGGCTGAAAGCTTTATCGCTTCCGGCATGAATCCCGAATGGCTGCGCTACTACTTTGCCGCCAAACTGTCCGCCACGATGGAAGACATCGACCTCTCGTTCGACGACTTCACTGCCCGCGTCAACAGCGATCTGGTCGGCAAATACGTCAACATCGCCAGCCGCTCCGCCGGCTTCATCGCCAAGCGCTTCAACGGTCAACTCGCGCCAGCCGATGAAAATCTGCCGGCCATCCGCGCCATCGTCGAAGCGGCGCCCCGCATTGCCGCGTTGTATGAAGCCCGCGAATTTGGCAAGGCCATTCGCGAAATCATGGCGCTGACCGATGGCGCCAATCAGTATGTCGACAGCGTCAAGCCCTGGGAACTGGCCAAGCAGGAAGGCAAGGAAGTCGAGCTGCACGCCGCCTGCAGCAATGCGCTCAACCTGTTCCGTCTGCTCACCGTACTGCTCAAGCCCATCCTGCCGGCGATGGCTGAAAAAATCGAAGCCTTCATGAACATCGCGCCGCTCAATTGGGCCGACAGCGCCAGCCTGCTCGCCCCCGGCCACGTGATCAATACCTACACGCACCTGATGACCCGCGTTGATCCCAAACAGATCGAAGCGCTGATCGAAGCGAACAAGCAATCTCTGGCACTCAGCGCCGAAGCACCAGCGGTCAACACGGGCAATACGGCCAAAACCGCCAAGCCCAGTGAAAAACCGGCAGCGCCGGCAACGGACGAAGGCCTCTGCAGCATTGATGACTTCATGAAGGTCGACCTGCGAATCGCCCGCATTGCCAACGCCGAACACGTCGAAGGCGCCGACAAGCTGGTGCGCCTGACCCTGGATATTGGCGAGGAAAATACGCGCAACGTTTTTGCCGGCATCAAATCCGCCTACGATCCAGCGCAACTGATTGGCCGCCTGACCGTAATGGTTGCCAACCTTGCGCCGCGCAAAATGAAATTCGGCTTGTCAGAGGGCATGGTGCTGGCTGCGTCGGATGGCGAAGGAAAAACGCCCGGCCTCTTCATCCTGTCCCCGGACAGCGGCGCGCAACCCGGCATGCGGGTCAAATAAACGGCCATTCAGGATGACAGCCCGGGCGAAGGGCTGTCATCTTTTTCCCCGGCAAAGCGGGGAAAACCGACCCTAAACCTCAAGTACTACTTTAAGTTCAACGGGCAATTAAGTAGCCCGATTCGCGCTTTTCAATCTATCCACAAAATCTGTGGATAACTCTGTGGAGGAAAGCGGGAGCATCTCGCTAAGTCACCGTTTCGCAAGGGGTTTTCTTGCCCTGCCTGAAACTTGTGCAAATTCACAAGTCATTGATTTAAAACAACAAAAAGCCAAACAGGCACAATTTGGCAAATTCAATAATCAAAACAGGGATAATTCATCGCAGGACTTCGCCACTGTGCATAAGTCGTGGCTTGACTTATCGCTTGTCAAGTCTTGTAAAAGACATTTTTGTAAATCAGAGAGCCTTCATGCAAAACAACAGCTTCCGCCCGCCTCGCCCCCGCCTCACCGGCCGTATCGCTGCGTATGCACTGGCCGATGTCTTCGGGCTCACCTGCCTTGCGCTGGGTGCCAGCTGGTTTGCCACCGGCAAGGGCGCAATTATTGAAGGTTTCCCCGCGTCGACCGCAGAAGCCGTCGCATGCACGGGCGGCGGTTTGCTGGTGATGTTCTGGGCCGTCACCCGCATTCTGAGAGAACTCGCGCAGCAGGCGCCGGAAATGCAGGCACGGCACGCTCGCTGGATGAGCGAGCGCCACCCGGATCGCCTGCCGCCAGACGATCAGGCTGACTGAACGGGGCCGGGTTTCAAGCCATCCGGCAATTCACGTCCATCGGCATGCTCAATGATGTACTGACGAATCAGGCGGCGGACCACCTGTGAGGGCGTGAGATCCTGCGCAGCGCAGATTTCCTCGAAAATCTCCTTCTTTCGCGGATCGATCAACAGGGTCAAACGGGCAGTGCGTTTCTCCATGATGCTGAATTCTGACAGATATTATGTGCACATAATATTAACATACGATCATCATTGACGATTAATCCGACGCTCATATAATGCTTGGCATCCCTTGTCGAGCCGCGCCATGAAAATCGCCTTCCACCCCAAGTTGCTGGATTGCCTGCCAGGCTACAACCGCGAACAGTTTGGCAAAGATTTCGCTGCCGGCATTACCGTTGGCGTACTGGCGCTGCCGCTGGCCATGGCTTTCGCAATCGCCTCAGGCTGCTCGCCGACAGCAGGCATCTGGACGGCCATCGTCGCCGGACTCATCACCGCGGCAGTGGGTGGGTCACGGGTACAAATCGGCGGCCCGACCGGCGCCTTCATCCCGATTGTTTATGGCATCGTTGCCGCGCACGGCTTTGCCAACCTGCTTGGCGCCACCATGCTGGCCGGCGCCATGTTGCTCGCCATGGGGCTGGCGCGCATGGGGCAGTTGATTCGCTTCATCCCGGTCAGCGTGGTCATCGGCTTTACCAATGGCATCGCCGTGGTCATCTTCATGGCCCAGATCAAGGATTTTTTTGGTCTGCGCATCGACAACCTTCCCGCCGAGTTTTTTGCCCGGATCAAAACCCTGGGCGCGCATGCATCCACGGTCGACCTGCCGACCCTGGGACTTTCGCTCGCCTGTTTCGTTTTCCTGATTTCCTACAATCGCCTGGCAGCAAAATTCGCGATCCTGCGCCGGGCGCCGGGCCCATTGGTGGTGCTAATCGCCGGCACCTTGGCAGCGTATGCGCTCTCCCTCCCGGTCGAAACCATCGGCAGCCGCTTCAACGGCATTCCGCAGGAACTGCCAGCCTTTGGCCTGCCCAACCTCTCGATCCACGATTTCGGCAAGCTGATTTCACCAGCGATCACCATTGCCCTGCTCGGTGCCATCGAATCGCTGCTCTCCGCCCGCGTTGCCGACAGCCAGATCGATGACCGGCATGACCCCAATCAGGAATTGATTGCCCAAGGGCTCTCCAATATTGCTGCGCCGCTTTTCGGCGGCTTTGCCGCCACCGGCGCGATCGCCCGCACCACCACCAATGTCCGCACCGGGGGCCGTACCCCGATTGCCGGGATCATCCACGCAGCCGTGCTACTCGGCGTGGTGCTCGTTGCCGCCCCCCTCGCCGCCTATGTCCCGCTGGCCACGCTCTCGGCCATCGTGATGGTGGTGGCGATCAATATGGGCGAATGGCATGAGTTCCGCGAATTGCGCCGTTTTTCGTGGAATTACCGCGCCATCCTGCTCAGCACCTTCTTCGTGACCGTGCTCTTCGACCTGACCATTGCCGTTGAACTGGGGATGGTGCTTTCCAGCCTGTTCTTCATTTACCGGATGTCTGAACTGACACGCATCGAGCGACTGCCCTTGCGCGAAGAGGCCAGCGAGCCGCACCTACTCTACCCCGACGGCACCATGCGCGTTGCCGCCTGGCAGCTGTTCGGTTCGCTGTTCTTTGGCGCCGTCAACAAGCTGGAGGAACTCCTGGATCCGCGCGAAGGCCATCCGGAGGTCGTGATTCTCGACATGAGCCGCCTGATCCAACTCGACACCACCGGACTTGAAGGGCTGGAAAACCTGCTGGACAAACTGAGCAAGCGCGGTTGCCGTCTGCTGGTTTGCGGACTTAACGCCCAGCCAGGCTCGTTAATGCACCGCTCTGGTTTCATCGCTCACCTCGGCGAAGCCAATGTCAGCGCGGATCTAACGGAGGCGCTGGCCCTCGCCCACCTGCTCCTGCCCAATCTTTTCGGCACCGAAGACGAACTGTGAGCTAGCGCAGCATCTCCCGGCGCTCAAAATACATGCACGGGACGCCGGATGAGGCCAGCACGTCCCGTTGGGGTTCGCGTGCACTCTTGAATCCCAGCTGGCGACAGCCGTAGGGAAAACGCAGCTCATGCGTCACGTAGTAATGGCGGCAATGACGACAGCGTTGCCCGGTATCGCTGGACTGATTCACACGCCACTCAGGACAGGATACCGGCCGCCCAGGCTTCGGCTGCGGGGCGCAACAAGTCGATCCACGGCGAGGGATAGATGCCAATCCCGACAATCATCGCGATCAAGGCAATCAGCACCGCCCATTCACGCGGTCGCAAATCGCTGGCGGCCAGCACCGCAGGGCGGGTCGCCGGGCCCCAGAAGGCGGTTCGGTAGCGCGCCAGAAAAGCGCCTGCCGCAATCGAAAGGCCGAACAGTGCGGCCATGCCAGCCCCCGTGTAACGATCCAATGCAGCAAGAATCAGGATGAACTCGCCGGGAAAGCTGCTGGTTCCCGGCATACCGACACCGGCAAGCCCGCAGATCAGCACGCCGGTCGCCAGCAGCGGCATGCTTTGGGCAACACCGCCCAGCGCATGAATATCGGTACTGCCCGTGCGTTGGCGCAGGAATTCGAGAAGCAACATCCCGCCACCGGTCGCGACTGAAAAACTGAGTAACAAGGACACCGTGCCCTGCACGCCCTGCGCCGTCAGTGTTGCCAGCCCAAGCACAGCCAGCCCGACATGACAAATACTGGCATAGGCCAGACTGACCCGCAGATTACTGTGCGACAAAATACCGACAGCGCCATAGAGCAGCGTCAAGGTACCCAATCCCGCCAGCAGCCAGTGCATTTCCTGCGCCGCCTGGGGCGCCAGCGGAATGGCGAAGCGCAGCAGGCCGAAGGCACCGATCTTCAGGCCGACCAGCACGGCGGTCAGCGAACCGGGCGCCGCCAGCGCAAACTGCGGCAACCAGGTATGCAGCGGTACCAGCGGCACCTTCAAGGCAAAACCGATCAGCATCAGGACAAAGGCCACGCGCTGGATTGCCGGGTCTGCCGGCCGTGCCAGTAGCGCCGGCAAGTCGAACACCGGCACCGGATGCGCGCCGGCCAGCATGACGAAGGCGATCAACAGGGGAATGCCGCCCGCCAGCATGATCAGCACATAGCGGGCAGCAACCCCGGGGGCATCCGCCACTACGCCTCGCCCGACCAGCAGAAAATAGATGGGCAGCAGGGTCAGCTCCCAGAAAACAAAGAACAAAATCAGTTCGACCGCAGAAAACACACCCAACATGGCAAACAGCAACAGCAACACACTGCTGAAACAACGCCGGGGATTGGCCCCGGCATCCTGCCAGAAGGCCACCAGTACACCGAGAAACAGCAGTGCAGTCGCCGGCAAAAAAAGCACGGCCAAGCCGTCGACCGCCACAGTCCAATTCACCCCGATACCCGGCAACCAGGGACGGCTTGCCAGCAATTGAAAGCGGCTGCCCGCCGGGTCATAGGCAAACAGTACGACCACCGCCAGAAAAAGCACCAGCAGCATCGCCCCCAGGCAGGCCCAGCGACTCAGGCGTGCCGGCAACAGCCAGACAACGACAATCCCGAGCAAGGGGGCCAGCAACAACATCGGCAGCAGCAACTGGCTCATCGGACAAACCTCCCCGCCGCCACCTGACTGGCGGTCTCGGTCAAATACAGCCACGGCTCGGTAAAGAAGCCAATGGCCAGCAAAGCCGCCAATGCCACGCCACACACGGCGTATTCCATCGCCAGCGTCCGATCCACATCTTGCGCAGCGCCACTTGCCTGTGACAGAAAAGCGCGTTGAAACCCCCAGAGCAGGAAACCGGCCGCCGCCACGTTACCCAGCGCAGTCGCCACCGTGGAAAGCGCCCCAAAGCGATCGATGGCGGCCTCCAGCACCAAGTGCGCCGCATCAAAACCCGGCGTCCCCGGCATGCCGACAATCGCCAGACCGAATACAAGGAATGAAATTGCGAGAAAAGGAATCCGCTCGAACAGTCCGGACAACTCATCCAGCTCGGTCGTGCCGGTACGCCGGAACACAAAACCCACGATGAACCACATCCCGGTGACCGCCAGACCAAAGTTGGCCGCCAGCAGCATGCTGCCCTGAATCCCCGATTCATGCAGACTGAACAGGCCGATCACCACCAGACTGGTATGACTGACCACGGCAAAAGCCAGCAAGCGGCGCAAATTGGTCTGCAAAAAGGCCAATGCAGCGGTAAAAAATACCCCCGCCATGGCAAAACCGACCACATACGGTTGCCAGACCAGTACGGCATCCGGCGTCAGCGGCAAAACAAAACGGAACATGCCGTAGATGCCCACCTTGACCCCGACCATCAGCGCCGGTGCCACAGCGATCAAGCCATGCTGAGCCATGTTGGGCAACCAGCCGTGCAAGGGAAATAGCGGCGTGCGCACCGCCAGCCCGTAGAACAGCAGATAAAAGGCAGCCGTCTGGAATTTGCCGGCCGGCACGGCGCCGCTCAGTTCCAGCAAGTCGAAGCTCCAGCGTCCGCCGGTGGCCTCGGCATGCCCCCAGCCCAGCACGAAGCATCCCGCCACAAACAGCGCCCAGCCAAAACCTTGATATTGAATGAAGCGTGCCAGCGCCTGAATTTCGGCCCGCGAACTGGCCCAGCGCCGGAGCAAATAAATCACCGCCCACAATTCGAGGGCGGAAAACGCGGCAAACCAGGCAATGTTCAAGGTGAGCAACATGCCGACCAACCCGGCCTCGGCCAGCAAGAGCACGGCAAACAAGCGGCCTGGCGAAATCATCCCGCGACTCATGCCATACAGGGTCATCAACAGGGTCAACAAGGCGGCGAGCAGCAAAAACACCGCACTGATGCCGTCGACCGCTGCGTGATAGCCGAACCATCCGAGTCGCTCGGCCAGTTGCAGTGCCGGGTTCAAGGGATCGATCAGGGTTACGGCACGAATCGCCAGCAGCAGCTCGGCAAGCGCAAACAGCTTGCCCACCAGTACTGCGGTCCACCGCTCGCGCAGTGCAAAAACCACCGCAGCACCCAGCAGCGGCAGCAACTGCAACAAGGCAAGCAACGGCAAATTGACCTGCTGCTGCCAGAAAATTTCACTCATCCCGTTCATCAAAGAATCACCACGAAGGTGGCCATCACGGCCATCATCAGATAACGCGGTTGCTCCAGCAGTGCTTCGAGTGTCTGCAAGCCGATACCCGCCTCACGCAACAATCGTTGCACGACGCTGTCGCGGGCGCGCAGCAGCAGGCGGTTTTCAATCTGCTGTAAAAAATCGGCCAGGGTCGCCAGCAGTCGCCCGCCCAAGCCATCGGCACGAACCAGCGGTCGATCGGGTTGAACCGGCCGCCCCCGACCCACCTCACCAATTGCCCGGTCGATAAACTTTTCCTCCAGCGCGCGCACATCGCGGGCAATCGCCAGTGTCGGCGCCGCCAACAAGGTGCCGGCCAGCTTGTCCACCCAGAATCGCTGCAGCGCCGCGTTGTAGAGCAGTACGCTGTGACGCAGCCAGGAAGGCGGGGGGGCTGGGCGATCGCGGGTCAGGGTCAGCCAGGACGGCGCCAGCAGGAATTGCCAGGTACGCCAGCCGGCATGCAGGCAGAGGTGGACCGTTGCGAGCATCGTCCAGCCGGCGCCAATGGCCGCAAACATCAGGCTCACCTGAAACAGGGTGGCAAAAATCAGCGCCGACTTCACATCGGTCTGCACCAGACTGCACAGCCATGCATAGGCCGCAGTCAGTAGCCCGAGCAGCAGCAGGCCGGCCATCACGTCAGGCACCTGTGACAACAGCGGATGCAGGCGCAGCATCAGGAATACCCCGGCGTGCACCAGCACCGCACCATAAAAAATGGCCGATGAAGGTGTCGGCCCCTCAAGCGCCCGGGCAATCCAGGGCGAGAAGGGCAATTGCGCCGACTTGGCGCAGGCCGCGAGCACAAAACCCAGCGCCAGCACACGCAGATCCACCAGCGGCAGTCGGGCGGCCAGCAGATCCGGCCATTCGAAACTGCCCAGCCAGAAACCGGCCAGGCCGAGGCCAAACAATAGCCCGGCATCGCCGGCCCGGTTGCTGATGAAGGCAAACAGGGCGTTGCCGGTGGCAATCGGGCGATGCCAGGCATACGCAATCAGCAGAAAGGACGAAACACCGCACATCTCCCAGCCAACAAAGGCGAGCAGGCCGTTCCCAGACAACAGCACACACTGGATACCGGACAGGAAGAAGGCAAGAATGATGAAAAACCGGTGATAACCGGGTTCGCGGTGCAGATAATTCGTCGAAAAGCGGACGACCAACAGACCAATCAGTGCAACCAGTGTCCCAAGCGGCAGTGACAGCGCATCAAGCAACAAGGAAAAGTTGCCCTGCCAGTGATCCGCGGCAAACCAGCGTGCATGAACATGATGTCCAGGCCAGCCCAGCCAGAGGACGGACAGATCGATGGCCAGCAGCAGCAACAGGCTGACCCAGCAAGCCAGCGCGAGCAGCACGGCAGTGCGCTTCTCGGCCGCGTCGCCCTGCCCCCAGCCAAGCAAGACACGCGCGCCAATCAGCAGCGAGGCCAACAAGGGCAAGACCGGGATCAGCCAGGCCAGTTGCGGCAAGTCGCGAGCGATTTCCATCATGTGCATTCCCTCAACCAGGCCGGCGGCAAGGGGCCGGTTTCGCCGGCAAACCAGGCCTCGGAATGAGCCACTTGCGGCAACACCGCAGTACCAGTCCAGTCCAGCCAACCCCGACGCGGGCAATAGCGGCTCAGTGCACCGGTCAACGGATGCCGGGCAGCCAAAATGATCCAGGCCTTGCCCACCAGTTCCTGCAGGGCCGGCTGACGCGCCAGAATCGCAGCCAGCACCTCGCGGGTCTGCTCGACCACCACCAAAAGTCGCATCGGCTCGTGAATTTCGATCATCTGCAACGGCAAGCCGGTACGCAGGTCCGACTCCGCGCCTTCCATCACGCCGAACAAGCCGGTGAGATTGTGGGTGACCTTGGAGCCGCAGCCGAAGCGCTCGTTGTCCACGCTGGAAAAATAGTATTCCAGCGAAATGCCCGCCCCCACGGGTCCGGCTGCCAGCAGGATGCCCTCGACAATAGCCCCCTCCAAATCCTGCGCCGGATCGTAGGAAATGAGAAACACCCGGCGATCAAGAAACAGCCCTCGGCTCATGCTCCGCCGACCGATAAAGGCCGCGGCATTGGTTGCATGGCCCAGTTCCGGCCGCGCCTGAGAAATATCCTGCGCTCGCCCGGCCACATGGCGACGGGCCAGCCACGGGGTCGGCCGCGTCGGCGCCGAGGCAAGTCGGCGGCAGCGCTCTGCCGCGTGGCGCCGGCACGCCTCCGCCATTTGTCCGAGCAAGCGTTCAAGTGGGCCTTGAAGAGCGGCGGGCACTTGCTCGAGGTCATACCATTCGATCCCGTCATCACAGGTATCGTGCTCTGCGGCGATGAACCAGCAGCCATCCGGTATCTCGATGCCTCTCGCAGCCAATCCGCTGCGTACTTCGGGACGATTGGCCATGGCCGCGAACACCCGGGCATTGGGACCGCCGTGTCGACCGGAACAGGCGCCGCAATCGTAGGCCGACTGATGCGGATTGTTATGGCTGGATGAACCGTGGCCGAACATCAGCACCAAGGGGGCAAAAGCCTGGGTCAGACCGATCATGCGCAGGAAGTTTTCCACGCGGTCGACCTGCTCCTGATCGCTGAAACCGGCTTGCACCGCATCCGGCAAAACCGCTGCTGGCAAAGCCTCCCGGTTGAGCGTGAGGCGGGTGGCGACGACGCCATCGAAACCCTGACGCCAGCGCCGGGCGCTTTGTCCAAACCAGCCCGGCGCCCAGAGATTGGCAGCCAGCGCGCCAAGCGCGGGTATCGCCGCCAGACTCCCCAACAACGGCCCAAGCAGCGGCGAGCGCCGCGTACCTTGGTACAGGCGTTCGCGCCAGAGCAAGCGATATTCACGGCGAGCCTGTTGGCGCACATGCCGGACATCCTGCCCGGCAGCAGGCATTTCCCTGACCAGATGTTGCGGCGTCACAACCACTGGACACAGCGCAGTTCGCGCCGCATCGTTCAGTCCTTGCCAGTACATCACCACGCCAAAAAAACCGGCCGCACCGAAAGTCTCGATCTCCGGTGCAACTTCTTCCAGATGCCGACGCGTCCCTTCCTCTCGATCATCCATGCAGCAGACCACCTGCGCTGCAGGCGTTTGGGTCATCAGCGGGTGTGCCGAACGCACGGCAAGCGCGGCGAACAAGGACTCGCGGTAATTCGCTTCATAAGCCGCCAGCCAGACCTGACCGCGCTGCGCGGCATCCAGCATCGCCGCCTCCGCGAGAAAACGCTGGGCTTCAGCGGTCGACCCGGCGTTCAGGCACTTTTCCACGCTTGCCGGCCCACAAGCCAGCAACACGCGGTAAAGGCGCCCGGCAGCCGTAGGTTGGCTCAAGGCTTCTGCCTCGGCGATTTCCGGTGCCAGCACCAACCAGCCATCCCCGGCATGCCCCTCAAGCGCATTGGCAACCAGCGCAGCAGCCCGTGCCAGCAAGGCTTCGGGCAAATCCCCGCGCGCCAGCGCATCACGCACCAGAAATTCCGCCGGATGTGCCAGATAGTAATCGCGCAAATCCTCCAGCGATCCGGCCTGCCCGGTCAGCCGGCGCATCAGGTCGGCGCATAACTGCTGTTCGAGGAAAACCCGTACCGCCAGATAGTCAATCATCGCCACCGGCGCCGTAACGCGACCCGGGTGCTGATCGTGCCAGAGGAACATCCCTGACCAGCCCGGCAATTCAAGCGCCAGTGCTTCAATCCACGCCTGCCAGAGCGTTTCGTCGGGACACAAGGCCGGCAAGGCCTCGGCCAGCAAGGCCAGCGGGTCGTCGGGCAACTGATGGATTTCATCGCGGATGCCTGGCAACTCGTCAAGCTCCCAAGCCAGATCCAGTCCGGCGCACGCCTTCCAGGCGGCCAGAAATCCGCCCTGTCGCTGCGGGTTTGACCATGCGGCCATGCCCATGTCCAGATGGGCGGCCAGGTGGCGCTGCAAAACAACCCGCACGCGCGCCAGCACATCCTCGCCGGAAAGATGGGCCAACAGCGCACGCAAGCTGCGTTGCCGGCCGACGGTTTGCCAACAGGCCAGCCAGCGCTGGCGCGCCAGTGCCTGCCAGTCGGTGGCGCTGGGCTGGCTCGCTGCGGTCAACGCCTGACAACGGGCAAAAAGCGCCGGATGATCGATCAGACCTTCAGCATCTCGCCAGTGATCCGCCGCCTGACAATCCACGTCCTCGCCGGCCAGCAAGGAAGCAATCAGCAGATCGCGGCGACTGAGTCCAAAGGCTACCGGCGCTTCTAGCGCAGGCAAGTCCAGTTCGTCGAGCGCAAGCGCCAAATCCTGACGCGTGATCCGCCCGGCTGCAAAGGCTTCACGAAAGCGCGACTCCGGCCAGTAGATGCGGGCCCCGGATAAGCGCTGTGCGGCTACCAGCGCTTCATGGAAAGGCAGATGCTGGAAGCCGTGCAGGGTGTTGTGATGGACAAAATCGCGGATCGGCGCCTGCGCCGGCAAAATATGCGACAGATGCGCAATCCATTCGCCGATACGCGCCGCAAGGCTGCCCTTCGGCATGTCGTGTGCGCCGCTCATGAGGCAAACAAGGCCACGATTCGGGCGACACCGCCGTCCAGCAGCGACAAGAGCGGCTGGGGCCAGACCCCCAGCGCCACAATCGGCAGTGCCAAGCCGGCTGCCGCCAGCCATTCCGTATGGCTCAGGTCGCTCACGGCATGTGCCTTGCCGGGCACATCCGGTGCCGCACGGTTGAATAGCCCCATCACCCGCAAGGACGCCGCTGCGCTGACCAACATTGCCAAACCCAGGCAGATCACCCAGCCAGACCATTGCGGCCAGACGCCGAGCAGGACATACAGTTCAGCAACAAAACCGGCGCTCCCGGGCAAACCTGCCGCCGCCAACAGGGCAAAACTCATCATCGCGGCGAAACGGGGCAAGCGTGTTCCGGCACCGGCATAGTCAGCCAGATCGCGCGAGTGCGTCCTTTCGTAAAGTGCACCGACCAGAAGAAAGAGCAAACCGGCGGCCAAACCATGCGCCACCATCTGAATCAGCGCGCCGCGCAAGCCCGCCGCGTTCATCGTGGCGATACCGAGCAGCACCAGCCCCATATGCGCAATCGATGCGTAGGCCACCATCGCCTTCAAGTCCTGCTGGCGCCAGGACAACAAACTGCCGTAGAGCAGGCTGACGAAGCCGAGCAAGGCCAACCAGCCCTGTACGTGCACAAAGGCATCCGGCAAGGTTTCCAGCGCCCGGATCAAGCCGTAGGCCCCCATCTTCAACAGCACGCCGGAGAGCAGCAGTGACACCGGGCCCGGTGCCTCGACGTGTGCCAGAGGCAACCAGCCATGCAGCGGCACGACCGGCATCTTCACGGCAAAACCGATGAACAGGCCGGCAAAAATAAGCAACTGCATGTTCAGCGACAGTGAACGCCCCCCCTCGGCCATGTCCAGCATGGCAAAGCTGTGTCCCGGCGCAGCATCATAGAGAAAGAGCAGGGCCACCAGCATGAACACCGAGCCACCCAGCGTGTACAGAAAGAAATTGAGCGCAGCGCTTTGGCGATTGACGCCACCCAGCCGGTCGATCAGGAAAAACAGGGGCAACAACGTCGCCTCCCAGAATACGTAGAACAAGGACCAGTCCCGGGCGGAAAAAACGCCAAACATGGCTGACTCAAGAAGCATCAACAACACGTAGTAAAGGCGCCCTGCTTTTGCCATATCGCGTGAAACCAGAACCGCTGCCAGCGTCAATACTGCGGTCAACACCAGCATGGCAAGGGAAATGCCGTCCACCCCCAGCGCAAAGCTTGAGCCCAGGCGAGCATTCCACGCCCTGCTGTCAAAAAACTGGATGCTTGCGCCAGCAGGATCAAAGTGCCAGAGGAGCGCGCCTGCCATGCCAACGCAACTCACAGCAACGATCAACGCCAGCGGCCACTGCCAGCGCGCCAGACGGGGCGGCAACACGCCGAGCAGCACGGCTCCGACGACAGGCATGAACAACAGCGCCTTCAGCAAAGAACTCCCCCTCGTCCAGGCGGGCTAGGACCCGCATTTGTTCTCATCGCCGGATTATGCCAGTGCCGCCATCGACTTGCGCATGCATGACACGAGGAC
>CALAGF010000173.1 GCA_937892345.1 uncultured Rhodocyclaceae bacterium | reverse complement strand
CCATTGAAGCAGAGATTTCACTTAACCGACTGTCCTGATTTGCGGAACCACTTCTATGCGCGGTGGATTGGGACGCTACGGCGGCTTTCATCGTTTTTCAAAGTGGTCTGGGTGCCGCTTTCTTCATCGCTGACGGGTTGGATGCTGAAATAGTGCAGCGCGCCTTCGGTCTTGATGTCCGCAACCTGCAACTGGCAGATTTCTTCCAGGCGGGCGCCTGAGTAAAGCGCAATCAGCGGAATCCAGGCTGCCGCATCCCCGCCTCCGGCAACGGGCCGTTCATCGGCTTGGTAGATGGGAGAGCCAAAGAGGATTTTGAGGTCGGCGGGTTCCAGATGCCGCTGGCGGGCCGTGGCTGTTTTGGCTTGGGGAACTTTGATTGCGGCAGCCGGGTTGGACGGAATCCGTTCGGCCTCGAAGGCTTGCTGTAATACGGCTTTGATGAAGGATAAGTCTTTGGCGACAGTCTTTGGGGCTTTGCCTTGCTGAATCAGATGATCACGGTAGGCAATGATGTCCTTGCGGGTGATTTGATCAGCCGATTTGCCTTTGAGTAGGGTGTCCAGCGCCCTTATGCGACGCTCAACGTCAGAGATAGTGCGTTTGAGGCGATCGGGCACGAGGTCACGCCAATATTCAAAGAGGGCGTAGAGGCCGTTTTTCTCGTTGGGTTCGCTTTCTGGATATTTGACCTCGGGAATCTGAACGACTTTTCCGGCCAGCTGCCGAAGCAGGTCCTCATTAGCCTGGAGGGCAGTGCGTGCGTAGGCCAGATACAGGCGATGGAAGTCCTCCGGTGACCCCACAGGACGAACGCCACGAAGGTTCAGTATCTGCAAGGCCAATTTCAAAATCGGGGTCATATCGCCGACGCTGATCGTATCCCGGAGAAACTTGTTTGCTGCGGTGAGTTCGTTTCGTTGCGCCTGGATTTCAGGGAGTGTGTAGTTGCTGGCCTGCCGTCTCTCTTCATCGCCAGCCAGGGTATCGTGGTGCATGAGACTGGTGACAAAATCAATCAACGTATCGTTGATCGGGTAGTCGCGAATCAGCAACCTTTGGCGACCAGTTGCCGGATCGAGTCGCCACGCGCCAATGGGATTGTCCCAAGGAATGTCCTGGGAGGGGGTCTGAGGGCTAATTGCCTCAATCGGCGAGGCCGGTTGAGTAGGGATCCCCCGGATACGGTCCCATTCCTCGAACTGTTTCTGCTGCACCTGCGGCAGGAGGCGGCGAGCCTCATCAAGGCGCGTGGTGCGCAGGGAAATCATGATTTCCTTGCGGGGATGATAATGGGTGAGCAAATCCTGCGGGATGCGCGCTCGGTACTTGTACACAGAGCCCACCCGAACAAGATTGGTCGGTAAGGACGGCATGTCTTTCTCCTCGACGGAGGAGTCCCGAAAACGCTTATGTGTAACACCCATGTGTAACACCCCAAAACAAAAAAGCCTTGAATTACATCATTTTACGATGAATCAAGGCTTTATTATCTAGTTGGCGGAGAGGAAGGGATTCGAACCCTTGTGCCAGCTTTCACTGACCATCCGATTTCGAGTCGGCGCCGTTATGACCACTTCGGTACCTCTCCAGCGAAGCGCAGGATAATAACACAACAGATACGCTGGATGATACGACGACTACTCCTGTTCATGATGTTCCTGCTGACTGCCTGCGGCGATCGCTGGCAAACGGCCTTGCCTTTCCCCACACCAGGCAAGCAGGATTTGATCGTTTTGACCCGTCCAGGGCCGTTGACCTACAACAACGATGAACCCGGCAGCATTTCCGGTCTGGAATATGATCTGACACAAGCCTTCGCTGACGAACTGGGCGTCAACGTCCAGTACCGAGTGATCACGCCTGAACAATTTCCGGCAGAGCTGGGCAAAGGCCAGTTTCATCTGGCCGCTGCCTGGCTCTCTCCTGTCATCGATCCCTTGATGCAAAGCGGTCCAACGATTTTCCAGACCCGGGACATGCTCGCCCAGCATGACGCACTATTGCCTCTGCGACATCTGGATCAGTTGGCCGGCAAGACCGTACACGCCCTTGCCGGCTCGCGGCAGGCCGCCACATTGAAAAAGCTCGCCACCGAGATTTCCGGGCTCACGGTGAAAGAGGTTGGCGAAGGCGACATCATCGATCTCCTGGAACAACTTGGCGATCACAAGGTGAACTACGTGGCCATGGATGGGCGTATGGAAGACCTCGCCAATCAATACATTCCCAATTTGCGAACCACGCTGCCGCTCAGTGATAACGCACCAATCGGCTGGTTGCTGGGGCGTTCACCCAATCCGGAATTAAAGGCGCGGGTCGACGCCTTCATTCAGCGGATTCAGAGCGATGGCACACTGGCGCGCCTCGAGGAAAGATACTTTGGACACGTTCGCCGTCTCAAGCAGGTCGATGTGGAGAAATTCCTTGCCGGCATCGAAACCACCCTGCCCAAGCTGCGCAAGCATTTTCATGCCGCAGAAGCGTCGACCGGTATCGACTGGCGCCTGATTGCAGCGCTGGCCTGGCAGGAGTCCCATTGGGATCCTTACGCTACCAGCTATACCAATGTTCGCGGTTTGATGATGTTGACCGAAGAAACAGCAGATCGCCTGGGCGTTAACAATCGGCTGGATATTGGCGAAAGTGTGCTCGGCGGCGCTCGCTATCTGAATATGCTAAAGGAAAGTCTGCCGGAAGATATCCGTGAGCCTGACCGAACCTGGCTGGCGCTTGCCGGCTATAACATCGGCCCCGGTCATCTCAATGCGGCGCGTACCATTGCCAGGCAACTGAAAGCCGACGCTAACGCCTGGTACGACATGAAACGCATTCTGCCGCTGCTGGCGAAACCCCAGTTCTACAATCGCCTGAAGTCAGGCAGGGCACGCGGAGGAGAAGCAGTAATTTTGGTCGAGAATATTCGTAGCTATTACGACATCCTCGTTCGCAACGAACCGCCGCTGCCCATCACGCTCGCCAAGTCACCAGAAAATACCGGGAAAGCCAAAGGCAAACCCGGCATCAAACTCAAGCCCTGAGTTTTTCCAGTCCGCCCATATAGGGACGCAGCACCGCAGGAATCGTCACGCTGCCGTCGGCATTCTGGTAGTTCTCAAGAATGGCCACCAGCGTCCGACCGACAGCCAGGCCGGAACCATTGAGGGTATGGCACAACTCGTTCTTGTTCTTGTCGTTGCGAAACCGGGCCTGCATGCGCCGTGCCTGAAAAGCACCGAAATTGGAGCAGGAAGAAATCTCGCGGTAGGTATTCTGGGCCGGCAGCCAAACTTCAAGGTCATAGGTCTTGGCAGCAGAAAAACCCATGTCTCCCGAACACAGAAGCATGCGCCGATAGGGCAACTCCAGCTTTTCCAGGATTACTTCGGCCTGACGCGTCAATTCCTCGTGCGCCTCGGCGGATTTTTCCGGATGCACGATCTGAACGAGTTCAACTTTGTCAAACTGATGCTGACGGATCATGCCGCGCACGTCGCGCCCACCGGATCCGGCTTCCGAGCGGAAACAGGGGGTGTGGCACACGAACTTGAGCGGCAAGGATTCCGCGGCCAGAATTTCGTCACGCACGATATTGGTGACCGGAACTTCGGCAGTCGGAATCAGATACAGCGGGTCCTGATCGCCACGCAGCACCTTGAACAGATCTTCCTCGAATTTGGGCAGTTGACCGGTACCATTGAGGCTGGCGGCATTGACTAGATAAGGTGCGTACAACTCGGTATAAGCGTGATCTTCGGTGTGCGTATCCAGCATGAACTGCGCCAGTGCGCGATGCAGGCGGGCGAGCCCGCCCTTCAACAGCGAGAAGCGCGCACCGGAAATCTTGGCGGCCGTTGCAAAATCGAGCTGCCCGAGTGTTTCACCCACATCGGTGTGATCCTTGATTGCAAAATCGAAGCTACGCGGCGTTCCCCAGCGTTTGATTTCAACATTGCCGGCCTCGTCGCTGCCGAGCGGAACGGAATCATCCGGCACATTGGGCAGCGCCGACAAAATGGCGTTGAATTTCTCCAGTAGCTCGCCCAGGCGAACTTCGGAAGCTTTCAGTTCATCACCCATCGCGCCCACTTGTGCAAGCACTTCGGACGCATCCTTGCCCTGCCCCTTCAGCATCCCGATCTGCTTGGACAAGGTGTTGCGCTGCGCCTGAAGTTCCTGGGTGCGCGTCTGCAAGGTCTTGCGTTCGGCTTCCAGCGCCTTGAATTCGGAAAAATCGATGGGCTTGCCACGCTTGGCCAAACCTTCGGCAACGGCATCAAGATTGGAGCGGAGTTGTTGGATATCGAGCATGTTGGGTTCCGGTTAAGGGCGGAAAAGCGCGGATTATACGCGAGCCCCAAAGCACAGCAGAACGCCTTGGCGGCAGGATAAACCGTGAATTGGATATCACAGGGGGCTGAACTGAGGGTTCGCAATCGCGGGAATCGGTTTTAAGCGGGCAAACCCACCTGCCTGCCAAAGGATCCGGGTACCCGTAAAAACATATTCATGCAACAGGTTCCGGCGAACGTTTATCATATTGGTTTTACGTTTGTCGATACGCGCTCCATGTTCCGCCTCGTTTCCAGTCTCGCCTTATCACTGTTGCTGACAACCCCGGTGCTTGCTTCCAATAACCAGTCGGCCATCGATCAATGGTGCACCGCTTTGGGCAAGCGCTTGCGCAGTGTCACCGAGGAAACCTGCAACAAGCAGGCGTTTCGTCCCGCAGATGTCCAGACTGCGCATGAGAATGCACTGATGTCGCGTGATGTGCCGCCGGCCATCAAACGGATCAGCCAGAGCGGCAAAGCACCAGACAAGGCTACCCGCATTCTGGTGATTGGCGGCATACATGGCGACGAACTCACCTCGGCTGCGCTGGTTTTTCGCTGGCTGCAATGGATTGATGAACCGGAGCCTACCCGCTACCACTGGCGCATGATTCCCGTGGCTAATCCGGACGGCATGCTCGCCTCGCCGCCGACCCGGGTCAATGGCAATGGCGTTGACCTCAACCGCAACTTTCCAACACCCGACTGGGTGCGCGATGCACATGACTACTGGGCAGGCCGCACCAAAAGCGACCCTCGCCGCTTTCCGGGCAAGGAAGCCAATTCCGAAATCGAAACCAAATGGCTGAACGATGAAATCGATCACTTCGGTCCCGATGTCATCGTCAGCATCCACGCCCCCTACGGCATTCTCGACTACGACGGTCCGGCCAAGGAGCCCAACCGGTTTGGCCGCTTGAACCTCAACCGGCTGGGGGTTTATCCCGGCTCGCTCGGCAATTACGGTGGGGTGTACAAGAATGTGCCGGTCATCACCATTGAACTGCCGCACGCCTCGTCAATGCCTTCGACCAAGGAACAGCGGGCTATCTGGCTGGATATGCTGCGCTGGATCAAGCAGCATATTGTGCCGCGGGCCATCTCCTGAAGCACCGATAACGGTCAACGCTGCACGACTGCCAATTTCTGTTTTTTCACCGGATCACAAGTATTTGCTGCGTGATCAAAATTAAATGTTGCGGCGCAGCAATTTTGGAGGCACAATGATTCCTGTCTCCTCCATCTCCAAAAAGAAATGGATTTATGCCCGCCTAGTGCGGGCATTTTTTTATTCTGGCGCAGGAAATTTGCCCTGATTTGCAGGCTTGTAATGTTGACGTAAGTTTCGTCATCGATACTGCGTTTTGAACTAGCCTGATGGCCGTTCAAGAAATTCGGAAGGTGGAGACAACTTAAAGGAAAGCCCGCATAGACGGGCTTCTTTTATTTCCGGCGCCAAAATTTTTTGACGCTTTTTTCGGTGCCTTATTTCTTGCCGGCCTTGCGATCCAGATCGCGCAAATGCGCCAGCTTTTCACCAATCTTCCCCTCCAAACCTCGCGGCGTGGGTTGATACCAGCCAGGTTCAGGCATGCCATCGGGCAAATAGCTTTCACCCGCAGCATAGGCCTCAGGTTCATCATGAGCATAGCGATAGGCCTTGCCGTAACCCAACGCCTTCATCAGCTTGGTCGGCGCGTTGCGTAAATGAACAGGCACCGGACGCGAACCCTCCTTGCCAACAAAGGCGCGTGCCGCGTTATAGGCGTTGTAACCGGCATTTGATTTGGCGGCGACAGCAAGGTAAATCACTGCTTGCGCGAGTGCCAGTTCGCCCTCGGGAGAACCGAGACGCTCAAAGGTCGCTGCGGCTTCATTCGCAATCTGCATGGCGCGGGGATCGGCGAGACCGATATCTTCCCAGGCCATACGCACAATGCGCCGCGACAGATAGCGCGGATCAGCGCCGCCATCGAGCATGCGACAAAACCAGTAGAGCGCGCCATCCGGGTTCGATCCGCGCACGGATTTGTGCAGGGCTGAAATCTGGTCGTAAAAGGCGTCGCCGCCTTTGTCAAAGCGGCGCAGATTCTGCGCCATGGTTTCTTCGATGAAACGACCGTCGACCGTAACAATGCCTGCAGCACCGGCTGCAGTGCGCACCTGTTCAAGCAAATTAAGCAGACGGCGCGCATCGCCATCCGCCAAGCCTGCCAGACGACTGCGTGCATCGCTGTCAAATTGCAAATTGCCCAAGGCTCGCTGGCTGGCCCGATCGAAGAGCATCCCCATCTCGCCTTCGTCGAGTGACTTCAGTACATAGACAGAGGCTCTCGAGAGCAAGGCCGAATTGACCTCGAACGAGGGGTTTTCCGTTGTCGCGCCTACGAAGGTGAATAAACCACTCTCGACAAAAGGCAAAAAGCCATCCTGCTGCGCCTTGTTGAAGCGATGGATTTCATCGACAAACAGCAGCGTGCGCTTGCCTTGTGCGCGCCAGACTTCTGCCTGGGCAACGGCTTCACGCACTTCCTTGATGCCGGAAAACACCGCCGACAAGGCAATGAATTCACAGTTGAACTGAGTTGCCATCATGCGCGCCAGCGTGGTCTTTCCCACGCCGGGCGGGCCCCAAAGGATCATCGAATGCAGCTGTCCGGACTCGAATGCCAGCCGTAGCGGCTTGCCTGGCCCGAGAAGATGCTGCTGCCCGATCACCTCATCCGGCGTTTGCGGACGGAGTTGTTCAGCCAGGGGCGAATGCAGGTCCGCACCGGAAGGAGAAGAAAACAAATCATCAGACATCGTTACATGGCATCCAGAGGTGAAGTCACACCGCGCCCGCCTTTATTTAACACATGGGTATAAATCATGGTCATCGCCACATCCGCATGGCTCAGCAATTCCCGCACGGTGCGAATATCGTAACCCGCCTGCAGCAAATGGCGATCAAGCATTTTCGTCTCGGTGGCTTCGTGTTTATCGGCCTGGTGGGCGAAGAGCCGGGCGACTTCCGCATCAAGACTGGAAACAAAGGCGGCCAGCGTGGTGAAGTGCGG
>CALAGF010000172.1 GCA_937892345.1 uncultured Rhodocyclaceae bacterium | reverse complement strand
CGCACATTGGCGTAGATGCCAATAGCGGACTGGTTCATACCGTGGAATGCACGACGGCCAAGGTGGCGGACATCACGATGATGGAAGCCTGCCTGCACGGTGAAGAAAAGCTGGTCTTGGGTGATCGTGGCTATCACAAGGCGAACCGCACGATTGAGCACTTCGAGAGGGAAGATGGTCTTGTGGTGCTGACGCCGACCAAGAAGCCGAAAGGCGGCGAACTGACCAAGAAACAAAAGGCGTTCAACCGGATGCTGTCGTCGGTGCGCGCGATTGTTGAGCATCCGTTCCGGGTGGTGAAGCGCCAGTTTGGTTTTGTGAAGGTTCGCTACCGTGGTCTGGCGAAGAATACCGGGCAGATCGTGACGCTGTTTGCGCTGGCCAATCTGTGGCTGGCACGCAAGCGATTGCTGCCCTTGCTGGGCGAGGTACGCCCGTGAAACGGGAAATGCCGGGGAAAACCTCGGAATTTCGCGGTCGACGGTCGAAAATCGCCTGTTTTTCATCTTTTTTATGACAGCCGGCGCGAAAATGGTCGGTTGTTCAGGGAATCCCTCAGGGATGAAACGCTTCCAAGCACGGAATTGGCAGCTTCAGGACTGTCCTGCACCCGCCGCGGCGCGCCGCAGGCGGTCGGCTACAGCGATCCAGTCGCCCCCCGCCGGCAGGGTCTCGACCACGATGATATCTGCGCCAGCGTGATCCATCTCGCGCAGGGCCGCGTAGAGCTGCTGGGCGTAAGCCTCGGGATCGGCAGGCAGCATGCGCCAAACGTGCGGCATGCCGGCCTGGGGCAACTGACTGTGGCTGATGACAGCGCATTGGCCACCGCGGTGGCGCTGGGCATTGAGAAAATCCAGAAGCCGATCCGCGCTGACTAGGCGCATTGGCGTCATCGGTGCATAGTGCGCATCCAGCGACCCGGAAACGCGCGGGGCACCTTGCGCAGTTTCGATCTCCGGGCGCATGCCAAGCACCACCTCCAGATGCGGAGGCAAGACATGTCCCGGACGCAATACCACAGGCAAACCCCGAGAACAGTCGATGATGGTCGATTCGATACCGACCGCGCAGGCACCGCCATCAAGAATCAGTGGAACACGCTCGCCGAGCTCTTCGGCAACATGCGCCGCGGTCGTCGGGCTGATCCGCCCGAAACGATTGGCGGACGGCGCCGCTATACCGGCCGGCCCACCGACAGCAGTGGCGAAACGGCGCAGGAGTTCCAAAGCCACCGGATGTCCCGGCACGCGCAGGCCCACCGTGTCCTGGCCACCGGTTACGGTCGACGGCACCCAAGCCTGTTTTTTCAGGATCAAGGTCAGTGGACCGGGCCAAAATGCTCGCATCAAATCCCGGGCAAACGGCGGGACCAACTGCGCCCATTGATCTGCCGCAGCGGCCTCCGCAAGATGCACGATCAGCGGATGGTCCGCGGGGCGCCCTTTGGCCGCGAAGATTTTGGCGACCGCCTGCGGATTGGCAGCATCCGCTCCCAGACCGTATACCGTTTCGGTCGGCAGTGCGACGAGTTCGCCGGCACACAGCAACTCGACTGCCTTGGCGTAATCAGCGTCTGTAGGGTGCATCAGCCCTTGATGCCGATAGCTGCCCGGGCAGCCATCGCGGCTTGCTGAACCCGCTCCGGATTGTCGCCGATCACGGTGAAATGCCCCATCTTGCGTCCCGGACGTGCGTGGTGCTTGCCGTATAAATGCAGTTTGAGATTGGGGATGGCGTGCAGAGCGGACCAATCCGGTTCGCGATAGCGCTCGCCGTCGTACCAAAGGTCACCCAGCAGATTGACCATAACCGAAGCAGAATGAGCACGCGCTTCGCCCAGCGGCAAGCCACAAAGCGCACGGACCTGCTGCTCAAACTGATTGGTCACGCAGGCATCAATCGTGTAGTGACCGCTGTTATGCGGGCGCGGCGCCATTTCGTTAACGATCAACTGCCCACGGCTGACGAAAAACTCCACGCCCATGGTCCCGATATAGCCCAGTTTTTCAGCAATTCGGGCGGCAATATCCTCGGCATCACTTTTCATGCAGCCCGTGGTTCGCGCCGGCACAATGGAAACATCCAGAATGCCCCGTGTGTGCTGATTTTCTCCGGTCGGAAAGCAACGCACTGCGCCTTGTGCATCCCGCGCCAGCACGACTGAAACCTCATAGTCGAGCGTCAAACGCTGTTCCAGTACACATTGTTCGCCCTGGAACTGGGCAAAGGCAATCAGGGCCTCTTCACGATTATTGACTGTCGCCTGCCCCTTGCCGTCGTAGCCGAAACGCGCCACTTTGAGGATGGCCGGGAACAGCGCGTCCGGCGCGGTTTTCAGGTCGTTTTCCGAGTTGACCGCAATAAATGGCCCGTGTGGAAAACCGTGGTCGCGCAGAAAGGATTTTTCGCTCACCCGATGCTGGCAGACCGCAACCGCCGCAGCGCCAGGACGCACCGGCACGAATTTGGCCAGGTAGTCCAGGCTTGCCGCCGGGACGTTTTCAAACTCGGTGGTGATCGCCGCACAGCCGGCAGCGAACTCGTCGAGCGCCGCGTAGTCGGCATAATCAACACAAAAATGGCGTTCGGCAATTTGCCCTGCCGGACTGTTCTTGTCCGGATCAAGCACCCACACCTGATAGCCCAATTCGTGTGCTGCGGACACAAAGAAGCGGCCCAACTGGCCGCCACCGAGCATGCCCAGCGTGGCGGGCGGCAAAATCATCGGGTTCATACTTCAGGCAACTTCATGGCCAGCACCTTTTCGGTCTGGGCCTTGCGGAAGGCTTGCAGCCTGGCACGCAGCACTTCATCTTCATTGGCCAGCATCGCGATCGCAAACAAGGCAGCATTAGCAGCACCAGCTTCGCCAATGGCGAAGGTCGCCACCGGAATGCCCTTGGGCATCTGCACGATGGAATGCAGCGAGTCAACGCCGGACAGTGCTCGCGACTGGACCGGCACCCCAAGCACCGGCACGATGGTCTTGGCAGCCAGCATGCCCGGCAGGTGGGCTGCACCGCCAGCACCGGCAATGATCGCCTTGATGCCGCGGGAACCCGCAGTCTCGGCGTACTCGAACAGCAGATCCGGAGTGCGATGGGCGGAAACAACACGCGCCTCAAAAACCACGCCGAAATCCTTGAGGATCACGGCGGCACCCTGCATGGTCGGCCAGTCCGAGTCCGAACCCATGACGATGCCAACGGCAATTTGCTTGTCGGTCATTGGCGAATCCCTGCTTTGCGCTCTGCGGCTTCAATCGTATTGGCCAGCAGCATGGTGATGGTCATCGGGCCGACGCCACCCGGCACCGGCGTAATCTGCCCGGCGGTTTCCAGGCAGCTGGCGTAGTCGACATCGCCACACAATTTGCCATCCGGGAGGCGGTTGATACCCACGTCAATCACCACGGCGCCCGGCTTGATCATGTCGCCAGTCACGAATTTGGGCTTGCCGACGGCGGCTACAAGAATGTCCGCCCGGCTGGTGTGAAACTTGAGATCGCGGGTACGCGAGTTGCACACGGTGACGGTCGCACCGGCATTGATCAGCAACAGCGCCATCGGTTTGCCAACGATGTTGGAGCGGCCGATCACCACGGCTTCCTTGCCATTGAGATCCACATTGCCCTTCTCGAACATCTTCATCACACCATAAGGTGTGCAGGGGATGAAGCGCGGATTGCCCTGTGCCAGCGCACCGACATTCTCTGCGTGGAAACCATCGACATCCTTGTCGGCGGCAATCGCTTCAAGCACCTTTTCCTCATCGAAATGCTTCGGCAAAGGCAATTGCACAAGGATGCCGTGAATTGCCGGATCAGCATTCAACTCGGCAATCTTTTTCAATACGGTTTCCTGGTCGACCGCAGGATCGTAAGTAATCTTTTCCGAATGCATGCCGATGGCCAGGCAGCCATTGACCTTGTTTCTCACATAGACCTGCGAGGCTGGATCTTCACCGACCAGAATGACTACCAGTCCGGGTTTGTGTCCGCAGGTCGCGAGCGCTTCCACGCGCGCCTTGAAGCTTTGGCGAAGCTCCTCGGCCAGCGCCTTGCCGTCAATGATTTGTGCCGTCATCGTTGCATCCAACAAAAAGAAAAGGGGAAAGGCACCTGCCTTTCCCTTTGAACTCTCAGGATTTTACCAGACACGCGGCATGCCGCGCACTGTCAGCACCGCACACAAGCCATCAATCCTGCCAAGCCACCCGACATCAAAGCGCTGCGGGAATACCCGAATGCTTTTTCTGAATATGGCATATTGCACGATGCGAATTTTGTTTTTACAATGCGAAAAGACGTATAGGTGTAAACACGGGTTCGCGAACCGACCCGTCCGGACTAAAGTGGTGCAACCACGCCAGGTGGCACAGAACGAAAACCCATGTAGGAGACGAATCATGGCCGACCAGCCGAACCTAAAATCTGCCGACACCGATCCGCAGGAAACCAAGGAGTGGATTGATGCACTCGAAGGCGTCATTACGCAGGAAGGCGCAGAGCGCGCCCACTACCTGATCGAAACCCTGATCGGGCAGGCTCGCCAGGACGGGATCGACATCCCGTACTCGGCCAATACCGAATACATCAACACCATTCCGGCCGACCAGCAGCCCAAGTACCCCGGCAACCCGGACATGGAAATCAAGATCCACTCCTACATCCGCTGGAACGCCATGGCCATGGTCGTGCGCGCCAACAAGGACACCAACGTCGGCGGCCACATCGCCTCCTTCGCCTCCGCTGCTGCGCTCTACGACGTCGGCTTCTCGCATTTCTGGAAAAGCCTCGACCACGAAACCGGCGGCGACCTGATCTTCTTCCAGGGCCATTCCGTGCCGGGCGTCTATTCCCGCGCCTTCATGCTCGGTCGCCTGACCGAGGAGCAAATGGACAGCTTCCGTCAGGAAACCGACGGCAAGGGCATTTCCTCCTACCCGCACCCCTGGCTGATGCCGGACTTCTGGCAGTTCCCGACCGTGTCGATGGGCCTCGGCCCGATTCAGGCCATTTATCAGGCCCGCTTCATGAAATACCTGGCCTCACGCGGCCTGATCGACGCCGCCAAGGCCGAACAACGCAAGGTCTGGGCTTTCCTCGGCGACGGCGAGACCGACGAGGTCGAATCGCTGGGCGCCATCGGCATGGCCGGCCGTGAGAAGCTGGACAACCTGATTTTCGTCATCAACTGCAACCTGCAGCGTCTGGATGGCCCGGTGCGCGGCAACGGCAAGATCATTCAGGAACTCGAATCCGAATTCCGCGGCGCCGGCTGGAACGTCATCAAGCTGATCTGGGGCACGCATTGGGATGCCCTGTTCAACCGAGACAAGAAGGGGATTCTGAAGCAGCGCATGATGGAACTCTGCGACGGCGAGTATCAAACCTTCAAGGCCAAGAACGGCGCCTATGTCCGCGAACACTTCTTCAACACGCCAGCACTGCGCGAACTGATCGCCGACTGGACCGACGACGATGTCTGGCAACTGAACCGCGGCGGTCACGACATCTTCAAGATCTTCTCTGCCTACAATGCAGCCGTCACCCACAAGGGTGCCCCGACACTGATTCTGGCCAAGACCATCAAGGGTTTCGGCATGGGCCAGGCCGGCGAAGCGATGAATATTTCCCACCAGCAGAAGAAGATGGACAAGGAGCAGATCGGGCGCTTCCGCGACCGTTTCAGCCTGCCGGTACCGGACGACAAGCTGGAAGAACTGCCTTACCTGAAGTTCGCCGAAGATTCGGCCGAATATCAGTACATGCGCGAACGCCGCATGGCCCTTGGTGGCTTCCTGCCTTCGCGTCGCCGCAAGGCCGCACCGCTGGCCATTCCTGCGCTGGACAAATTCGAGGCGCTACTCAAGGCCTCCGGTGAAGGCCGTGAGTTGTCCACGACGATGGCCATCGTCCGCATCATGAACATGCTGCTGAAGGACAAGAATGTCGGCAAGAACGTCGTGCCCATCGTGCCGGACGAGTCCCGCACCTTCGGCATGGAAGGCATGTTCCGCGCCGTCGGCATCTGGAACCAGCAAGGCCAGAACTACGTGCCGGAAGACCACGACCAGCTGATGTTCTACAAGGAATCGACCACCGGCCAGGTGCTGCAGGAAGGCATCAACGAAGCCGGCGCGATGAGCGACTGGATCGCCGCCGCCACCTCGTATTCCGTGCATGGCGTGCAGACCATTCCGTTCTACATCTAGATCGGAAGAGCGTCGTGTAGGGAAAGAGTGTCTTCGCC
>CALAGF010000171.1 GCA_937892345.1 uncultured Rhodocyclaceae bacterium | reverse complement strand
CCGCTACTTCAACCTGGATTTCACACTCGGCATGGGCTGGGGGAATCTCGCTGGGCGGGGGACATTCAAGAATCCACTGGGTGCGGTTTTCAGCTCCTTCAAGACTCGGGCAAGTGACGTAGGGCGCGGGGGAAATTTCTCCATCACCAATTATTTTCACGGCGAATACGTCTCCCTGTTTGGCGGCGTAACCTGGCAAACGCCGATTAAAGGCCTGTCGTTCAAGCTGGAATACGATGGCAATGACTACCAGAATGAAGCCTTGGGTAACGTCTTTGCAGTGAATTCCCCGTTCAATGTGGGTGCGGTGTATTCCTTGGGGAACTGGCTGGATCTGACTATCGGTTACCAGCGGGGAAATACCTTGATGGCCACGGTCGCGGTGCGCGGGAATATTCATTCCTCGCCGGGGCTGATCAAGTTGGATCCACCGCCAGAACGCATTGCGCCGCGCAATCTTCATGCTGAGCTTGAAGCCTCTCGACAGGCCCGCCGGGATGCCGCCATTGGTGATCCTAAATTGCGCTTGGCGATGGCACTGCGTGAGCGGGATTACACCTTTGAGCATGTCGATGTTCGCGGCAAAGAGGCCATCGCTGCTGTTTCGCAAAAAACCTTCCGCAACAAAGCCAAGGCCATGGGGCGTGCGGCACGGGCGATGGCCAATGCCGCGCCACCCGAGGTTGAAGCGCTGACCTTGGTGGATGTCGAACAAGGTCTAGAGATCCAGCGCGTGACCCTGATGCGCAAGGATCTGGAAAAGGCGGTGGCGTATGAAGGCAGCCCGGAGGAAATGGCTGCGCATCTGACGGTTGCCCCTCCGCTTTCCAGTGCCGATGACGGCGCACTGGTCAATACGGACCGTTACCCTGCGCTGACCTGGGGCATGAACCCCCAAATGCGCCACCAGATCGGTGGCCCGGATTCACCCTATTTTTATCAGGTTTATCTCAAGGTCGATGCCGACCTGCAGCTCACTCGAAAACTGAGCGTGTCGGGCTCCTTGGGCTATAACCTGATTGACAATCTGGATGGTCTCAAACTCAGTTCAGACAGTGTGCTGCCGCACGTACGCAGCGATATCAAAGACTACCTGCGAGAGGGCAAATCCGGGATCAATCGCCTGCAGGCCGATTATCTGACCAATCTGGGTTCCAGTTGGTATGGACGGGCATCCGCTGGCCTCTTTGAAGAAATGTTTGGTGGCGTGGGCGGCGAGTTGCTGTATCGCCCCTTGGGTAGCCGTTGGGCCTTGGGGTTCGAGTTGAACCGTGTGCGGCAGCGGGCCTATGACCAGCGTTTTTCTTTCCGCGATTACGAAGTGACCACCGGGCATGTGGATTGGTATTACAAGCTGCCTTTCTACAATGTCACCACCAAAGTGAGTGCCGGGCAGTATCTGGCAGGGGACCGCGGGGTCACGGTAGATGTGTCCCGACGCTTTGACAGCGGTGCAGTGTTTGGGGTGTTTGCCACCAAGACCAATGTGTCGGCGGATCAGTTTGGTGAAGGCTCTTTCGACAAGGGCGCTTACATCAGCGTGCCGGTCGATCTGCTTTCGGTGTTTTCTTCGCGTTCCAGCTTTGGCATGGGCTGGCGTCCGCTCACCCGCGACGGCGGACAACGCCTGGCCGTCAGCAAGGGCTTGTACGGGATCGTTTCAGGTGCCGGGCGTGACGAGTTGCTTGCGGACTGGGGCAAGGTGCTGGAATGATGTGTTGCGGTTCCGATGCGGGGCCGCTTCCCGCATAATCGCACCATGTTTGCCTATATTGTCCGCCGTCTGTTGTACGCCATCCCGATTCTGATCGGCGTCAATCTCATTACCTTCGCGCTGTTCTTCATCGTCAATACGCCGGATGACATGGCGCGCATGCAACTGGGTGTAAAGCGGGTGACGCCGGAGGCCATCGAAAAGTGGAAGGCCGAGCGTGGTTACGACAAGCCGCTGTTCCTGAATACTGCCGCCAGCAGCCTGTCCACCGTAACCGACACCATTTTTTTCCAGAAGTCAGTACGGATGGTGGTGGGGGATTTTGGCCGGGCGGAAGACGGGCGCGATATTGCCCGAGAAATTGGTGCGCGCATGGGGCCATCGCTGGCAATTGCCCTGCCTACCTTCGTGC
>CALAGF010000170.1 GCA_937892345.1 uncultured Rhodocyclaceae bacterium | reverse complement strand
CTCCAGCGCGACAATGTCCCGCATCTGCACGTCACTCGCCTTCAGGCGGTTGATCTGCGACGACAACTGCTCCCGTTCAAGGCTGAGCGACTGCGGCAACTGCATGATTTTCTGGGCGTACAGGTCGGCACGTTCCCGGAACAACTGCCGCACCTCGATCTCGGCCGGTGAGTCGAACAGGCGATCCTCAAGCTGCGTCACCTTCTGCAACACCTCGCCATAGACCAGTTGCGGTACCGGGTTGCCGGTAACGTTGTAGGACAGGATCGCGACCGGGGTGATGTAGGCAACGATCAGGATCAGGTATTGCGCCACCTGCGTCCAGGTTACCGCCCGCATGCCGCCGAGAAAGGAACAGACCAGAATACCGGCCAGACCGACAAACACCCCGATCTCGAACTGCAGGCTGACGAAACGGCTGGTAATCACGCCAACGCCGTAGATCTGTGCCACGACATAGACGAAGGAGGCGAGGATGGCTGCCCCCACGGCAACCAGGCGGATGGCGTTGCCGCCGTAGCGGGCGCCGAGAAAATCGGGAATGGTGTACTGCTCGCAGCGCCGTAGATAGGGTGCCAGCAGCAGGGCAACCAGCACAAAACCGCCGGTCCACCCAACGACATAGGCCAGCCCCTGAAAGCCCGACAGATAAAGCGTTCCGGCCAGGCCGATGAAGGACGCCGCACTCATCCAGTCGGCGCCGGTCGCCATGCCGTTGAAGAAAGCCGGTACGCGACGCCCGGCCACGTAGTATTCCGAAACGTCGGAGGTCCGGCTGATGATGCCGATGCCGGCATACATCGAGATGGTGAAAATCAGAAAGGCATAACCCACCCAGCGCGGCGGCATGCCGTGCCGTTCGAGCACGGCCGGGGCCCCGACAAAAGCAAGGAAACCACCTGTGTAATAGAGGTAGTAGCGCTGCAGGCGCGTCAGCGGTCTGGACATCAGCAGGTGTTAGTGCGTGCGGCGCAGGAAACTGCTGGCTCGCGACTCGTCGACCAGGCGGGCCGCCGTGTCGATCTGCTTGCCGACAGCACGGACCAGGAGCATCTGGAAAATCCGGCCGAGCAGCAAGGTATTGGCCATCGCATCGCGCCGCCCCTCCCCGCTATCCAGGCCAAAACACTCCAGCCAGTGATCGAGCGGCATGACGGTATGCCCCCGCTCTTCGAACATGGCTGGCATCAGCCATGCCATGTCCACCCACTGCGGCTGAAAATCGAGGCCCAGACGTTCGTTGAAAGCACGCTGCAGGAAGCCGCCAACGTAGGGCACATGGTAGGTCACCAAGGGTGCCTTGGCCGCAAAAAGCAGGAAAGCCATCAACTGGCGGTCGACCGCTGCTCCTTCACCGTCCAGGGTGCTGAAGTCGATGTAAAAAGTATCGTCCGGCTGTATCGTGCCCTGCCAGATGCTGCTTGCCGCGATGCCGAGCAGTTGGTCCTTGTCCGGATCAAGACCGCTGCTGACGATGTCGACAACGACATAGCGGGTGTGAAAATGCAGGTCATCGAGTGCCGGCGCCTTGCTGGACCGCCAGGCGTCCAGCGAAGCCCGCACGTCCTCGGGCAGCCCGGTTGGCGCACCGCCACGAAAGAGCAGTTTCTTGAGGCTGAGCATGATCAATTCACCTGATAGTCGAGCTTGAGACGCGTCTGAATCTTGCGGGCTTGACGGAAGGATTCCTTGAGGATGCGGCGATCCAGTTCGTTGAGTGTTTCCGGATCGATCAGGTTGTCACCCTGCTTGCCCGGCTCACCTTCCAGGTATTGATGCTGCAAGCGGAGCAACTGAATGAAATTGAGCGCATCGAGAATCGCATTGACCTCATCCCCCCGGATGTTCAGTCGCTGCGAGGCCAGGCGCAAGCGCTGGATCGAGTTGGTGTTGTGCACGCCGCTGGCCATCGCGTAGATGCGGGCGACATCGACAAAAATCCGCGAGCCGTACTTCTTGAGGTCGATCTTGCCGGGAGCATCCGGTTCGAGATCGGTCAGGAAATCGCGAATCTTGCCCAGTGGCGGCTCAACGTCCAGGGCGTTCTTGGCCATGGCCCTCAGGAACATCGGGTTGGAAGCGGTCAGGGCCAGCAAATGGCGGCGCATGGCGTCGGCCAACTCGGCCTTGCCATAGAGCGGAATGCGCACGATGTCGTCGCACCTACCCAACAGACCCGGCTCAAGTCCGCGGGCCTCGTTGCCGAAGATCACGGCCTTGCCCACCCCGGCGAGATCCTGGTCCCTCAGCGCCTCGGGCAGCTCCCTTGGCTCGCGCCCGTCCGTCCCGTAGACGTCGGCG
>CALAGF010000169.1 GCA_937892345.1 uncultured Rhodocyclaceae bacterium | reverse complement strand
CCTGGTCGCGCAGCTCTTCACCGACCTGCGGGCCGACGAACTCGACACGTTTGACCGACGCAGGGTTGTCGCCGCCAACCTTCTGCAAGGCCTCGGCTACCTGGTGACCCAGTTGCGGGTCTTCGCCCGGCATACGCACCAGCAGATCGGTGGTCGCACCAAAGCTCTGCACGATGGCTTCGTGATAGCCGGCCTTGACCAGCTCTTCGCGCACCTGAGTCACGTCGGCCGGCTTCTCGTAGGTCAGCTCGATGAGCGTACCGCCGGTGAAGTCCAGGCCAAAGTTGAGGCCCTTATGGAACCAGCTGAACAACGCCAGAACGGTAAGGAGCACGGTGACGCCGAACGCAATATTGCGAACGCCCATGAAGTTGATTGTACGTAACATGGCAGCCCCTTAAATCCACAACTTCTTGAAGTCACGTCCGCCAAAGATCAGGTTGACCATTGCGCGGGTCACCATGATGGCCGTGAACATCGAGGTAAAGATACCGAGGGACATGGTCACCGCAAAACCTTTGACGGGGCCGGTGCCCATGGCAAAGAGAATCCCACCGACCAGCAACGTGGTCAGGTTGGAGTCGAGAATCGCGGTAAATGCCCGGCCGAAGCCTTCGTTGATTGCACGCTGCACGGTCATGCCGGCGGCGATCTCTTCACGAATCCGCGAGAAGATCAGCACGTTGGCGTCCACCGCCATACCCATGGTGAGTACGATACCGGCGATGCCTGGCAGGGTCAGCGTAGCGCCCAGCAACGACATCAAGGCCAGCAGCATCACCATGTTGCCCGCCAGGGCCACGGTGGCAATGATGCCGAAGAAGCGGTAGATGGCGATGATGAACAGCGACACGAACAGCATGCCCCACAGCGATGCATCGATACCCTTGGTGATGTTGTCGGCACCCAGGCTCGGGCCGATGGTGCGTTCTTCAGCGAAGTACATCGGCGCAGCCAGGCCACCGGCGCGCAGCAGCAGGGCCAGTTCCGAGGATTCGCCCTGGCCGTTCAGGCCGGTGATGCGGAATTGAGCCCCCAGCGGCGACTGGATGGTCGCCAGGCTGATGATCTTCTTCTCTTCCTTGAAGGTCTGCACCGGTACGTCTTTCTCGACGCCGTTGACCATTTGCTTGGTGTAGGTGGTCACCGGGCGTTGCTCGATGAAGATCACCGCCATGCTGCGACCGACGTTGCTGCGCGTGGCGCGGCTCATCAATTCGCCGCCATGGCCATCCAGGCGGATGTTCACTTCAGGGGTACCGTGCTCGCCGAAACCGGCCTTGGCGTCAGTCACCTGGTCGCCGGTGATGATCAAGCCACGCTCGATCTGCGCCGCAGGGCGGTTGCCTTCACGGAACTCGAAGGTCTCGGAAGTGGCTTTGGAAGCACCCGGCTCGGCGGCCAGACGGAATTCCAGGTTGGCGGTCTTGCCGAGAATACGCTTGGCTTCGGCAGTGTCCTGCACGCCCGGCAGTTCGACCACGATCCGGTTGGCACCCTGGCGCTGAACCAGCGGCTCGGCAACACCCAACTCGTTGACGCGGTTACGTACCGTAGTCAGGTTCTGCTTGACCGAGTATTCACGAATTTCCGACAGCTTGGCCGGGGTCAGGGCCAGGCGCAGGGTCACGATGCCATTGAGGTCGGCAGGCGTGATTTCGAAATCGTTGAAATTCTTGCGGATCAGGCTGCGGGCCTGTTCGCGGGAAGCATCGTCGGAGAAGCCCAACTGGATGCCGTTGTCCTGTTGCGGCAGGCTGCGGTAACGAACACGCTCCTTGCGCAGCAGGCTCTTCACGTCGCCTTCGTAGACTTTCAGGCGTGCGTCGAGGGCTTTGTCCATGTCGACTTCCAGCAGGAAGTGCACACCACCGGACAAGTCCAGACCCAGCTTCATCGGGTGCGCGCCAATGCTGCGCAGCCATTGTGGCGTGGTCTGGGCCAGGTTGAGCGCGACAACGTAGTCGTCACCCATGGCCTTGCGTACGACATCCTTGGCCGGCAATTGGTCTTCTTGCTTGGTCAGGCGCAACAAGCCGCCTTTGGATCCAGCCGCCAAGGTTGCCGCTTTAACCTGGATACCCGCGTCATTGAGCGCTTTGCTCGCACGGTCCAGGTCTGCCTGATTGACTTGCAGCGAAGTGCTGGCGCCAGTGATCTGGATCGCAGGGTCATCAGGGTAGAGATTGGGAGCGGAATAAATAAAACCGATCGCCAGCACCGCCAGGATCAGTACGTATTTCCACAGAGGGTATTTGTTCAGCATCACGCCGCCCGTTTATGACGCGGGGCGCCTTGCGCGCCCCGTCGATTGGTAAAGGTTGTTACTTAGATCGCTTTGAGCGTGCCTTTTGGCAGCGTGGCGGCGATGGCGCCCTTCTGGAACTTCATTTCGACGGTGTCGGAGACTTCCAGCACCACGAAAGCATCGGAAACCTTGGTGATCTTGCCCGCGATACCGCCGGTGGTCACGACTTCGTCACCTTTCTGCAGGCTGCTCAGCAGGTTCTTCTGCTCTTTGGCGCGCTTGGCCTGTGGACGCCAGATCATCAGGTAGAAGATGACCAGGAAGCCGACCAGGAAAATCCACTCGAAACCACCGCCCATAGGACCGGCAGCGGCAGGCGCAGCGGCATCAGCCATGGCGTTAGAGATAAAAAAGCTCATTTAGCACTCCAGTTGCAAATAGTGAATCTTAGGGTCGGAAAACTCAGTCCAAGGGCGGCACAGGGAGCCCGCGCTTGGCATAGAAGGCATCGACGAAGGCGGCCAATGTACCCTGTTGAATAGCCTCGCGCAAACCAGCCATCAGGACTTGGTAGTGACGCAAATTGTGGATGGTATTCAACATGCTACCCAGCATTTCCCCGCACTTGTCCAGATGGTGCAGATAAGCACGGGAGAAGTTCTGGCAGGTGTAGCAGTCACAGGTGGGATCCAGCGGCGAATCATCATGGCGATGGAACGCGTTACGGATCTTCAGCACGCCTGTATCGATGAACAGATGCCCATTGCGGGCATTACGGGTTGGCATCACGCAATCGAACATGTCCACACCGCGGCGCACACCCTCCACGAGATCTTCAGGCTTGCCAACCCCCATAAGGTAACGAGGTTTGTCAGCGGGCATCATCGCCGGCAGGTAATCCAGCACCTTGATCATTTCGTGCTTGGGCTCGCCCACCGACAAACCGCCGATGGCCAGGCCGTCAAAACCGATCTTGTCCAAGCCTTCCAGCGAGCGTTTGCGCAGGCTTTCGTGCATGCCGCCCTGGACGATGCCGAACAACGCAGCGGTGTTGTCGCCGTGGGCATTCTTCGAACGCTGGGCCCAACGCAGGGAC
>CALAGF010000168.1 GCA_937892345.1 uncultured Rhodocyclaceae bacterium | reverse complement strand
TGTCGTCACTGACCCAGTAATCCGTGAGCGTGTCGATTACGTCTGCCGCTGCATGAGTAACCGAGCAGGGGTGCGGCTGCTCATGTCATGCCTGTTGGGGAAGCTGGACAAGCCGAACGTCGATCCACGCAAGCCCTATACCGAGATTGGGGGAACTGACAGTTTTTCCGGGCGCACCTATGACGAACGCCACCTGACCAAGTTCATCAACAAACACCGGCTGCCGGTCAATCCGACAACCGCCTTTCTGACCCCGACGCTACGCAATATCGACCATGCACTGACCACCGACCGGGAGCTTGTCGGCAGGCCGCGTGACCTCTACAAAAAGACGCTTGAGCTACTGGAAGATGTGGCCTTGCAGCGTATTCCCGCTGACGTGCTGTTTGTGGAAACCGTGCGCGTTCTTATGCTGCTGCGCGACGAGAAGCTGGCCCGCATGGATTCCCTGTTGGATGCCTTGGATCGTACCGAGGGCGCTTTGCCTCTTTCATCGGAGGCCATCGTCACACTAATAAGCCAGCACCTTGCCTGCAAGAACGCCAGCCGCTTGCCGGTGCTGGTTGTCGCAGCCGCCTACGAGGCCGCAGGGGCGCGACTGTCTGAAAGCATGTTGCCCCTGAACTCGCACAATGCCGCCGATCTTCAAACTGGCTCATTGGGCGACGTGGAAATCTGTTTGATGGGCGAGGATTCAGTCGTCACCGCCTACGAAATGAAGATGAAGCGTGTCACGCAAGACGACATCGACGCGGCAGTGACCAAGATAGCCAGGTCGCCGAACAGGATTCACAACTACCTGTTTGTCACCACGGATGTGATCGACCCACTTGTGGCCGAGTACGCCGCGACGTTCTACGAGAAAACGGATGGCACCGAGATTGCCATTCTCGATTGCATCGGGTTCTTGCGGCACTTCCTGCACCTGTTCCATCGTATCCGGGCGGATTACCTCAACGCCTACCAGACGCTGGTCTTGAATGAGCCGGATTCGGCAGTCAGCCAGACCCTGAAAGAGGCGTTTCTGGCGCTGCGACAGGCCGCAGAAAGCGGCGAGTGATTCCGCATGAGGCAGGCGCGAATGTCAAACTGGGCCACTCAGGACGCGGAGCGGCACTTGCGCCAGTCGTGCAGAGTCATGGCCCGGCTGATTGTCGAGCATGGCTCCTGCCCTCTTGCCGATCGTGAGTTTCGGCCATTTCAGACGTTGGCCAATTCGATCATCAGTCAGCAGCTATCAGCCAAGGCCGCCGACACGATAGAGCGCCGAGTGCAGGCCATCGTGCCCGGTTTCACTCCTGCCGAGTTTCTGGCAGTCCAGCCAGAGGCGCTACGGGCTGCCGGGCTTTCATCGGCCAAGGCCCGCTACATCCTCGAACTGGCTCAGCGTGTCAGCGATGGGCGGCTGAACCTAGAGGCAATGCAGGAAGCGCCAGATGCGGACGTTATCGCTGCACTGGTGGATCTTCCCGGCATAGGTCAATGGACAGCGGAAATGTTCTTGATCTTCGGCCTTCGCAGGCCGGATGTGTTGTCTTTGGGGGATGCTGGTTTGCAGCGAGCGGCCCGGTTGCTGTTTGGGGATGATGCGAAGCTAGAGCGCGTGGGGCAGTCGTGGCAGCCCTTTCGTTCTGTGGCGTCGTGGTATCTCTGGCGGCACTTGGACGCTTGACCATCCCCTGCCACCGAACCCCGCCGCGTGCGGGGTTTTTCATGCGCCAAGAACTTGCAATATAAATCCAATGAATATTAAAATGCAGTCCAAGCAAGCCACATGACGGAGCGCTAAATGATTCTGACCATAGGCAACACCAAGGGCGGCGTGGGCAAGACCACGCTGGCCGTGCAGCTCGCCATCGCCCGCGCCATGAGCGGGCGCGACGTGTGGCTGATCGACGGCGACCGACAAGGTACGGCCACAGCCGCCGTGGCGGCGCGTGCCGAAGCCGGGCGGCTGCCGGGCATCGCCTGCGCGCAGTACCCGGACGGCCCTACCCTGCGCGGCCAAGTCCAGCAGCAGCGCGGCAAGTTCGACGACATCATCATCGACGTGGGCGGCAGGGACTCGACGGCGCTGCGCGCCGCTCTGGTGCTCTCCGACGTGTTGCTGGTGCCGTTCGCCCCGCGCTCCTACGACGTGTGGGCGCTCGATGACATGGCCTCGCTGGTGGACGAGGCCCGCAGCGTCCGGGACGGCCTGCGCGCCTTCGCCGTGCTCAACTTGGCCGACCCCGGCGAGCACTCGGCGGACAACGCAGAGGCCGCAGCCGCTGTGGCCGACGTGCCGCAGTTTGAGTACCTGCCGACGCCGATCCGCCGCCGTAAGGCGTTCTCGAACGCCGGAGGCGCGGGCGTGGCCGTGGCCGAGCTGGCACCCCGCGACGCCAAGGCGTGCGCAGAACTGGATGCGCTGTTTTCAACCGTTTTTAATATTCAAGTAATTGCCTGATAGGGGTAATGACAAATGACTATAAAGCGTAAGCCGAAGGCTGTTCAAACGGTCGAGGATTTCGTTTCGGGTGCCCCAGACGCCGGCGCGGCATCCGCGACCGCAGCGGCAGGTGAGTACGACCGGGGCGTAAAAAAGGGCAACAAGCGCCAAATCTCCCTGACCATCGCGCCCGACCTGCTGCGCCGGGTGGATGAGGTGGCGGAGCGAACCGGGCAGGGGAGGGCGGCCATCATCAACATGGCGATTTTCCGCGCCTTGGAAGGCGATATCTTTAAAGCGTGAAAGGATATTCAACTAATATCCAATAGATGTTTAAGGGGGCGTAATGCCGACGCGAAAACAACTCCAAGACAACGCCGCGCAGCTTGTTGAGCTGAACCGCGAATTGGCCCGCGTTGCGGTCGCACACGGCATGAACAGCCCACAGGTTGCAGAGGTTAGGGCGAAGATCGCGGCGCTATCGCCAGCCAGCAGGGCGGGGCAGGCGGACAAGGCCACGTTCGATCCCACAAAGCTGTCTGGTCTTCTGGGCGATGATCTTGCCGCGCAAGAGGCTTGGGAAGCCGCGAACGCCGAGATCGACACGGAAAAGCTGCTACGGCACCTGCGTGAGTGGCGGCAGGAGCTGGCCCATAAGGCTGCCGAGGCTGACGGCGAGGCAGCCCAACGATTGCAGGCCAAATTGGCCGAGATCGACACCGACATCAACGACGCGGGAAAGCATCTCAAGGCGCTTTTGCAAGAGCGGCAGGGCTCTGACAAGGGGGGGGCGGACGCCAAGCAAAACAAGGGCAGCGCCACCCGCAACCTTGCGCGTGGTAAGGGCGAAGGCCTGATTCTCACCGCCCGGCAAGGCAAGCTGCTGGACGCAGCGGCCGAGATCGCCACGACCCCACCCAGCGGCGAAGACATGGCATTCACCCATGCCGTGCTGTGCCAGGTCGGCTTGCCACGCGCCAAGGTCGATGGCGAGCGGTTCTTGCGTCAGTCCGGGGCCGCTTGGCTGAATGTGCAGGCGGGCTACCTTGATGAAGGGAAGGGGCCGGTTTTGCAACCGATCCCTTACGGTGTCATTCCGCGTCTTGCTCTGGCATGGGTATCGACCTACGCCAAACGGTACAGCACCCGCGAAATCCCCATTGGCGACAGTGCCGCCGACTTTCTGCGCCTGATGGGCATGGATGACCAAGGCGCGCGCTATGCGACCTTGCGCAAGCAGATGCACGCCTTGGCTGCCTGCCGCCTACAGCTGGGCTTCAAAGGCCGCACCTTTAACGGGCAGCCCATCGAGCAGTTCGACGCATGGGTGTCGAACAACAGCAATGGACAGCGGTCGCTGTGGCCGGGCGTAATGACACTCTCCGAGCATTACTTCTGGTCGCTGATGGACAGCGCCGTACCGCTCGACAACCGGGCGCTGATGGCCCTCAAAGGCTCGGCTCTGGCGCTCGACGTGTATTGCTGGTTGGCCCATCGTCTCTACCGCATCGAGGGAAGGGGCGTGACGTTGCACTGGAAATCGCTACGCGAGCAGTTCGGGCAGGAGTATGCAGGCAAGGACCCGGATAAGGACTTCAAGAAGAAGTTCCTGCCAGCGCTCAAGAAGGTGCTGGCCGTCTATCCGCAGGCCAAGGTGAAGCCCGTAACGGGCGGGTTGCTGTTGCTCGGTTCACCGCCACCGATCCTTCCGAGGTCATCCTAGCCGCTCCGATAAATCGGACCCCCTCTTACCCGAGTGGCATCGACCCGCCTCCAGCCAGTGGGGAACCCTGTGGAAAGTGACACTTGTCCACGATAAATCGGACCCCCCTAGGTCGATAAATCGGACCCCCCAACCTACGGTTATCCTCGTTAAATCGGACCCCCTTGATTCGATAAATCGGCCCCCCCCTAAACCGGTACGGTTTGCCTTTAAGTTTTTAACCTATAAATTTTTACTGGTAGTTGGGCTGCGCCCATCGGTGGAAAACTCAGCCGACTGCGCAAAACCCACCGCCGCAGGCGGCCTACGGCCGGGGCACCCCTGCGGGGTTCCCCCGCTTCGCGGCTCCCCCTCCGGCTGAAAATGTGGCCGCAAGCGGCCAGCCATTCACCAAGCGCGGACAAGCCGCGCCCGCAGCCCCACCGCCTCAGCCTAGACAAACAGCAGTTGGCACACCAAGACCGCAAAAGCGGTTTTTCAGGGAAGCAGGCCGACGACCTGGTGCATGACTCCGGCAGCAGTCGCCTATCCACCGCTGTATGCCTCCGGCGGCCCTGCCGGGGGCCAAACGGTCGCGTTTGATCCTCGGGAGCAGGGGGACGGCCTGCGGCCTAAACCCCTGCCCCACTCGGGGAGCGTGGGGTCGTTCCAAGGGCGTCAAGGGCCGGGCCGGCGGCCCTCTCCGGGGCGGCCCGTGTCCTCGCTTCGCTGCGGGCCGCGCCAGCCGCCCCTGCGACCCTTGACCCCCTTTCCACTCGAAAAACGATCAGGAAGCGCCACAGCGGCCCGTAGGGGCCGTTTTAGGGGTCTGACATACCCAACCCCACCCCAAGACCGGAAAACGCGCTGTAGGCCCGTTTCTGCGCCGCTGAATGAGCGGATGACGGGTCAAGGGCGCAACGCGGCCACGGCTGGCTGGTGCGGCCCGCAGCCCGGCACGGGCGAGGACTCGGGCCAGACGGGGCGAACCCTTGACGCGGCAGCAGCGGCCAGAGCCTCACGGAGAGGGAGCAGGGGAGGGCTTTTAACCCCTGCTCCCCGACGCCTCGCGGGCGAGAGCGGGCGTGCAGAGGGCAGCGCCCTTTGCCCAAGCCCGCAGGGCGCGGAGCAAGTAGCCCCGAAAGCGTCATTGACGCGAGTAGCCAGCGCCCGACCGGGCGCAAGGTGCCGCCGATCTGGCGCGGCGGTACGTTACGAAAGCCGCTTGCATATCGTATCTGTATTGTATATCATATCTGTATTGATACGATTTACACTGATACGGTACGAAAGGAGCAACGAT
>CALAGF010000167.1 GCA_937892345.1 uncultured Rhodocyclaceae bacterium | reverse complement strand
GATAATTTTCCTAATCCATAAAAGCGTTCCTGTTGAGCTAAGCTTAAACTTTGGAGACGCAAGAAAGGGCAAAAAACAAAAAAAGGCGTTTTTTTTTAGCAACTTGTCGTGCCAAAAAGAAAAACGCCTTTTCAGGTCCTTTTTATATTGCGTTTTTGATTGAAAGAAAAACCTCGTTTTCGATTTGCGCGTTGTCGGGCAGCAGCACATGGGCGTTCGACTGGCCCAGGATCTGGCGCGCCGCAAACCCAGCGAAATCGATCATTTGAATGGTTACATCCTGCGCCGTGGCGAGGCACTGGGCATCCCCACACCAAGCAATCGCCTGCTGCACACGCTGATCAGGCTGATCGAGCCTGGACATGGGGCAGCAGCCGGGGCACCAGCCGTCTGATGCCTTGTCAGCGCATGACCTTGAGCAATTCAACGTCAAAGGTCAGCGTGGCATTGGGCGGCACGGCACCCCCCGCTCCCTGGCTGCCATAAGCAATTTCCGGCGGACAAGTGAGCTTGGCCTTGCCACCTTCCCGCATTTTGGCGACCCCTTCGGTCCAGCACGGAATAACGCGATTGAGGGGGAAGGTCGCGGGCTGGCCGCGCTTGTAGGAACTGTCGAACTCACTGCCATTGGCCAAGGTACCGCGGTAGTGCACCTGGACCGTCGACTGCACCGTCGCCTGGGCGCCGCTGCCTTCTTTCAGGGACTCGTAGACCAGTCCTGATGCGGTTTTTTCCGGTGCGGCGTGGACCGTTGTCACCGCCGTTGCAGAAATCAATACGCTGGCACCGCTTAGCAAAATACGCTTCCACAAGGTCATTACTTACTCCGTCGCTCGCGCGAAATATGTTGGAGGGGGCAAAACTACCGTCAAGTTGCATCAAGGGCAAGTGATCATTGCCGGTCAACCGGCGGGCAAACCGGGTTTTCGGATGAGTCCTTTTTGCGACAGCACAATAGAAGTGTTCCGCTAAAAAGAGGCTGAACTCTTCTCGCCGATAGATGGGCAACGTAGAATCGCGAGTCCAAGCCATCGAGAAACGATATCCCGGCGAGCCCGCGGCGAAATCGACAATACCCGAGAGACTACCGAGAGCCACAATGCGCACCCTGTCCAGCCGCCCTGCCAGGCTTCATGCCTGCATCTGATCTGAAGCCGCACTTTGCGCCCCTGCCCCTTGTTTCCGAACTGTTTGGCAGCACGCTGATCGGACGATGATGCTGCCGACAGAAGTACTCAATCGCGTTTTCCTGCAAACCAGCGAAGCGATCGTGGTGACCGATGCCGCGCGCCGGATCATTGCGGTGAACCCCGCGTTCAGTGCGCTGACCGGCTACACGGCAGAGGAAATCATCGGCCACACGCCCAAGATGCTGGCCTCGGGAAGGACCGATGACAGCACATTCAGCGCGATGTGGCAGGCCGTGGCCGAAACCGGCATCTGGTCGGGTGAAATCTGGGATCGTCGCAAGGACGGCAGCCAGCATCCAGTGTGGCTGGTGCTTTCTGCGGTCCACGACGGCAAGATGGCCATTTCCAATTACATCGCCACCTTTACCGATATCGGTGAGCGGATTGAAACCAGCCGTCAGCTGCGCCATCTCGCCTATCACGATCCCTTGACCCAGCTGCCCAACCGCCTGGCGTTCGAGTCACAACTGACGCTTTCCATCCGGGGTGCCGAGCGGGACCATACTCAGCTCGCCCTGATGCTGATTGACCTCGATCATTTCAAGACGGTCAACGACACCTTGGGGCACCAGGTTGGCGATGAACTGCTGAAAAGCGTCGCCCAGCGCTTGAGCCAGTCAGTCCGCGCCAGCGATATTGTTGCCCGCCTGGGCGGCGATGAATTCGTCGTCGTGCTGCCTGAAATCGACAGCCCGACGATGGCTTCGGCCATTGCCGGCAAAATTCAGCGCGCACTGGCCGATGTCAGCCACAGCGTCGGTGCCCATACCCTGTACGCCACACCCAGTATCGGAATCAGCCTGTTCCCGGCCGATGGCTGCGATGGGCAAACCCTGTTGCGCAACGCCGACATGGCGATGTACCACGCCAAAGATGCCGGCCGGAACAATTACCAGTTCTACGCTGACAAAATGAATGAAGCCGCTGGCGAACGGCTGCAAATGGAAAACGCATTGCGCCAGGCGGTTTCAGGCATTACACCGGTCAACTCGCCATTTTCGCTGCATTTCCAGCCCCAGGTCTGTCCGCACAACGGACAGGTGATCGGACTGGAAGCGCTCGCCCGCTGGGAGCATCCGGTCATGGGACACATTCCGCCCGACCGCTTCATTCCGGTGGCCGAGGAAACCGGCCTCATCCAGCCGCTGGGCGACTGGATCTTCTGGGAAACCTGCCGCAACATTCGCACCTTCCGCGATGCAGGTCTGGAAAATTTCCGTGTGGCCGTGAATATCTCTGCCCAGCAGCTGCGCCACGAAAACCTGCCGCTGGTGGTGCGCGGTGCGCTGGCTTGCTACGACCTCCGGCCATCCGATCTCGAACTGGAGATCACCGAAAGCACCGCCATGCAGAATCCGGAATTGACCCGTTCGGTGCTGGATCAATTTGCTGCGATGGGAATTCTGCTGTCAATTGATGATTTCGGCACGGGCTACTCGTCGCTGGCCTACCTCAAGCACCTGCCGATTCATCGCCTGAAACTTGACCGCTCTTTTGTCCGCGATATCCAGACCGACCCCAACGATGCCGCAATCTGTTCTGCCACGGTTGCACTAGGCCACAACCTGGGGCTGGAAGTCGTCGCCGAAGGCGTCGAGACCGTTGAACAGCGTGACTATCTCACCGCCTTGGGCTGCGACATCCTGCAAGGCTATCTCTACAGCCGACCGATCCCGGCAGGCCAGATCATCCGTTACCTGCAAACGCATCAGCCGGACCCGGCCTGAGCCGCTCACACAAAACGCCCCGCCAAGCCCTTGTTTCTGCGAAAATAGCACCCCCATTTTCGCAGCCTGGATCTCCATGCCCCCGCATCCCGCAATCGCCTCTACCGAAGAAATCGTCGCCGAACTGAAAGCAGGCCGCATGGTCGTTCTGGTTGACGAAGAAGATCGCGAAAACGAAGGCGATCTCGTCATGGCGGCCGAGCATGTCACGCCGGAAGCCATCAATTTCATGGCCCGCTACGGACGCGGCCTGATTTGCCTGACCCTCACCGAAGCCCGCTGCAAAAAACTCGGCCTGACCCAGATGGCCCGCAACAACGGTACGGTCTACGGGACCGCCTTCACCGTTTCCATTGAAGCCGCCGAAGGTGTCACCACCGGCATCTCCGCCGCCGACCGTGCCCGCACCATCCAGGTCGCGGTGGCACGCAATGCGGTTGCCGACGATATCGTTCAACCCGGCCACGTTTTCCCGATTACAGCCCGCGCAGGCGGCGTGCTGGTGCGCGCTGGTCATACCGAAGCGGGCTGTGACCTCGCCGGCATGGCTGGACTCGAACCCTCGTCGGTGATTTGCGAAATCATGAATGACGACGGTACGATGGCACGCTTGCCGGAGCTGATCGAGTTTTCAAAGCAGCATGGCTTGAAGATCGGCACGATTGCCGACCTGATTCACTACCGCGCAGCATCGGAAACCCTTGTCGAGCGCGTCACCACCAAGACCATCGCCACCGCACACGGCGATTTTTCCCTGCATGCCTATGTCGACCGTGCAAGCGGCGCCACCCATCTCGCCTTGGTCAAGGGCGAGATTCCGGCCGGCGCAGAAACGCTGGTACGCGTCCACGAACCGCTCTCCGTGCTCGACTTCCTCGACCCGTGCAGCAAACAGCAGTCTTTTTCAATCGATGAGGCACAAGCTGCGCTGGCAAAGAACGGGCACGGCGTGATCGTCCTGATGCACCGAGCCGAAGACGGCGAAGCCCTGCTTTCCCGCCTGACCGGCAACACACCGCGCGCCCAGACCAAGTGGGACCCGCGCACTTATGGTATCGGCGCCCAGATTCTGCGCGATGTCGGCGTCAGCCGCATGCGTCTGCTTTCCAGCCCGCGCAAGATGCCTTCAATGACCGGCTTCGGCCTCGAAGTTACCGGTTTCGTCACTTCTCCTGCGGAGCTCTAAAGCCATGTCCCGCTTCGACAACGTTTACGAATACGACACCAATCTCAACGCTCAGGGCCTGCGCGTTGGCGTCGTCATGAGCCGTTTCAACCTGCCCGTCTGCGAAGGCCTGCTCTCGGCCTGCATCAACGAACTCAAGCGCCTCGGCGTGGCCGATAACGATATGGCCATCGCCACCTGCCCTGGCGCGCTCGAAATTCCGCTGATTCTGCAAAGCATGGCGCAAAGCGGCGGGTTCGATGCGCTGATCGCCCTCGGCGCGGTCATCCGGGGCGACACCTATCACTTTGAAGTGGTTTCCAACGATGCCTGCCGGGCCATCATGGAAGTCCAACTACACACCGGCATCCCCATCGCCAACGGGATTCTCACTTGCGACACGGACGAACAGGCCGAAGTCCGCATGCTGCCCAAAGGCACCGATTGTGCCCAGGCCGCCATCGAAATGGCCAACTTGCAGAAAGCACTCACCCAATGACCGATCAGGACACCCCCCAGACCCCGAAGGCGCCGCCCAAGTCTGCCCGCCGCCGGGCCCGCGAATTTGTCTTGCAGGGTCTTTACCAATGGCGGGTCGGCGGTGCCGACGAAGCCGCCATCGAAGCCTATGCGCCAGAAATGGAGGGCTTCGCCAAGGCTGACCGGGAATTTTTCGTGGGCAACCTGCGCGGCGTAATCAAGCAGCAAGAAGCGCTGACCGAGCAGATTTCCGTACATATCGACCGTCCCTTCAGCGAGCTTTCGCCTATCGAAGCCTGCGTCCTGATGATGGGCTGCTTCGAGATGCGCAACCATCCGGAAACGCCGTATCGCGTCATCATCAACGAAGCGATCGAACTGACCAAAGCCTTTGGTGGTACCGATGGCCACAAGTACGTGAATGGCGTGCTCGACAAGATTGCCGCCATCCTGCGTCCCGCTGAAGTGACCAGCCGCCACAAGGGCCGATAGAGATATGCCGGGAGAGTTCGGGCTCATTGCGAAATACTTTGCACGGCCCACCCCTTCCGCCATTCTCGGACCCGGTGACGATTGCGCGCTGGTTCAACCCACGCCGGGCATGCAGTTGGCGGTAACGACCGACATGCTGGTAGCCGGCGTCCATTTTCTGCCCGACACGGATCCTGCCCGGCTGGGCTGGAAGGCACTGGCAGTCAATCTTTCCGACCTCGCCGCAATGGGTGCCAAGCCGCGCTGGGTGACGCTGGCCGGCGCCTTGCCAACGGTCGACGAGGCATGGATCGCAAAATTCGCCGACGGCTTTTTCGACTGCGCCAAAACCCATGGCGTAGACGTCATCGGTGGCGACACCACCCGCGGACCACTCACACTCTCGATTACCGCCTTTGGCGAAATCCCGCCAGCGCAGGCCTTGCGCCGCGATGGCGCGAAGACCGGCGACCTGATCTGGGTTTCCGGGCGCCCAGGACTGGCCAGTCTCGGGCTGGCGAGCCTGCAAGGAAAAATCACCCTGCCCGCGCCCTGGGACCGCCTGTGCGTTGGAGCGCTGGAAAAGCCCCGCCCACGCGTTGCGCTGGGTCAGGCATTGATTGGGCTGGCGAGTGCCTGTATCGATGTCTCGGACGGCCTGCTGGCTGACCTCGGGCATATCTGCGAACGCTCCGAATGTGCTGCCGCCATCCGCCTGGTGCAATTGCCGCACCTGCCCAAGGGAGAAAGCTACGATGCCGATCTGCGACGTATCGCCCTTGAATGCCAGCTGGCCGGCGGCGACGATTACGAACTCTGTTTCACTGCCCCGGGCATCCACAGCCCGGCCATCGCACACATCGCCGCCCGGCTTGAATTGCCGCTCTGGTGCATTGGTGAAATCATCCCCGGCACACCCGGTGAGGTTACCGTCTTCGATCCGGACCTGAATCCGGTGGAATTCAACCGCAAGGGATACGACCACTTTGGCCAGCAAACCGCCTAGCCTGCGTTTTCTTTTTGCGCATCCCGCCCATTTTTTTGCCTGCGGCTGCGGCAGCGGCCTGAGCGCTTACGCCCCCGGCACCTTCGGCACGCTGTTCGCGTGGGCGAGCTACCTTCTGTTCCGCCCCTACTTCGACGAGCTTCAACTCTTGTGGCTTTTCGGCTTTGCCTACCTTGCCGGCATCTGGTTCATCGATGTTGCCGGTCGCGCACTGCACGACCCGGATCACGGCTGCATTGTCTGGGATGAAATCGTCCCTTTCTGGCTGGTACTGCTGCTGACTCCGGACAACGGATTCTGGCAGGCAGCCGCCTTTGCCCTGTTCCGCTTGTTCGATATCAGCAAACCTCAGCCCGCGCGCTATTTCGACCAGCACGTCAAAAATGGTTTCGGCGTGATGGCCGATGATCTGGTTGCCGCCGGCTATACCTTGCTGGTTTTGGCGCTGGCCAAAATTGCCCTGAACTGACAGTCGACCGCAGGATGTGGATCAATCGACAGCAGACTGCCCGGTTCGCGGTTTCAGTGAGCGGATCGGATAAATATCGAATCGGCTGGACTTGCCCTCCAGCACATAACCCGGCGTACGGGTATCGACGTTTGGGGCCTTGCGCGGACGCTTGACCACCACCCGGTGCGTCGCCAACCCGAGCGCCGCATCAAGCAAGGCTGGCGCATCGAGATCGTCGCCGACCACGGGCCGCAGCAACAGCATCTCCTTTTTCACCAACGAACTTTTGTCGCGGTGAGGAAACATGGGATCGAGATAAATGACTTGCGGCGGTGACGCCGACCATTCCCGCATCAAGGTAATCGCATCGCCTTGCATCAATTGCATACGCGTAACAATGGGCGCCACTTCTTCGTCCAGTCGGGCACGTCTCAATCCATCTGCGAGCAATGCAGCAATCACCGGTTGCCGTTCGATCAGGCTGACCGCACACCCCAGCTGGGCCAGCACGAAAGCATCACGCCCAAGGCCTGCCGTGGCATCGAGAACCTCAGGGCGAATGCCTGGCTGGATACCAATTGCCTTGGCAATCATCTGGCCGCTGCCCCCACCCTGTCGCCGCCGGTGCGCTACCGCCCCACCGACAAAATCAACCCGAACGGGACCCGGAGCACCCGGGCCGAGTGCCTGCCAACATAGACCGGCATCACCAAGCTGCAAGGCGAAGTCGGCCGGTTGATCCAGCGGAAGATTCAGGGCTAGCGCAAGTTGCTGCGCCGATTCGCGCCACTCAGGCTGGAGCGCCTGCACGCACCAGCGCATGCCATCCTCAGTCGTCATTGCCACCCGCCACTGCCTTGACGCCGGCAGCCGCGACATCGACGGTGGTACCAACCACCTTCGCACCGACCTTGACGCCAGTTGCCACCACGGTCACTGCCGCATCGGCCACAGCAACAACGGCACACCCGCTCAGGAGCGGAACGAGCACAAGCAGTGGAAGCAGAAACTTGATCATGGCGTCGATGCAGGCAGGGGCTGCGGCAGAAAAACAAACGGCAACCTGTCGGTTGCCGTTTGTTTATATATTCTGGTGGCCAAGGGCGGAATCGAACCACCGACACGCGGATTTTCAATCCGCTGCTCTACCAACTGAGCTACTTGGCCAAAGAGAGCGCGCATTATAGCCACGAGAGCGCCCTGGCGCAACTGGATATTGGTGTATTTATCCGGTCGACCGGATAAATCACGGACCGATCGGGGGAGACTGACGGTACAACTCGGAGAAATCATCCGGCATGGGCGGCGGCGGTGGCGGCGGAAACCATGCCGCGAAGGCAATGCGTGCAACCGAGCCTTTGCCGCGCGGGTTCGGGCGCAATGTGGCACGCGAATCATGCTGACTGGCAATTTCCTGAACAATCGCCAGCCCGAGGCCGCTCCCTTCCGTGATCCCGTCATCCACCCGGTAAAAACGCTCGAATACGAGCTCCGACTGTTCCTCGGTAATCCCCACGCCGTTGTCTTCAACCTCCAGCAGAATACTTGTCGAGGCGTTGATGATGCGACAGGTCACATGGCCACCGGGTTGTGTGTAGCGGATTGCGTTATCAATCAGGTTCTTGGCCAGTTCGCGCAGCAAAAAGGCATTGCCCTTGATCATCGCCTTGCCTTCCGCCTCGTAACCCAGGTCGATGTTGCGCTCAAGCGCCACCATTACCCATTCCTCGACCACTTCGCGTACCAGTTGTGCCAGATCCATCGGTTCATGTTTTTGCTGGCCCAGTTCCACGCCTTCGGTACGCGCCAGCGTCAGCAACTGGTTAACCAGTCGGCCTGCACGATCCACCCCGGTGGCAATCTGACGCAAAGCGTGGCGCAGGGCGGTGGGATCGCTTTCACGCATGGCAAACTGGGCTTGCGTTTTCAGGCCGGTCAGAGGCGTCCGCATCTGATGTGCGGCATCTGCCACAAAACGTTGCTGCGCCTCAACGTTCTTTTTCATGCGCTCCAGCATCTCGTTGAAGGCTTCGACCAAGGGCTCAAGCTCTTCCGGCACCCGGCGCGTGGCGATCGGCGACAAATCCGCAGGATCACGGGTTTCAATCGTGGTTCGCAAACGCGTCAGCGGTCGCAGCCCCCGCGAAAGACCAAACCAGACCAGCATCACGGCAAGGGGAATAATCACGAATTGCGGCAAAATCACGCTCGCCACAATCTTGTTGGCGAGCTGCGTGCGCTTTTCCGTGGTCTCGCCCACCTCGACCAGCACCCAGTCCTTGGGCGCCATGGCCGAATCGGCAAGGTAGGAATAGGCCACGCGAATGTCCTGCCCCTTGTAATCGATATCGCGGAAATAAATATCGCCGGGAACCAGGTCCTCGCCCGGCCAGGCATCCGGTGCAGGCAACTCCTTGTCACCTGCCAACAGGCGTCGGTCACGGGTCAGCACATGGAAGTAGACACTATCCAGCTCATCCGAGCGCAACACCGCCCGTGTTGAGGAAGGCAGCGAAACAACGGGGCGACCATTGACCAGCTTGACCTGCCGGCTGATCGCCGTGACATGCTCGCGCAACGACTGGTCATAGGGGTAATTGGCGACGTTGTTGGCAAAATAGTGAGTGAAAGCAATACTCAATGGCCAGACGAACAGCAAGGGCGCCAGCATCCAATCCAGAATCTCGCCGAACAGCGAGCGCTCGGTTTCGGCCGGCAGCGCGCCGGAATTAGCTGCTTTGGGGTCGCTCAAGGCAGTATCCGAGGCCGCGAACGGTGGCGATCTTCACCCCGCCGGGTTCCAGCTTTTTCCGCAAGCGATGGACATACACCTCGATCGCGTTATGGCTGACTTCTTCACCCCAGCCGCAAAGGTGATCGACCAACTGGTCCTTGCTGACCAGGCGTCCCATCCGGGTCAGCAGGACTTCGAGCAAACCGATTTCCCGTGCCGACAAGTCGAGCCTCTGACCATCGATCTGGGCCACTCGCCCGTTCTGGTCATAGGTCAGCGCGCCGCATTGAATGGTTGGTGCCGTGCCGGCTGAGCGACGGGTCAAGGCACGCACACGCGCCTCCAGCTCCGCCAGCTCGAAGGGTTTGATCATGTAATCATCTGCCCCCAGATCCAGCCCCTTGACCCGGTCGCCCGTCCCGTCCAGCGCGGTCAGGATCAAGACCGGCACAGCGGAATTACGGGCGCGCAAACGCTTGAGCACCTCCAGCCCTGCCAGTTTGGGCAGGCCCAGGTCAAGAATCAGCAGGTCATAGGAGACAGTCATCAGGGCAGTTTCGGCCTCCAGGCCATTGGGCGCCCAATCAACGGCATAGCCGCCTTGCCTAAGCGAGCGGGAGAGACCATCAGCGATGATCGCATCGTCTTCTGCTATCAAAATGCGCATGATTGGTAAGCCTTGCCAACGTAAGCAGTATGTAAGCCTCGAGCAGTATTCTGTTCGGGCTGTTCTCCTTTTATGGTCTTTGGAGCAATTGGCGCAAGCCAAAGCTCAGGGGGTATGTCCGATCCTGCACTGGACGACCCCCTACCGTTTTTTTCCAGCAAGCTGCAAGTCTAGCAAATTAATGGCCTCCACCGTCTGCGGTTAGAGGCCTTCTTTCATTTCGAGCACGGCTTCCATTACTACGCTCGACCATTACTACGCTCGACGGCCCGAAGCACAACATTTCGGAAAACAAAAAACCCCGCACGCGGCGGGGTTCTTCGAAAGCCGGGAAGGCCGGGCAGAATTACATGCCCATGCCGCCCATACCACCCATACCGCCCATGCCACCCATATCAGGCATGCCGCCGGCCGGCTTGTCTTCAGCCAGTTCAGCAACCATGCATTCGGTGGTCAGCATCAGGCCTGCGACGGAAGCGGCGTTCTGCAGTGCAGTGCGGGTGACCTTGGTCGGATCCAGCACGCCCATTTCAACCATGTCGCCGTATTCGCCGGTGGCGGCGTTGTAACCGTAGTTACCCTTGCCACGAACGACCTTGTCGACCACGACAGACGGTTCGTCACCGGCATTGCCGACGATTTCGCGCAGCGGGGCTTCGATGGCCTTCAGGATCAGCTTGATGCCGGCATCCTGATCGTGGTTGTCACCCTTCAGCTTGGCGAGGTTGGCGCGAGCACGCAGCAGCGCAACGCCACCGCCGGCAACGATGCCTTCTTCAACAGCAGCACGGGTTGCGTGCAGCGCATCTTCGACGCGAGCCTTCTTTTCCTTCATTTCGACTTCGGTAGCGGCGCCAACCTTGATGACGGCAACGCCGCCAGCCAGCTTGGCAACACGTTCCTGCAGCTTTTCCTTGTCGTAATCGGAGGTCGCTTCCTCGATCTGGATGCGGATCTGCTTGACGCGGGCTTCGATGGCAACAGCTTCACCGGCACCGTCGATCAGGGTGGTGTTTTCCTTGCCGATTTCAACGCGCTTGGCTTGACCCAGATCCTTCAGGGTCGCCTTTTCCAGGGACAGACCGGTCTCTTCGGAGATGACGGTGCCGCCGGTCAGGATGGCGATGTCTTCCAGCATGGCCTTGCGACGGTCGCCGAAGCCAGGTGCCTTGACGGCAACGGTCTTCAGGATGCCGCGGATGTTGTTCACCACCAGGGTAGCCAGCGCTTCGCCATCGACGTCTTCGGCGATGATCAGCAGCGGACGGCCAGCCTTGGCAACTTGTTCCAGAACCGGCAGCAGGTCGCGGATGTTGGAGATCTTCTTGTCGAAGAGCAGGACGAACGGGTTGTCGAGCAGGGCGATCTGCTTGTCCGGGTTGTTGATGAAGTACGGGGACAGGTAACCGCGGTCGAACTGCATACCTTCGACGACGTCGAGTTCGTTGGCCAGGGACTTGCCGTCTTCAACGGTGATGACGCCTTCCTTGCCAACCTTTTCCATCGCATTGGCGATGATTTCGCCGATGTCGGCGTCAGAGTTGGCAGAAATGGAACCGACCTGGGCGATTTCCTTGGTCGTGGTGCACGGCTTAGAAATGGCTTGCAATTCGGCGATGGTGGCTGCGACAGCCTTGTCGATACCGCGCTTCAGATCCATCGGATTCATGCCGGCGGCAACGTACTTCATGCCTTCGCGGACGATCGCCTGGGCCAGCACGGTGGCGGTGGTGGTGCCGTCACCGGCGATGTCGGAGGTCTTG
>CALAGF010000166.1 GCA_937892345.1 uncultured Rhodocyclaceae bacterium | reverse complement strand
CGGTGTGGTGGTTTGGGTGGGCGGGATGTTTTTCGCGCATTTCTGCCTGCGCCCGGTGGCGGTGGCGCTGTTGCCGCCGGCGCAGCGCTTGCCGCTGATGGCGGCGGTGCTGGGGCGATTTTTCAAGGCGGTGTTGTTGGCGCTGGTGCTGATTCTGATGACCGGTTTTTCCCGGCTGGGGATGACCGGTTTCGCGCAGGCGCCGGCCCATTGGCATGCGATGGCGACCACCGGATTGCTGATGAGCCTGATTTTTGCGGTGATCTATTTTCGACTTTTTCCCCGGTTGACCGCAGCCGTTGAAGAGAGCGCATGGCCGGCGGCTGCGGTGGCGCTGGATGGCATTCGGCGGCTGGTGGTGGTCAATCTGGGCTTGGGGACCCTCACCATCGCGATTGCGGCGGCGGGCGGGCTGCTGGCGGGATGATCCTGCATTTGATCCGCCATCCCCGGCCCTTGATTGCGCCGGGGGTTTGTTACGGTCAACGGGATATCGAGGCAGAAAATCCGGCGGCTGCGGGCGAGCGATTACGGGCTGTGTTGCCGCCGGAGGCGCCGGTGTTTTCCAGTCCCTTGGGGCGTTGTCTTGCGCTGGCGCGTTGCCTGTCGGCGGCGCCAGTGACCGATGCGCGTTTGATGGAACTGAATTTCGGTGCCTGGGAAGGTCGACCGTGGGACGAGATTCCGCGCCCCGAGCTGGATGCCTGGGCGGCCGATTTGGCGGGCTATGCGCCGCCGGGGGGCGAGTCGCCAAGCCAGCTGGAGGCGCGGGTGCTGGCTTTTGTGGCCGGTTTGCGCGTGCCCGAGGCGGTGCTGGTGACGCATGCCGGGGTGATCCGGCTGCTGCTGGCGCGGCAGCGCGGCTTGAGCCTTGCCGAGTCGCTGGCCATCGACATTCCTTACGCGTCGCAGACGGTGATCGACTGGCTTGGGTAGAATGCCGGCCATGAACGAATTCAATCCCTTGCGCGATGCCATTCCCGTCGATGAAATCCGGCGGGTGCTGGTGATCAAGCTGCGCCATCACGGCGACGTCTTGCTTAGTTCGCCGGTGTTTTCCGTGCTCAAGGCGCGTGCACCGCAGGCCGAGATCGATGCGCTGGTGTATGCCGATACTGCGGAAATGCTGACTTTCCACCCGGCGATTGCCGAGGTGCACGGGATCGACCGCAAATGGAAGCAACTGGGCGCGCTGGGCCAAATGCGGGCCGAACTGGCGCTGTTCCGCCGCTTGCAGGCGCGTGAGTACGATCTGGTGATTCATCTCACCGAGCACTGGCGGGGGGCCTGGCTGTGCCGGCTGCTCAAGCCGCGCTGGTCGGTGGGGCCGGCGATGAAGGGGCGGAGCAAGCGCTGGAAGCGGAGTTTCACGCATTTGCAGTCGGCGCCCGGTCATGCCCTGCGCCACATGGCCGAGAGCAATCTCGATGCGCTGCGCCGGCTGGGCATTCAGCCGGCAGCCGATGAGCGCCGCCTGACGCTGGTGCCCGGTGCAGCGGCAGATGCAGTGGTGGCGGACAAGCTGGCGGCGTTGGGGCTGGTTCCCGGTCAGTTCATTCATGTGCATCCCGCGTCGCGCTGGTTTTTCAAATGCTGGCCGGCGACGCGCATGGCGGCGTTGATCCGGCAGTTGCAAGCCGAAGGGCATGCGCTGGTGCTGACCGGCGCGCCGGGTGCGGACGAACGCCGGATGATCGACCAGATTCAAGCCCTGTTGCCGACCCCGGTGCCCAGTTTGTGCGGCGAGTTGTCGCTCAAGGAATTGGCGGCGCTGACGCAGGCGGCCAGGCTGTTCATTGGCGTGGATTCGGCGCCCATGCATATTGCGGCGGCGGTGGGCACGCCGGTGGTGGCCATCTTCGGCCCCTCGGGCGACAAGCAGTGGGGGCCGTGGGGCGTGCCGAGTCGCGTTGTCACCAGTCGCCACACCTGTCGGCCGTGCGGATTGGACGGCTGCGGCAGCGGCAAGGTCAGCGATTGTCTGGAAGCGGTGACGGTCGACGAGGTCCTGGCCGCCGTTCACGCCTTGCTGGCGCCGTGAAGGTTGCCATTGTTCGCCAGCGCTACAACCCGTATGGCGGGGCCGAGCGCTTTGTCGAACGTGCCTTGGGCGCGCTGGTGGCGGAGGGGGCCGAGGTCACCCTGATCACCCGCAGTTGGGCGGGTGCGCCCGCCGAAGGTTTTCGGCAAATTACCTGCGATCCCCCGTTTTCTCGCCTGTGGGGCGGCCGGGCGGCGCGTGACCGGAGTTTTGCGGCGGCGGCTGCGCGGGAAATGGCGCAGGGGGGTTACGACATCGTGCAATCGCACGAGCGCATTCCCGGCTGCATGATCTTTCGCGCCGGCGACGGCGTGCATGCTGCCTGGCTCGACCATCGGGCGCGTATCCTCGGCCCGCTGCAGCGGGCGACGCAGCGCTGGTCGCCGTATCACCACTACGTGCTGGGGGCGGAAAAGGCGATGTTCGAGCATCCGGCCCTGCGTACCGTGATCTGCAATTCGCAGATGGTGGCGGATGAAATTTCGACCTTTTACGGGGTCGACCGCAGCAAGCTCAAGGTGATCTATAACGGCGTGGATACCAATGTGTTTCATCCCGGATTGCGCGAGGAATTTCGCGCCACGCTGCGCCAGCAGGCGGGCGTTTCCGGAGACGTGCCACTACTGTTGTATGTGGGTAGCGGCTTTGAGCGCAAAGGGGTGCCGCAATTGCTCCGGGCTTTTGCCGGCATGCTGCGCAAGGATGCGCAACTGGTGATCGTCGGGGCGGATCGCCGTCTGAAAGCCATGCAGGCCTTGGCCGATCAATTGGGCCTGAGCCAGCGGGTCCGTTTCACCGGTCCGCTCAAGGACGTGCGCCCCTGGTATGGTGCAGCTGACGGTTTTGTCCTGCCCACTTTGTACGATCCCTGCCCGAACGCGGCGCTGGAGGCCTTGGCTTGTGGGTTGCCGATGGTGACCTCGCTGGCCTGCGGGGCGCGGGAATGGGTCAGCCCGGGGGAGAACGGATTTGTCGTCGATCCGCTGGATGTTGAGGCCTTGGGTGGCGCGCTCGATGACCTGTGCGAACTGGCAGCGAACACTGCCGCACATCAGGCCGCGCGCAAGGTGGCCTTGCCCCTGACCCTGGACGCCATGGCGGGCCGCCTGTTGAGTTTGTACCGGGAACTGGCCGCCTGAGTCGGGGCCGGCCGGGTGCACTGTATAATCGCGGGCTTACTTGATTGATTTAAATGAAAAGCGACCCCAACAGCCGTCAACTTTACGCACGCCTGCTGCGTTATCTGCGCCCCTACAAACTGGCGATTGCGCTTTCCTTGCTGGCTACGGCCATCCTCGCCGCGACCGAACCCATGTTCCCAGCCATGTTGAAGCCGGTGCTGGACAAGGGCTTTGTCCCGGAAGGCGGCATGGAGCATCCGATCCTGATTCCCTTGGGCATCGTCGGTATTTTCATTCTTCGGGGGATCTTCAACTTTCTCTCGTCGTACGGCTTTTCCTGGGTCTCGAACCGGGTGATCGCCGATATCCGCGCGGAAATGTACGCCAAGATGGTGCGGCTCCCGCTGGGCTACTTTCAGGCGAATTCCTCCAACATTCCGCTGACCAAGATCGCCTATGACGTGAATGGGGTGGCCTCGGCTGCGACCAGCGTCGTGGTGACCGTGCTCAAGGATGGCCTGTCCGTGATCGGCCTGTTTGCCTGGCTGATCTGGCTGAACTGGAAGCTGACGCTGATTTGCGTGGCTTTGATTCCTGCCATTGCCTTGGTCATGCGTGCCTTTTCCGGGCGTTTGCGGCTGGCCAGCCGCAGCGCTCAAGTCAGTATTTCCAATATGGTTCAGGTGTTGCAGGAAACTGCGCATTGCAACCGGGTGCTCAAGGTGTTTGGCGGTGAAGGCCAGGAGGCATCACGCTTTTCCACGATCAACAACGAGGTGCGCCGGCAGAACATGCGGCAGGCTGTCGCCGCTGCCGCCACGACGCCGATCGTGCATGTGCTGGCGTCGGTGGCGGTGGCCATTGTGATTTACGTGGCGATCATCCAGTCCGCTTCCGGAGATTCCACGGTAGGCAGCTTCGTCTCCTTCATCACCGCCATGCTGATGCTGTTGTCACCCCTGCGCCATCTGGCTGATGTCAATGCACCCTTGCAACGCGGCCTGGCTGCGGCGGAAAGCGTCTTTCAGCTGCTCGATGAGGCGGATGAGGTGGATGAGGGCAAGTCCGGCTTGGCGGTAGTTCGGGGCGATCTTGAGTTCCGTGACATCTGCTTCCGTTATCCGGGGGCCGACAAGCAGGTGCTGCAGCATGTTTCCCTGAATATTCCAGCCGGCAAGACGGTGGCGCTGGTCGGGCAGTCCGGCGGCGGCAAGTCGACGCTGGCGGCGCTGGTGCCGCGTTTCTACAATCCTGACTCCGGTGCCGTTTTGCTTGATGGCCACGATTTGCAGAGCCTGCCGATGCGCGAGTTGCGGCGCAATATCGCCTACGTCAGCCAGGATGTGCTGCTGTTCAATGACACGGTGGCAGCAAACATTGCTTATGGCGACATGAGTGCTGCGCCGATGGAGGCCATCGAGGCCGCCGCACGGGCCGCCAATGCGCTCGATTTCATTCAGGCGATGCCCGAAGGATTCAATACGGTCATTGGCGAAAACGGCAATCGCCTTTCCGGCGGGCAGCGCCAGCGGCTGGCCATTGCCCGTGCCATTCTCAAGAATGCGCCCATCCTGGTGCTGGATGAGGCGACCTCGGCACTGGATAACGAGTCCGAACGGGTTGTTCAGGAGGCCTTGGAGCGCCTGATGACCGGGCGTACGACGCTGGTGATCGCACATCGCTTGTCGACTGTCGAAAACGCCGATCTGATCGTTGTGCTGGCCAATGGCAAGATCGTTGAATCGGGTCACCATGCCGAATTGCTGGGGCGCAATGCTGCGTATTCCCAGTTGTATCGACTGCAATTCTCGGAGGCAGCATGAAAATCGTCCATACCGAAGCCTCGTGCGGCTGGGGCGGCCAGGAAATTCGTATTCTGGAAGAGTCCCGCGGCATGATCGACCGGGGGCACGACGTGACCCTGATCTGCCCGCCCGAGTCGCGTATTTTTGAAGAGGCACCGCGTCGGGGCGTGCCGGTGGTGGCCTTGCCAATCGGCAAGAAGCGCCTGAAGGGCGCAATGGCCCTGCGTCGCTGGTTGCAGGCCAATCCGGTCGACATCCTCAATACCCACAGTTCCACCGATACCTGGTTGGCGGCGATTGCCTGTCGCACGATGAACGGTGCGCCGCCGCTGGTACGCACCCGGCACATTTCGGCAGCCATTCCAGATAACGTGACGACCCGTTGGCTCTACACCCGCGCGACCCGCCACATCGTGACCACCGGTGAGTCGCTGCGTCAGCAACTGATTCGCGATAACGGCTATCCGGCAGCGCAAATTACCTCGGTGCCGACTGGCATTGATCCCCAGCGTTTCCAGCCGGGCGACAAGGCGGCTGTCTGCGCCGCGCTCGGTCTTGCGGTCGACGCCCGTATTTTGGGCATTGTGGCCACTCTGCGTAGCTGGAAGGGGCATCTTTTCCTGCTTGAGGCCTTTGCCGCCCTGAATGCGCCGGCATGGCAGCTGGTGATTGTGGGCGAGGGGCCGATGCGGCAGCCGATTGAGGACAAAGTGGATGTACTGGGCCTGTGCGGGCGCGTCACGCTGGTCGGCCAGCAGGACAAGCCCGAGCAATGGATGCGGGCGCTGGACCTTTTCTGTCTGCCGTCTTATGCCAACGAAGGTGTGCCGCAGGCCATCTTGCAGGCGATGCTCTCGCAATTGCCCATCGTCACCACGCCCGTCGGTGCGATTACCGAGGCGGTGACGCAGGACGTTTCGGCGCTGGTTGTGCCGCCCAAGGATGCGGCCGCACTTGCGGCGGCGCTTGGCAAGTTGATGGCCGAACCCGAATTGGCGGCAAGGCTTGCCGTCCAGGCGCGGCAGGACGCGCTGGCCGCAGGCAAGCGCTTTGCCATCCCAGATCGGAAGAGCACACG
>CALAGF010000165.1 GCA_937892345.1 uncultured Rhodocyclaceae bacterium | reverse complement strand
AGGGCTGGAAACAGGTGATGCCCAAAAAATCAAAACCGCTGCCGGCGAACTGGCTGAAAAATATGGGCGCTCAACCTACGCCGCTCTGGGCACCATGCTTGCAGCCAAGCAATCCTTCGATGCGGGCGATCTGAAAACGGCGCGCACCCAACTGGCTTGGGTAGCCGAAAATGCCAAGGGAGAACTGCGCGATGTGGCACGTTTGCGTCTGGCAGGTATTGCGCTTGACGAAAAGGCCTACGACGACGCACTCAAGCAACTTGATGCCGCATCACAGCCGGCCTTTGAAGCACGCTTTCAGGAATTGAAGGGCGACATCCTGTTTGCCCAAGGCAAGAAGGTGGAGGCTCGCACTGCCTATCAGGCTGCGCTGAACAAGTCAGCCGACAAGCAGGCCTTGGGGCGTGAATTGTTGCAACAGAAACTCGACAGTCTGGGTGACGCGGCATGATGATGAAACCTTCCTTGATTGCGGTGATGCTGGCAGCGCTGCTTGCAACGGGGTGTTCGACGATTTCCAGTGGTCTGGACGCTATCAACCCATTTTCATCCAAAGCGAAAATTTCGCCTTTGCCGACGTTGACCGTTGCATCCGAGACGCGTCTCCAGTGGGACATTGATGTCGGTAAATCGGGTACCTACACCTTTGCACCGGCGATAGTCGGAAAATCCATCTACGCGGCTGGCACCAAAGGCTATATCCAGAAAATCGAAGATGGAAAACGGGTGTGGCGCATTGAAACGAACGAAGTGCTGTCTGCGGGTGTCGGTGCCAGTGACGACATGCTCGTTGTCGGCACGCCAAAGGGCGATGTCCTGGCGTTTTCGACCGAAAACGGCAAGCCACTCTGGCGGGCAAAGGTTTCCAGCGAAGTATTGGCAGCACCGGTTGTCGGGTCGGAAGGTGTGGCGGTACGTAGCGGCGATAACAGTATCTATTTGTTTGATTTGAAGGATGGTGCGCGCAAATGGGTGTACCAGCGCTCCATCCCCTCGTTGGCCGTGCGTTCAACCGCTTCGCCGGTTTTTGCAGACCGCTACCTGTTCGCCGGATTTCCGGGGGGCAAGCTGCTGGCACTCTCGCTGCAAAACGGTGCACCGGTCTGGGAGGGCGTCGTTGCACTGCCCAAGGGGGCGACCGAGCTGGATAGGGTGGCAGATGTCGTAGCTGCGCCTGTGGTCGATGGCACGCAGGTTTGCGCTGTGGCCTTTCAGGGTCGAGTTGCCTGTTTTGACATGTCGCAGGCCGGAGCAACCCTCTGGACGCGTGATATTTCTTCGGCAAATGGCCTCGCCATGGATTCGCGCTATGTGTTTGTGACTGACGACCAGGGGATCGTATACGGCCTTGATCGCCTTACCGGTGGCAGTCTCTGGAAGCAGGACAAACTCAAGCGCCGGCGGGTTACGGCACCTGTAGTGCGCCTCGGCATGGTTGCCGTAGGCGATGTTGAAGGCTATGTACACTTTTTGTCGCGCGAAGAAGGGCATTTTGTGGCGCAACGAAAAACCGATGGTTCGCCGCTCAATGCCGCGCCCCAGTTCTTTGCCGGTGCCTTCCTGGTTCAGACCAGTGGTGGTGAACTGAGCGCAATCGAGGTCAAATGAAACCCACTATCGTATTGGTCGGGCGTCCCAATGTCGGGAAGTCGACGCTTTTCAACCGCATGACCAAGTCGCGCGATGCCATCGTTGCCGATATGCCGGGCCTGACACGGGATCGTCACTACGGCCACGGCAAGATCGGCAAGAAGCCTTTTCTGGTAGTTGACACCGGAGGTTTCGAGCCGCTGATCAAAGAAGGCATCCTGCATGAAATGGCGCGCCAGACAGAGCAGGCAATCGCGGAAGCGGATGCGGTGATTTTCGTGGTTGATGGTCGAACGGGCTTGACTCCCCATGACAAGGAGATCGCCAACAAGTTGCGGCGTCTCGATCGGCCGGTGCTGGTTGCGGTCAACAAGGCTGAAGGCATGAATTCCGGCATGATTGAAGCCGAATTCCATGAGCTGGGTCTAGGGGAGCCGAACGCAATTTCTGCGGCGCATGGCGAAGGTGTGCGCGGCCTGGTTGAACTGGCACTGGAATGCTTTCCCGAGCCGGAGGATGACGAATGGCATTCCGATTCAATCAAGGTAGCGATCGTGGGTCGCCCGAACGTTGGCAAGTCGACGATGATCAATACCTTGCTCGGCGAGGAACGGGTTATTGCCTTCGATGCGCCAGGGACAACCCGCGACTCAATCGAGATCGATTTCGAGCGCGGCGGGCGCAAGTATGTTCTGGTTGATACGGCTGGGATGCGCAAGCGTGGAAAAGTCTTTGAAACCGTCGAAAAATTTTCCGTAGTCAAAACGCTGCAATCCATCGAAGACGCCAATGTGGTCATCCTGATGGTCGATGCGCAGGCCGATGTCTCTGATCAGGATGCGCATATCGCGGATTTTATCGTTCAGTCCGGTCGAGCGCTGGTTGTTGCGGTCAACAAGTGGGATGGGCTGGATTCCTACGTGCGTGAGCAAACTCGCCAGATTCTGCAACGCAAGCTCAAATTTCTCGAGTTCGCGAAGTTTCATTTCGTCTCGGCCAAGGAAAACATCGGTCTGGAAAATCTCTTCAAGTCGGTCGATTCTGCCTATGCTGCAGCCATGACCAAGTTGTCGACGCCGCGGCTGACGCGCGTGCTGGCCGATGCCGTGGCCAAGCAGGCACCGCCCAAGCACGGTCTGTTCAGACCCAAGCCGCGCTACGCGCATCAAGGTGGCTCGAATCCGCCCATTATTGTGGTCCATGGAAATGCAGTGGACCAGATTTCGGAAAGTTATCGGCGCTATCTTGAACATACCTTCCGAGAAGTTTTCCGTTTGCAGGGAACGCCTTTGCGTTTCCAGTTCGTAACGGCGAAAAATCCCTTTGCGGACAAGGACAAGAAATAAACATAAATTCTTTTGGCGTCGCCGAATGATTTTGGGTACATTAGGACCCTCAATAACAACACACATGGAGTCCACACCATGAGCAACAAAGGGCAACTCTTACAAGACCCCTTCCTCAACGCACTTCGTCGGGAACATGTTCCTGTTTCAATTTATCTGGTGAACGGCATCAAATTGCAGGGACAGGTCGAGTCTTTCGATCAGTACGTTGTTCTTCTGAAGAACACGGTTACCCAGATGGTATACAAGCACGCCATTTCCACGGTTGTGCCTGCGCGTCCGGTCAATCTTCAACAAGAGCAGGTCGCAGAATAAGTCGTTTGATCCAGATGCTCCGTCCCCACGGAGCATCGCTGACTCCGGGATTCGCCGATGCTTGAGCGCCCCGCTTCGGGTGAGCGTGCTGTCGTCGTTCAGATTGATTTCGGTCAGTCCGATATCGAGGACCAGCTGGAAGAAGTGCGCCTGTTGACCGAGTCAGCAGGCGGCGTCGTGGTTGCTGAAGTTCACGGACGCCGTCATGCGCCTGACGCCAAAACCTTTGCCGGCAAGGGCAAGGTTGACGAGGTGGCTGCCATGGTCGCTGCAGCAGACGCACAGTTGGTGATTTTCAATCACCAACTTTCTCCGGCACAACAGCGTAATCTGGAACGAGAACTCAAGTGCCGGGTTGTTGACCGCAACAGTCTGATTCTGGATATTTTTGCCTTGCGCGCGTCAAGTGCTGAGGGAAAGTTACAGGTTGAACTGGCCCAGTTGGAGCATTTGTCCACCCGCCTGGTTCGTGGCTGGACGCACCTTGAGCGTCAGCGTGGTGGGATCGGCATGCGCGGTCCGGGTGAGACACAACTCGAAACCGATCGCCGCTTGCTCGGTAAACGGGTCAAATTGCTCAAGGAACGCCTGTCGCGGCTCTCTCGTCAGCGAGGGGTGCAACGCAAGGCGCGAATGCGGGGCGACGTTTTGAATGTGTCTCTGGTGGGCTACACCAATGCCGGAAAGTCGACGCTGTTCAATGCGCTGACGCATGCCGGTGCATATGCCGCTGACCAGCTGTTTGCAACGCTCGATACCACTTCGCGCAAGATATGGATTGCCGGCGCCGGCAATGTGGTGGTTTCCGATACCGTTGGATTTATTCGTGATTTGCCGCATGCACTGGTTGATGCTTTTCATGCAACACTCGAAGCGGCAACCGATGCCGATATCCTGCTGCATGTGGTCGATAGCGCCAGCCATGCCCGTGACGACCAGGTTGCGGAAGTCAACAAGGTGCTCGAAGAAATTGGTGCCCACGAGGTGCCTCAGGTGGTCATCTGGAACAAGATAGATCTGACTGACGCCGGGCCGGGAGTCGATCCAGACGAGTATGGTAATATCGTTCGGGTTCGAGTCAGTGCGCGTTCAGGCGAAGGTTTGGAACTAATGCGCGAGACGCTGGCCGAATATGCCCGGGCCAAGCTTGAGGCGCGTCGTAAGGCGCTCGATGAGGCAGCCCATCTGGCACAACTCGATTTCTCTAATTGAACTCCCGATATTCATGATTCCAACTATAGGTATTCTCATGTCGCTGAACGATCCGCAATGGGGTAATCGTGGCGATAATGGCGAGCGGCCCAATGGCTCACGCCGTCCGAACGACGGCCCCCCCGACTTGGAAGAGTTGTGGCGTGATTTCAATCGCAAGCTGTCCGGCATGTTCGGGAAGAAAAACGGCGGCGGTCAGGGCGGTGGTGATGGTCCGCGCATGCCGCCGGTAGACTTCAATCCAAAATTCCTTAGCGGTGGCATTGGCCTTCTCGCAGGCTTAGTTGCAGTCGCGTGGCTCGCCTCGGGTTTTTATATTGTGGATGCTTCGCAGCGCGGCATTGTGCTGCAATTCGGGAAATTGGTCGAAACGACGGAGCCGGGCTTGCGCTGGCGTTTGCCGTATCCGCTACAGACGCATGAGCTGATCAACTTGACCGGAGTGCGCACTGTTGAAATCGGCTACCGCGGTAGTGAGAAGAACAAGGTGCTCAAGGAAGCGCTGATGCTGACCGATGACGAAAACATCGTCAATATCCAGTTTGCAGTGCAATACATCCTGAAGGATCCTGTTGACTACCTGTTCAATAACCGTCATCCGGACGAGGCGGTAATTGGTGCTGCTGAAGCTGCGGTTCGCGAGATCGTCGGCAAGAGCAAGATGGATTTCGTGCTGTATGAAGGGCGCGAGCAGATTGCTACTGAGGCGGCCAAACTGATGCAGGAAATCATGGATCGTTACAAGGGCGGGATACTGATTTCGAAGGTTACTATGCAAAACGCCCAGCCTCCGGAACAGGTTCAGGCAGCCTTTGACGATGCTGTAAAAGCCGGCCAGGACAAGGAGCGGCAGAAGAATGAAGGGCAGGCCTACGCCAATGATGTGATTCCTCGCGCCAAGGGGACTGCAGCACGCTTGCTGGAAGAGGCTGAAGGCTACAAGCAGCGTGTGATTTCATCCTCTGAGGGTGATGCTTCCCGCTTCCGTCAGGTACAGGCCGAGTATGCCAAGGCGCCGGAAGTGACCCGTCAGCGCATGTATCTCGAAACCATGCAGCAGATTTACTCGAATACGACCAAAGTGCTGGTAGATGCCAAGGGTCAGGGCAATTTGCTGTACTTGCCGCTGGACAAGCTGATGCAGGCAGCGGCTGCACCAGGACAGGCGGCCGCTGCAGGCAATGCAGAAAATGGTCAGATTACCGGTCCGGGGACACGTAGTGCGCAACCTTTCGCTGGTGATGTTCCGCCGCAGTCGGAGCGTGCTCCACAGGTGGGTGGTAATAATTATGGTTCGAACTCGCGTACTGGTTCGCTGAGTTCACGTGATCGGGAGGCTCGCTGATGAGTTCGCGCTTGAATGTGCTTGGCGGGGCGCTCGTATTGGTGCTCCTCGTATTGTCGTCGTCGGTGTTTACGGTCGATCAGCGGCAGTATGCGCTGGTGTCACAATTTGGAGAGGTCAAGCGGGCAGTGACCGAGGCTGGCCTGAATTTCAAAATCCCCCTGATCCAGACTGTCCGCTATTTCGATAATCGGATCCTGACCATGGACAGTGCTGATCCGGAACGCTTCATTACTTCCGAGAAGAAAAATGTGCTGGTGGATTCGTATATCAAATGGCGCATCATTGATCCAAAGCTCTACTACATTTCGGTTGGTGGCGACGAAACCCGCGCCCGTACCCGCTTGAGTCAAACGGTCAACGCTGGATTGCGCGAAGAATTCGGTAAGCGCCTCGTGCACGATGTCATATCCGGTGAGCGAGACAAAATCATGGATCAGATGCGGGAGAAGGCTGATGTGGATGCACGCAAGATCGGTGTTCAGATTGTTGATGTCCGTCTGAAGCGTGTGGAATTGCCAGATGAAGTCAGTGTTGCGGTCTACCGCCGTATGGAGGCTGAGCGCAAGCGTGTAGCGAATGAATTGCGCTCCGAGGGGGCTGCCGAGGCCGAAAAAATTCGTGCAGACGCCGATCGTCAACGGGAAATCCTGATTGCTGAAGCTTATCGTGATGCCCAGAAGACCAAGGGTGAGGGCGATGCCAAGGCTGCCGCTACGTATGGGGAAGCATTCGGCAAGAATCCCGAGTTCTATGCGTTCTACCGCAGCCTGGAAGCTTATCGCAGCAGCTTTGCGAACAAGAGTGACGTCCTTGTCGTTGAGCCGAATTCTGATTTCTTCAAGTACATGAAGAATATCGGCCGCTAGGACCGCTGCGCGAATGACGTCCACGATTTTGCTCGCCTTTGCGTTGATGCTGGTGCTTGAAGGGGCAATGCCTTTCATCGCGCCTGCAGCTTGGCGGGAAACCTTTACACGCCTGATCCGCTTGTCGGATGGTCAGATCCGTTTTATCGGGCTGAGCTCCATGTTGGTCGGACTTATAGTGATGATGCTTTTTACATGAACTGGCTGTTACCTGAATACATCGCTGACGCACTGCCTTTGGAAGCGGCGCGTATTGAAACCCTGAGACGTTCGCTGCTCGATCATTTCCGCCTGCGTGGATTCGAGTTTGTGATGCCTCCGATGCTGGAGTATCTCGATTCGCTGCTGACCGGTGCGGGCCAGGATCTGAACCTCAGGACCTTCAAGCTCGTTGACCAGTTGTCCGGGCGCACGCTTGGCGTCAGAGCTGACATTACGCCCCAGGCTGCGCGGATTGATGCGCATTTGCTGAATCATCAAGGGGTGACCCGTCTCTGCTATTGCGGCAGCGTTCTCCATACTCTGCCAGCGACCGTATTTGCGGGGCGTGAGCAACTTCAGATTGGCGCGGAGCTTTATGGTTACGCCGGAATCGAAGCAGATTTGGAAATTGTCCGCCTCATGGCAACGGCTTTTGATCGTGTCAAGCTAAAGTTGGCGCGCATCGATCTCGGTCATGTCGGCATCTTCAGGGCCTTGGTAGAGGCGGCGGGTTTGCCGCGTGAGGCCGAGAATCAGTTGCTGGAACTGCTGCGCAGCAAGGATGTGCCGGGTTTGGCTGCAGCCTGTATTGACTTGCCTGAAAATTATCGTTTTGCGCTGATGGCCTTGCCGGCGCTTTATGGTGGTTGCGAGATTATTTCGCGTGCCCGTCAGGTCTTGCCGGAGTTACCGGCCATTTCCCGTGCGCTCGACGAGCTGGATCACCTGACCCAAGCTGCGCCGGACATGTGTTTCTCGGTCGATCTTGCCGATCTGCGCGGCTATCACTATCACAACGGGGTGGTGTTTGCCGCATACTGTGAAGGCTACCCCGCTGCGATTGCTCTGGGCGGCAGATACGATAATGCCGGCCAGGCTTTCGGGCGCGGACGTCCCGCAACCGGATTTTCAATGGATCTGCGCGAGCTGGCTCGTCTGGGTGATGCAGGGCGAAGCGCTTCGGCGATACTTGCGCCTTACGCAGCGAACGATACCGTGTTGGGCGCCCACATTGCAGCCCTGCGTGAAAGAGGCGAAATTGTTGTTGAGCTCCTGCCCGGCGAACTGGCCTGCGAAGGCCCGCTTTGTGACAGGAAACTGGCTTGTGTTGGTGGCCAATGGATTATTGAAGCAATACAAGAGGACTAGAAAATGGCAAAGAATGTCATTGTTGTCGGTACGCAATGGGGTGACGAGGGGAAAGGCAAGATCGTTGACTGGTTGACCGATCATGCGCGCGGTGTCGTACGCTTTCAGGGCGGTCACAATGCTGGCCACACGCTTGTCGTTGGCGAACAAGTCTACAAACTCAATCTGGTACCCTCAGGTATTGTCCGTGATGGTGTCGATTGCTATATCGGCAATGGCGTGGTGCTCGACATCCATCACTTGATTTCCGAAATTGCAGAACTCGAGAAGGGTGGGATTGACGTTCGGTCACGCCTGAAAATCAGTCCGGGATGTCCGCTGATCCTGCCCTATCATGCAGCGATCGACAAAGCCCGCGAAGACGCCAAAGCGGGTGACAAGAAAATTGGCACGACTGGCAAGGGCATCGGCCCGACCTACGAAGACAAGGTTTCGCGTCGCGGTTTGCGGGTGTACGACCTTTTCCATCCGGAACGTTTCGCAGAAAAGCTCAAGGACATCCTTGAGTACCACAATTTCGTCCTGACTCAGTATTTCAAGGCACCGGCTGTCGACTTCCAGACTGTCTTCGATCAGGCGATGGCGGATGCGGAAATGATACGGCCCATGGTGGTTGATGTTTCGGCTGCGCTGTATGAAGCGCACAAGGCTGGGCACAACATGCTGTTCGAGGGCGCGCAGGGCACCTTGCTTGATATCGATCACGGCACTTATCCCTTTGTGACCTCCTCAAATTGCGTTGCGGGTCAGGCTTCGGCAGGTGCTGGTATCGGTCCGGGCATGCTCCACTACGTTCTGGGTATTACCAAGGCGTATTGCACGCGCGTCGGTGGCGGTCCGTTCCCGAGTGAGCTTGATATTGACACTGAAGGTACGCCGGGACATCAAATGTTCTCGGTTGGCAAAGAATTCGGTACGGTTACAGGACGCAAGCGTCGTTGTGGCTGGTTCGATGCCGCATTGTTGCGTCGTTCTGCACGAATCAACGGTTTGACCGGATTGTGTATCACCAAGCTTGATGTTCTGGATGGTCTCAAGGAAATCAAGATATGTACCGGTTACAAACTGGGCGACAAGGTTATTGATTTACTGCCGATCGGTGCAGATGAAGTCGCGCGTTGTGAGCCGATTTACGAAACCATGCCGGGCTGGGAAGGTACGACTTTCCGCGTCAAGCGTTGGGAGGATTTGCCGGTGAATGCGCAGGCCTACCTGAATCGTCTCGAGGCACTGTGTGAAGTGCCTGTTGCGATTGTTTCCACTGGTCCCGAGCGTGACGAAACCATTCTGAAGCAGCATCCTTTCAAGTGATTGGGCACTTGCTTGCCAACTGATGTATTGACGGGCCCGCTGGGCCCGTCATGTTTCTAGCGTGGCGGAACAGCCTGCCAGCCTTCAGGGCACGCTTGGGTGTATGGGTAGTATTGTCCCGATGAGCCACAGTAGTACCAGTTCCCGGATGGTGGTGGCGGTTGGTTGTAGATAGCTTGAGGCACCTGTTGCTGGTGAACGATGGTGCCTATCGTCAAGCCACCCAGCGCCAGCAGTGCGGCTGGGCCGATCCAGTTGTGGCGTGAATGACTATGGCGGTGGTGTTCTTCATACCTGTGCTGCGGTTGGTAGTAGCCGCCACGGGAATGGTGATGTCCAGGTTCTGCCTGAGCGCTCGTGATTGCCGAGAGCGCCATAACGGCACCGAGTAGGGCAACTGTAATTTTTTTCATGATCTACCTCGCAGGTGTGGTGAAACGCGAGGTCAGCATAAAGAGAACAATGCTCAAGGGTTGCAAGCAACTGTTAGCAAATGTTAAACACGGAGCAGATCATGAATATGAGAGAATTCGGGCAAGCAACACGTGGGCCGGAAATGAAAAAAGGCCTTGTTTTAACAAGGCCTTCAATCAAAATCGCTGGTGCCCAGGAAGGGACTCGAACCCCCACGGAGTTACCCGCTAGTACCTGAAACTAGTGCGTCTACCAATTCCGCCACCTGGGCACAGGTGCGAAGAGCCGTCATTATAGTGAAAGAAAAACCGATGTCAAGAAAAAAACTCACAAAAATCCGTCGTGCCGATCCGTTCTTTGAGCGGGAAGCCAAAATCTACGAATTTCCCCTGCCAAGCCGCGAATACATCCTGCAAATACTGGCCGACGAAGGTCGGCCGGTCAGTTTCGATCAGCTTTCGGACTTGCTCGATATCGCCAATAGCGAACGCGAGATGTTTCAGCGTCGACTATCGGCGATGGAGCGCGAAGGGCAATTGATGCGCAATCGGCGAGGCGATTTCATTATCCCGGAACGCGCCAGCCTGACTGCCGGTCGCATCCAGGGACATCAGGATGGCTACGGTTTTCTGGTGCCAGACGACGGAAGCGCAGATATTTATCTGGATCAGCGTCAGATGGGCAAAGTACTGCACGGTGATCGTGCCCTTGTCAGAGTCGTAGGTACGGATCGCAAGGGGCGCCCTGAAGGCAGCATTGTCGAAGTTACCGAGCGGGCGAACAGCAAGTTGGTTGGGCGTGTTTTTGTCGAACATGGGGTGGTCATCGTTGTTCCCGAAAACAAGCGCATCGCCCAGGACATCCTGGTGCCACCGGAGAAAAAAAGCAAAAATCCGCCATCTTCTGGCCAGGTTGTGATGGTTGAGATCATCGAGCAGCCAGGCAAGCACACGAAACCGATCGGTCGCATCATTGAAGTCCTCGGAAATTATGCAGATCCGGGGATGGAGATCGAGATTGCGCTGCGCAAGCACGATCTGCCTTTCGAGTTTTCGTCGGCCGCACTCGACGAAAATCGCAAGATGCCCGACAAAGTACGCAGGCTCGACATGAAAGGCCGTGAAGACTTGCGCGATCTGCCGTTGGTTACGATCGATGGCGAAACTGCGCGGGATTTCGATGATGCGGTATTTTGTGAGAAACAGGGCCGTGGCTGGCGATTGGTGGTGGCCATTGCCGACGTTTCTCATTACGTGCGGCCCGGTATGGCGCTCGATAAGGAGGGCTTGCAGCGCGGTAATTCGGTCTATTTCCCGAGAAGGGTCATTCCCATGCTGCCGGAAAAGCTTTCTAACGGCATTTGCTCGCTAAACCCTGATGTCGAGCGACTGGCAATGGTTTGCGACATGTCGATCAGCAGCACAGGGAAAATTGGAAAATACCGGTTTTATCCGGCAGTTTTCCGCTCTCATGCGCGGTTGACCTACAACAAAGTATGGTCCTGGTTGTCGGGTCAAAAAAAGCCGGAAACCGAGGTCGACCGCAGCGTCCTGCCGCATGTTCAGGATCTCTATAAATTGTTCTCAGCCTTGCACAAGGCGCGCGTGCAGCGGGGGGCAATCGATTTTGAAACGACAGAAACCCAGATGCTGTTCAATGATCAGGGCAAGATTGAAAATATTGTTCCGGTGGTGCGCAATGATGCTCACCGGATTATCGAGGAGTGCATGCTGGCAGCGAATGTGTGCGCCTCGGATTTTTTAGCCGAGCACAAGCACACCTGTTTGTATCGCATTCATGAGGCACCCTCGGAAGACAAGTTGAAGAATCTGAGGACTTTCCTTGGTGAGTTCGGCCTGGCGCTCGGTGGTGGGGATGATCCTCGAGCCAAGGATTACGCAATTCTGCTCGAAAAAATCAAGCCGCGTCCGGACTTTCAGTTGCTGCAGACGGTCATGTTGCGCTCGCTGAAGCAGGCCATGTACAGCCCGGATAATGTGGGCCATTTTGGTCTTGCCTACGAGCATTACAGCCACTTTACTTCGCCCATTCGACGTTATCCCGATCTGCTGGTTCATCGTGCAATCAAGGCGGTGCTGGCCAAGGAACAATACGAACCGGCGCTGGCTTGGGACGATATCGGGCTTCAGTGTTCGGCAACCGAGCGGCGCGCCGATGAGGCTACACGCGATGTCGAAAACTGGCTGAAAACCTTCTTCATGAAGGAAAGAATCGGCGAGGTCTTTACCGGAACGATCTCGGCAGTCACTGCCTTTGGAATTTTCGTGGCACTTGACGAGGTCTATGTCGAAGGTCTGGTACACGTTTCAGAACTGGGGCAGGATTACTTCCAGTTCGACAACGTCAAGCACCAGATGCTGGGCGAGCGTACCGGAGAACGTTTCCGTCTGGGCGACCGGGTCAAGGTCAAATTGGTCCGTGCAGATCTGGAGTCGAACAAAATCGATTTCGTCTTGGTTCGCGACGCCAGGGTTGCAGCGGGTACGGCAAAAAAAGCATCCGGGAAGACGCGCCTTCGTAAACCTTCTGGCAAGGGTGTGCGTTAGCGTGTGACTTGGGAAGCAGCACAATTCTTCACACGAATTCCCGTGTAAGGGTTTTCCCTCGCGCTAAAATATGACTTTCGTAATAGTTCGGGCATCTGGGCATGAACAGAGTCAAGGTAGTGCCGGCAACACAATCCAGCGACGCATCTACCTGTTCACCTAAATCTCTGAAGGGGGTTCTGATGCCCCTTTCGGAGATGCCCTCGGCGCTGGAAACCGGGCATCCGACCATCGACCAGGAGCACCGTCAGTTGCTCTCCTGCATGAGCAGCCTGCGCCGGATTTGCATAGATCCGGAGCGGCTGGTCGATTGTGCAGGGTGTAGTGCTCGGCAACGCGGCCTATGCGAAACCTCGCTGGTTTCGCTACTGGGTGACCTCTTCGCAATCATCCTCGAGCATTTCTCCAGCGAGGAGAAAATCATGCGTGATCTGGCATTAAGGGTGATTGATCCGGAGCTTTGTGCTGCCCATACAGAAGATCATGCGCATATTTCCGGCAAAGTGCAGGAGATAGTCGCTGCGCTCGATCCGATGCAGACTGCTCAGCGCATCCGCGACCTGGATCAATTGCTCTGCAAGTGGGTCCGTCATCACATCGAAATGCACGATGTCATGTTGATGCGTCGTCTTGGCGACGATCATGCCGAGTTGCTGAGAATCTTCAACAAGGCGCCTTGAGCCTGACGATGTCTCTGGCCGGCAGGGTAAAATGCGTTTTTTTCGCTGACTGTCCCTGCCCATGTCCTCCCGTCTGATCTATGGCTTTCATGCCGTAACCGCCAAGCTTCGTCACGATCCCGAATCATTGAAGGAAATTTATGTCGATGCGGGGCGCCAGGATGCGCGGGTACGCGATCTGTTGCGGCATGTGGAATTGCTGGGCGTCAAGTTCATTCCCTGTGACGGCAAGCGGCTTGATGGCATGGCGCCAGGTGCCAAACATCAGGGTGTTCTGGCGATTGTAGAGGGCGGGCACAAGGTCCTGCATCTGGACGATGTGCTGGATACGCTGGAGGAACCGGCTTTCCTGCTCGTCCTCGACGGCATCACCGATCCGCGCAATCTCGGTGCCTGCCTGCGGGTTGCAGATGCAGCCGGGGTTCATGCCGTGATTGCACCCAAGGACAAGTCTGTTGGCTTGACCGATGTGGCCATCAAAACGGCCTGCGGTGCTGCAGAAACCGTGCCTTATGTGATGGTCACCAATCTCGCACGCACGCTGCGCGAGTTTAAGGAACGGGAAATCTGGGTTGTCGGTACGGCCGGAGAAGCTGAAAGCGATCTTTATGCGGCGCAATGGCCGCAGGCCACGGCCTGGGTGCTGGGTGCGGAAGGCGAGGGGATGCGTCGCCTGACTCGGGAAACCTGCGACCAGCTGGTCAGTATTCCGATGTATGGCAGCGTTGAAAGCCTGAACGTCTCGGTGGCTGCCGGGGTCTGTCTGTTCGAGGCCAGACGGCGGCGTTGAGCAAACTCAGGTGCCGCGAGTGCCGCGGATAATCCAGCGGTCAACTGTGCCGGCCAGGCATTTTTGCTCCCCGGCCGGCAAAGTTTTAGGAGGCGTCAGGCTGCCAGCCACCGCCCAGTGCTTTGAACAACTCGACGGCAGCGGATAGCCGGGCCTGACGGCTGGCGATTGCTGCCAGTTGCGCGTCGTTGCTGCTGCGTTGCGCATCAAGCACATCCAGATAGCCGGCATAACCCGCCTCATAGCGCTTTTGAGCGACGCTCAAGGCCTTGCCGGCAGCATTGGCGCGTTCGGTTTGTGCCAACTCGGCAGCTTCGTTTTCACGCAGTTTGACCAAGGCATCGCGCACTTCCTTGTAGGCCACTTGCAAGCTGTACTGCCAGTTGATCAGCGATTGCTCGTTGAGTGAGCGTGCCTGATCGACCTGAGCCGCGGTGCGTCCGGCATCGAAAATCGGCATCAACAATCCCAGGCCCAGCGACCAGGTGCCTGCGCCGGCGCTGAACAGATCGGACAGCGTTTTGCTCTCGCTACCCAGGGCGCCGGTGAGCGAGAATTTTGGATAGTAGGCGGCCTTGGCAACGCCGATGTTGGCGTTGGCAGCGATCAGTGTCTGCTCGGCTTGACGGATGTCGGGCCGGGCTTCGATCAGATCGGCAGGCAAACCTGCCGGGGGCATGGGTGGCAAGGGCAGCTGGCGCAGATCGCCGGGGGCGATTTTCAGCGCCGGGTTGCCGGTCAGCAGCGCCAGTTGATGCTCTGCCAGCGCTCGGGCTTGACGCAATTCAGCTTCTTGCGACTTCAGGGCGGCGAGGGCGCCATCCGCCTGATATTGATCAAGCGGTGAGGTGAGGCCGGCATCGACGCGAACCTTGGTCAGGCGCGTACTTTCGCTACGGCTTTTCAGGCTGTCTGCTGTAATCGCCAGCTGTGCATCCAGCGCACGCAGATTGAGATAGTTACTGGCGACGAGGCCGGCTACCGAGAGCCGGACGCTGTCGCGACCGTAGCGGCTGGCAAGCAGGTTGGCGCGTGCGGCTTCGTTGGCCCGGCGTACCCGGCCCCAGACGTCAAGTTCGTAGGACAGACTGAAACCGGCGCTGCGGCTGCGCAGGACGCCCGGGGAATTGGCCGACCAGGTGGCGGTTTTTTCGCTGAGCCCCGTGTTGCTGCCATTCGCTGCGCCGTTGATTGTCGGGAACAGGGAAGCACCGCTTTCGCGAGCTGCCGCATCAGCTTGTTCTACGCGCGAAACTGCCAGTCGGAGATTGGCATTTTCCTTGTGTGCAGCCTCAATCAGTGCGCTCAGCGTCTCATCCTTGAAAAGTGCCCACCAGCGGCTGTCGACCGCAGCTGCCGAGGCGTCAGTCTGTGCTGTTGCGGTGGGCGCTTCTGCAAACAGGCTGGGTAGCCAGCTCTGCGGTCGCAGGTAATCCGGGCCGATACTGCACCCTGAGAGCATCAGAGCCAGTGCCAACGGGGTCAGGGTGGTGATGCGACGGGAAATCATGCCTTGTCCTCCTCGGCGTTCATGTGCGCCGGATTGATCTGTTTGCCACGTTCCAGCCACTGGAAAAAGAGCGGCACGAAAATGGTGGCGATAAAGGTGGCGGCCAGCATGCCGCCGAAAACGCCTGTACCCATCGACTGGCGCGCCGAAGCGCCGGCACCGGTGGCTTTGACCAGCGGGAAGACGCCGAGCACGAAGGCCAGCGAAGTCATGATGATCGGCCGCAAGCGCAGGCGGGCGGCCTCGATGGCGGCATCGGCCGCACTCATCCCTTCGGCGTATTTCTGTGCTGCAAATTCAACGATCAGAATGGCGTTTTTCGACGCCAGGCCAATCAGCACCACGAGGCCGATCTGGAAGTAAATGTCATTCGGCATGCCGCGCAGCCAGATTGCGGTCAACGCGCCCATGAGCGCAAAAGGCACGGCCATCACCACGGCCACCGGCAAGGACCATTTTTCGTATTGCGCCGCGAGAATCAGGAAAACCATGATGATCGCGAAGCCGAAGGCCTGCAAGGATGAGCCTGAACTGCGCTTTTCCTGATAAGCCTGACCCGTCCAGGCAATGCCGTAACCGTCTGGCAGCGTGGCCGCAGCAACTTCCTCGACGATCTGGATCGCATCGCCGGAGCTGATCCCCGGCTTGCTGTCGCCCATCACCTTGGCCGCCACAAAGCCGTTGAAGCGTTCCACCTGCTCCGGACCGACGACGTTCTTGACCGTGCTGATCGCTGACAGCGGGATCATCGCGCCGCTACTTGCCCGCACATAAACCTTGCCGATATCGTCAGGGCGCATACGGTAGTTGGATTCAGCCTGCAACTGCACACGATAGACCCGGCCTGCCTTGTTGAAGTCATTCACGTAAAGTGCGCCCATCGTGCTTTGCAGCGTCGAATAGACATCGCCCAGCGGAATCCCGAGCGCCAGCGCCTTGGCTTCATCAACCTCGATAAAGAGCTGAGGCACGGTCGGACGGAAGAAGGTGGACACGCGGGTAAATTCAGGATGTTTCTGCAATTCCGCCATGAAACCCTGGACTACGTCATTCAGCTTCTTTGCGTCGCCATCGATACGGTTCTGCACATACACCTCGAAACCGCCGGCGGTCCCCAGGCCCATGAT
>CALAGF010000164.1 GCA_937892345.1 uncultured Rhodocyclaceae bacterium | reverse complement strand
TCTGACCGATACGGTGGGCGCCACGCTACCGCTCTATCACTGGATCGAACGCGGCGGGCTCGAATTGCTGCCGCTCGGCCGCGAGGAACTGGTAACAGCTATCGACTGGATCGAACGCTATGCCGACCGCCCGATGGACCTGGCCGATGCCTCGCTGGTCGTCGCTGCGCTGAAAACCGGCTGCACCGACATCTGGACACTCGACCGCGCCGATTTCGAAACCTACCGCCTGCCCGGGCGCAAGCATTTCACTCTTGCCTGACATGAGCGCCTCCCGTCTCGACACCCAACTCGCGGCCGAACTGGCCGACATCGCCCGCGCCGCCTTGCTCTGCAACGACGCCATCCTGCGCGAGACCGACGGCGAATGGCAGCTCGAAGGCGATCCGACCGAAGGCGCGCTGCTGGCGCTGGCCATGAAGGCCGGGCTGGATGCGCGCTTCGAGGCCGAGTCCCTGCCGCGCATCGATGTCATCCCCTTCGAATCCGAGCACCGCTTCATGGCGACGCTGCATCACGACCACGCCGGGCATGCCTTCGTCTTCGTCAAGGGCGCGCCGGAGCGCCTGATCGGCATGTGCGCCGGGCAACGGCGAGCCGGCCAGGACGAGCCGATCGACCCGGCATACTGGCAGGCGCGGATCGATGCGCTGGCGGCGGAGGGCTACCGCGTGCTCGCGCTGGCCATGGCGCCGATGGCGAAGGGGCAGCGCGAACTGGCCTTTGCCGATGTCGAAGGCGGCCTGACCCTGCTCGCCACGACCGGCGCCACGGCACCTTTCGTCGGCCTGCTCGGTACCGTCTGGGGCATTTATCACGCCCTGCTCGCCATCGGTCTGTCCGGCCAGGCAGCGCTCGAAAAGGTCGCGGGCCCGGTCGGTGAGGCGCTGATCATGACTGCCGCCGGCCTCGCCGTCGCGCTGCCTGCCGTCTTTGCCTACAACGCATTTACTCGCGCCAATCGTGTGATTCTGGCCGACCTCGACGCCTTCGCCCACGACCTGCATGCCTTCTTCACGGTCGGCAAGCCGTTTGTCGCCAACAGTGCGCAGATTCACCCGATGCGTGCCCGCGTCGCGACGGAGGCCGCATAACATGGCCATGGGCAGCTTCAATGCGCAGAACCACCAGATGCCGACGGCGGAAATCAACATGACACCGCTGGTCGATGTGATGCTGGTTTTGCTGATCATTTTCATCATCACGGCACCGCTGATGACGCATCAAGTGCCAGTCGATCTGCCACGTGCGTCGAGCACCCCGGCACCGGAAAAACCGCTGACGCTGCAGATCAGCATTGATGCCGAAAACCGCGTTTTTTTGGCTTCCGAGGCAGTCGACCGTAGCAGCCTCGAAGCCCGCTTCCGCGAGGCCGTCGCCCAGGACGCCAAGGTGGAAATGCACCTGCGTGCAGACCGTGCGACGCGCTACGAAACGGTGGCCGAAACCATGAGTGCTGCCCGTCGGGCCGGACTGACAAGGATCGGCTTTGTGACCCAGCCGGGGACGCCAACGCCGTAAAAATCTGACGGCTATCACTCACCCCAGTCTTGTCTTGGGATCACCTTGCAGCAACGCGGCTATTTTCCGTAACTGACGATGGCCGCTGGTATCTGGCCAAGCGGCAAGGTCTGATCGACACCTCCCAGTTTGATGGCTTCCTTGGGCATGGTAAAAAACTACAAAATCAATTAAATTTGCCAGTCCAATATCCGTTCTGCCAGGACATGTACTTTGAATTCGATTGACATTTTTCCTTGGGATGACAATTTTTGTACTGGCCTGCCCAAAGTTGACGAGCAACACAAGTATCTGGTCAAACTCTTGAACGATCTGGCAACGCATATTGCGTTTCAGTCAGGCGGAAAACTGGTTCTGGACACCGTCTTCGATGAACTGTCCGACTATGCCATCTATCATTTTCAGTCCGAGGAAGCCATCTGGCGGCAGTTTCTGGGGACTGACAGCTCGGAAGAACTTCACCGCGCCGCACATCGCTCTTTCGGCCAGGAAATCGCCCGTATCCGCAGCAAGCTGGACTCGCAAACCGGCAAGGAAGTAGCGGAAGAAGCCCTCGCCTACCTTGCTCAGTGGCTTGCTTCCCACATTCTCGAATCTGATCGTTACATGGCGTACGCGGTCGATGAAATCCTGAGAGGCGCCTCGCTCGAGCATGCCAAGATTCGAGCCAAAGAGCGCATGAGCGGCAGCACACGGGCACTGATCGAAATCATTCTTTCGATCTATTCAACGCTTTCCAGCAACACCTTGAGGTTGATGCGCGAACTGGCGGATCACCGCCAGGCAGAACAATCCCTGCTTGAAACACAAGAGGAATTGAAAGCGTCAAAGAGTCTGCTGCAAACGATCATCGATAACGCGCCGGTGCGCATTTTCTGGAAGGATCGAGATCTCAATTACCTAGGCTGCAATACACTGTTCGTGCAGGATGCCGGCCTCAAGAACGTGCATGAGATCATCGGGAAAAATGATTTTGCCATGGCCTGGGCTCCCGAAGCGGAATGCTACCGTGCCGATGATCGCCATGTGATCGAGTCGGCAACAGCAAAGCTCGGCTACGAAGAACCGCAGACCTCCCCCGACGGCAACACCCTCTGGTTGCGCTCATCCAAAGTCCCGCTGCGCGGCAGAAACAATGAAATCGTCGGCATATTGGGAATCTACGACGACATCACGGATCGCAAAAACGACATCGACGCGATCCAGCTCAGCGAGCAGCGCTTTCACTCGCTGTATTCGTCAATGACAGAGGGCGTTGCACTTCACGAATTGCTCCTTGCAGACGACGGTACACCGGTCAACTACCGAATCATGGACGTTAACCCGGCCTACGAATCGATTCTTGGCATCAAGCGCGATGCGGTGATCGGGCGTTTATCCCATGAGGTGTATGGCTCGGTTGCCTACCTTGACGAATTTTCCGGCGTAGCTCAATCCGGCAAGCCCCTGCGCTTCAAAGCCAATTTCGAACCGATGGGGAAAATCTTCTCCATCTCGGTTTTTGCCCCGGCCCTGAATCAGTTCGCAACCATCTTTCAGGATGTCACCGAGCTCAGTCGTACCGAAGCCTCGCTGCGTGAAAGCGAAGAACGCTTGCGTCTGGCGCTGACAGCCGCCAATCAAGCCTGGTTTGATCTCGACTTGCTCACCGGCAATATCCACGTCAGCCCCAATTACCCGAAAATGATCGGGTTTACCGTAGAAAACTTCGACTCCAATCTCGACAACTGGCAAGCCAGTGTTCATCCGGACGATCTGGATGTGCTCAAGCAATCCTTCCAGCGCTGCCTTAAAGACGGCGGACCGGAAACCATGGAGTACCGCCGCAAAACAAGCACGGGGGATTGGATCTGGATTGAATCCACGGGAAAAATCGTCCAGCGGGACGCCAATGGCCGCCCGCTGCGCATGCTCGGAATCCATAGCGATGTCTCGAAGCGCAAGCAGGATCTGAGGGAACAGTATCGCCTCAATCGTGCCCTGCGCCTGCTCAGCGAATGCAATCTGGCGCTTGCCCGCAATGACAACGAACAGCAGATGCTGCACGAAATTTGCCACCTGATCGTGCTCTTGGGCGGCTACAAGAAAGTGTGGATCGGTTACGCCGAACATGGGGCCGACAAGCGCATCAATCCGGTCGCACTCGCTGGCGGCGACGAAAACTGCCACAAGAACCTGGTCGCCTCCTGGGATCCGGCAAGTCCGCATGGTGGCGGGCCTGCAGGAACTGCCATCGCCTTTGAGCGAACCGAGGTGATCCAGAAAATTTGTGCCGGCAGCGAACAGTCATCGTGGTCACATGTTCTGCTCGAACTGGGATACAAGTCGGTCATCGCACTGCCTTTGGTACAGGACGGCAAAGTACTCGGGGCGATGAGTGTCTACTCGGCTGAACCCGATGCCTTCAGCCCGGACGAAGTCCAGTTTCTTGAAGAACTCGCCAGCAATCTGACTTTCGGCATTTTCAGCCTGCGCAACCGGATTCAGCGCGAAGCCGCAGAGGCCGCCAACCGAGCCAAGAGCTCGTTCATTGCCAATATTTCGCACGAAATCCGAACACCGCTCAATGCCATTACCGGCATGGTTCACATGCTCCGGCGTTCGGGCGCTTCCGAGCAGCAAAGTGTTTGCCTCGACAAGATTGATGCGGCAAGCGAACATTTGCTCCAACTGGTCAATACGGTACTCGATCTCTCCAAAATCGAGGCCGACAAACTCGAACTGGAGGAACGTGCGGTCAACATCGGCGCACTGATCAAAAACGCCATCGAGATGATCGAGCCCAAGGCGCATGCCAAGCAGCTGACTGTCCGCTGCAACACGATCCCCACCTTTCCCCCGCTGCTTGGCGACAGCGTTCGACTGCGCCAGGGATTGCTCAACTACTTGTCGAATGCGGTGAAATTCACCCAAGCCGGACATATCGAAATCGATTGCCAGATTATCGAGGCCGACAACGCGCATCTGAAGCTCAGTTTCTCGGTGCAGGACACCGGGATTGGTATTTCTCCTGACACCCTGCCCAGGCTGTTCACCGCATTCGAACAGGCAGACAACTCAACGACCCGAAAATTTGGCGGCACCGGCCTGGGGCTGGCGATTACCCGAAAAATTGCACAACTGATGCATGGCGACGCCGGTGCGGAAAGCGAACTTGGCAAGGGCAGCCGTTTCTGGTTTACCGCAAGCCTGCGTGTCGACCCCACGGTACTCGCCGATGACGCTGCCGATGCTGCGACCTGGATTGAAACCCAGCTGCATCAATACAGCGGGCGCCGCATCCTGCTGGTTGAAGACGATGCCATCAATCAGGAAGTCGCCAAGGTCTTGCTCGAAGACTTTCGTCTGGAGATTGAAATTGCCAATGACGGCCAGGAAGCGCTGGAAAAAGCCGGCTCAAGGGAATACGACCTCATTCTGATGGACGTCCAGATGCCCCGCATGGATGGTCTCGCAGCCACCCGGCTCATCCGGCAGATGACTGGCCATCGCACCACACCGATCATCGCCATGACGGCCAACGCCTTCACCGATGACAGGCAACGTTGCCAGGAAGCCGGCATGAGCGATTTCGTATCCAAGCCCATCGTGCCGGAAATGCTGTTCAAGACCTTGGTCAACGCCTTCCAGTCATCCGGAAAACGTGCACCCTGAGCTCTCTCGACCCCTGAACTCCCGGCGTAAATATGGATTGTCCCTATCCTTGTTGAAACCGTGCGCAGCCCTCCTCTACCCGCTGCTTGCAGCCAGCGCCATGGCTGCCGATCCCTGTACCGAGTTGCCAGCCACCCGGGTCGAGGTCAAACTCCTTGAGTCGCCCATCCAGTTCAGCGATCGATACAGTTTCAAGTCACTCAAAGGCATGAGCAACCGTTATGCAGATGCAGGCGTTGATGTGCTCGGACTCACCATCGGCAAAGCGCAGGTCAGAGCCAGCAGTCGCAGCACGCTCAGGCGCGATCCATCAGGCCAATGGGAATGCTCAACCCACCAAATCCATATTGAATTCGGCTACCAGCCCATCTCGCTCCATGTAGGCCGGGAATTTCCGCAAGCTTCTTGTGCTTTTCGGGAAATACACGCCCACGAAATGCGCCACGCAACGATCTATCAGGAGACGGCTCGCAAGTTGCTCGATGAAGTCAGCAAAACCTTGCATGCGCGCTTTGACGATATGCCGCTGCTGCGCGGACCCGCCGGCAGCACGGCGATCAAAATCCAGAACGAACTGAACGAGCGCTGGATTCCGTATATCAAACGTCTGCTTGAGCAAGCGGAATCCCTGCAACGTGACGTCGACAGCCCCGAGGAATACGCGCGTATCGCGGACAGTTGCAATGGCGATATCCGGCAGATTGTCCGCCAACACAAACTGCAGCAATGATCAACGCAGCAAGGGACTTGGCGTGATCGCCCCGCTTGGCCAGCCTGTGCGCCGCATCGCCCATCTGGACATGGATGCCTTCTTTGCATCGGTCGAATTGCTCACTTTTCCCGATCTGAAGGGGCAAGCGGTCGTGGTGGGTGGCAGGCGCACGCCGGCGCCGACCATTGATGCCTCGGAAGCAAGGCAGTACACACGGCTCAAGGAGTATGTGGGGCGCGGCGTCATTACCACCTCAACCTACGAGGCCCGCGCCTTGGGCGTATTTTCGGGAATGGGCTTGATGAAGGCCGCTGCACTGGCGCCCGATGCCATTCTACTGCCGGCCAATTTTGAGGCTTACCGCCATTATTCCCGCCTGTTCAAAGCGGCCGTGGCCACGATTGCCCCACACATCGAAGATCGCGGTATCGATGAAATTTATATCGATCTGAGCGCACACCCGGAGCCCCCAGAGGTGCTGGGTGCTCGCATCAAGTCCGCTGTCAAGGCCGCCACCGGCCTGAGCTGCTCGATCGCGATTGCACCCAACAAACTGCTCGCCAAGATCGGTTCAGACCTCGACAAACCCGACGGCCTGACCCTGATCGAGATCGGCGACATGCCAAGCCGTATCTGGCCCTTGGCTGTGAGCAAGATCAACGGCGTCGGCCCGAAAGCAAGCGCACGTCTGGAGAAAATGGGGATTCTGACCATCGGCCAATTGGCCGCTACCCCGGTCGAACGACTGATCCGCCATTTTGGCAGCAGCATGGGGACATGGCTGGGGCGCGTTGCCCAGGGCATCGATACACGGCCGGTCATCACCGAGTCCACACCCAAATCAATCAGCCGGGAAAGCACCTTCGAACGCGACCTGCATCCCCAAAACGACAAGCACGAGCTTTCCGGCATTTTTACCGACCTCTGCAAGCGGGTCGAATCCGATCTCGAGCGCAAGGGCTACGCCAGCCGTACCATCGGCATCAAATTGCGTTTTGCCGATTTCAGCATTGTCACCCGCGATCTGACTTTGCCAGCACCGGTGATGGAGGCACTGGACATCCGTCGAGCTGCCGGCGAATGTCTGAAACGCATCACGCTGGACCGGCGGATCCGATTACTTGGCGTGCGCGCAAGCACGCTCGTATCGCGCGATGCCCTGATGACGGTCGACAGCCCTGTTCAGCAAAAATTCGACTTTTGAAGCTGCAGCCTGCCACCAAATCACGTTTAGCCTGAAAAGTACGGTAGCAGGGCAGAAGCGGCACGGATACGGTCCGAGGTCGAGACGCTGGCATCATTCATCACCGCCAGCAGGAAGGACTTGGGGTCAGCATACGTGCTGCCCGCTGAGAATCCGGCCGCTGAATCAGGCCGCACAGCCCCCTGAATGGCTGGATTCTCCTCGGGCAAAACGGGACAAGCTGCCGGCAGCGGAATCTTGGCCGTCAAGCGAGCCAGTGCCTTTCTGAAATCTTGCAATTTGATGCTGTTGACCGTAGCCAGCATGCTGGCCTGGCGCTCGATGCGTGGCGGAAACTCAAGGCCGGGAGCGTCATTGGCAAACATCGCACCGAGCGAGGAATCGATGAATGCCGACCACAAGCCGGAAGCCTCATCCAGTGCGGGGACCATCATCACAAACCGAGACTCTTCGTCACACCCGGGCAGGCAAGATAACTGGTCTTCGGGAATGTCGGCCAGATACGTGCTGACCAATCCGCGAAGGAAGCGCTGTGCCTCGTCGAATGGCACCGGCTGGGCCAGCGACCACCACAGCTGATAACCCGCAACCGGCGATATCGACACCGTCGGCGCTGCGATTCCCAGATCCTCAAGCACAACGTCAAGCATGGCGGCAAGCCGCGGCCAGGCCGAGGTGACCGCAAGCGACAGCACCAGGGTGCGAACCTGCGCCGACGAGTCCAGCAATGCCAGTTGCCCGCGCAGACCATCGAAACCTTGCTCATCCAACCCGTCGCGCCAGCTGTCATCCTGATCCGGAAGAAAGTAAAGCCGCTGCAATGCCTCTATCAGTACCGTCATGGCGTTCATTGAAAGTTACCTGCCGAGATGCAAGCCGACAATGTAATCGGGTGTCGCCCTTTAAACCAGCCCGAGCGCCCGGATCGCCCGCCACTTCTGGCCTGCGCGAGGATTTTGGAGTAGCGTTCTCCTTTTTATGGCCACTTGCAGGGAGCGCACCATGACGCCATTACGTATCAACCTCGAACAAGAAGAAATCCCCACCCACTGGTACAACGTCGTTGCCGACATGCCAAACCCGCCGGCTGCACCCTTGGGACCAGACGGCAACCCGGTCCCGCCGGAAGCCATGAGAGCCATTTTTCCAGACCCGATCATCGAACAGGAAATGAGCGCCGAGCGCTGGATCGAAATCCCGGAACCAGTCCGCCAGATTTACGCCCAGTGGCGTCCGGCCCCGCTGTGCCGCGCACTCGGCCTGGAGCGTGCGCTGGGTACGCCGGCAAAAATCTTTTTCAAGTACGAGGGCGTCTCTCCTGCAGGCTCACACAAACCCAACTCTGCCGTCCCGCAAGCCTATTTCAACAAGCTGGCCGGCACCAAAAAACTGACCACCGAAACCGGCGCAGGCCAGTGGGGTTCCTCGATTGCTTATGCCGGACAGATGTTTGGCTTGCCGGTGCGCGTGTTCATGGTCAACGTCAGCTACCAGCAAAAACCCTTCCGTCGCTCCATGATGCAAACCTGGGGCGCGGAAGTATTTGCCAGCCCGACCCAACTCACCAATGCCGGGCGCGCCGCATTGGCGGCCGATCCAAACTGCGAAGGCTCGCTCGGTCTTGCCATTTCCGAAGCTGTTGAAGAAGCCGCGGGCGACCCGGACACCTGCTACACCCTGGGCTCGGTCCTCAATCACGTGGTGCTTCATCAAAGCATCATCGGCCTTGAAGCAAAAAAACAGTTCGACAAAGTCGGCCTCTATCCGGATGTAATCTTCGGGCCCTGTGGTGGTGGCTCAAGCTTTGGCGGCATCGCCTTTCCTTTCCTCGCCGACAAGGCCGCCGGCGACAAACGCGCCGAGAACCTGCGTCTGGTAGCGGTTGAACCAACCTCCTGCCCAACCCTGACCAAGGGTGCCTACACCTACGATTACGGTGACGCTTCCGGCTATACGCCGATCATGAAAATGTACACGCTCGGCCACGACTTCATGCCCCCCGGCATCCACGCGGGCGGGCTGCGTTATCACGGCGATTCGCCGCTGGTATCGCAACTTTTCCACGAAAAACTGATTGATGCGATTGCCGTGCCGCAAGTCGCCACGTTCGAGGCTGGCGTACAGTTTGCCCGTGCCGAGGGCATCATTCCGGCACCGGAATCCTGCCATGCCATCCGTGCTGCCATCGATGAAGCACTACGCTGCAAGATCACCGGCGAAGCGAAGACCATTCTTTTCTGTCTGACCGGTCACGGCCATTTCGACATGGCCTCTTACGACAAATACTTCAGTGGCAAGCTGGAAGATTACGACTACCCGGCCGAGGCCATCACCGAGTCGCTGAAGCACCTGCCCAAGTTTGGCTAATGTATCTGCCAGCCAAAAAAATGGCGCACCCAAGGGTGCGCCATTTTTTTCAGGGCGTTGCCATCAATCAGTCGTCACTGGACAAGCCCAGCAATTGCAGTATCGACAGGAAGAGATTGAGCACGTTCAGGTACATGCTGCACGCAGCCATCACGTAGTTATCTTCCTCGCCACGCACCAGGCGGCTGGTGTCGTACAGGATGAAGCCCGAAAACAGCAGGGCTGCAGCAGCCGAAACACCTGCCTGCATCGCCGGCACAAACATCGCAGCAATGCTGGCCAGAATCACCGCAATCAGACCGGCAAAAAGGAAACCGCCCATCCGGGAGAAATCCTTGCCCGTCTTGTAGACATAAGCCGTCAGCGCCAGCGTTACACCGGTGGTAATGACCGCAGCACTCAATACGGTGCTGCTACCACCCGGCAGATGCAGGTAGTGGCTCAATGTCGGCCCCAAACCCAGACCGCTCAAACCCGTAAAGGCCAGCATGGCTGGTACTGCGGCTGCAGAATTGCGGTTCTTGCTGAGATAGAACAGCGGCACCAGGCCCAGCAGGGTAAACACGATACCGGCCAGCGACCCGAAACCGGCCCACATGCTGATACCCGCACCGACACCGGCGACTGCCGTCGACAAAGCGAGCAATTGGTAGGTGTTACGAATGACACGGCTGACATCTGGCGCCGAAAACGTGCCGTATTCGGTTTTTCCCAAGTCGATTACACGAGTTTCAGTACGCATGGTTTGTTCCTTGTTAAATCAGGTTCGATACTCTACCTCGGGGATCAACTACGAAAAAATAAAATTGTGACGAATTGATGCTTCGTAAAAATCGGAATCGCAGAAACTGTCGTGTCCTCGTCGCAGCTTACTCGGCCAGGACTCGCTTTCCGAACAGGCGATCGCAAAATTTCACATACCACGCTGCCGACTGCACCTGAATGATATAAGCCAGCGTAATCACCAGCGCTGCGTCGGAAGCTGCTGCACCGAACGCATTCATCGCCAGCGCCAGTGCAATCGACAGATTTCGCATCACCGTGCCGTACACCAGCGCAATCGCATCGCCGCGTGGCAGCAATGCCTTGCCGACCAGACTGCTCAAGAGGTAGTTGATCCCGTAGAGCAGCATTAAAGGCACGATCAAGTGCAGCAATTCACCCGGATGCGCAAGCAGTTGTCCGGCCTTCAAGGCCATGGCGACGAAAACAATACCGAGCACGCCCAGCGTTGAGAACGGTGGGAAGCGCTGCACCCACTCATCCTGGTAGGCCTTTGGGCCGTACTTTGCAATCAGGTAACGCTGTGTGAGATGTCCTGCCAGCATCGGCAGAAAAACGATGAACACAATCTGCGAAAACACTGCGGCCAGATCCACCGTAACGGTCGCACCGAGCAATCCCTGAACGTAGAGCGGGGTAGCGATTGACCCCAGGATCAGGCCCAATACCGTCATTTTGACCGCAGCCCCCAGATTGCCACCGGCAAAGCCCGTCCACGAAATAGTCATGCCCGATGTCGGCAGGAGTGCTGCGAGCAAAAGACCCATCGTGTAATACGGCTGATCGGGGAAAAACTGGCGGCCCAGCACAAAGGCGAGGAAAGGAATGATGGCAAAATTGATCAACTGGGCAAGCAACTGTGCCTTGCTATCGCCCCCTTCCAGAACCTTGCCGAGTTTCAGACTGACCATCATCGGATAGACCATCAGGAAGGTCAGCGGCACGATCAGCAACCTCAGCCAGCCCACAGGAAGCAGCAGGCCAAAACCAAAACCCAGCACCATGGTCACCGGGATGGCAAGGATCAGGTTCTTCGAAATCAAGGCAAGCAATTTGAACATCGGGGCGTCTCCGGCAATTCAGGCGGCGGTGCGCAATTCGCGCGTCCAGCGTTCCATCGCCTCGTTTGCGGGCTGCATCGGTGCCTCCATGAAGCTGATCACGAACTTGTCGCCCATATCGGCGATGCCGATCGAGCGTGGGCGCACTGCGAGCATATGCGGGGTCGGAATGGCGAATCCGAAGCAAAAAATGAGGTCGACCGCAGCACTCATCCCTTCAACAATCGGGCCGCCGATCAGGGTCGTATGCGCAAAATGGTCGAATACGCCGATGAACCGGACCTTGGGATTTTCCGCAATCCTTCCCTTGTAGTACTCGATCAAGGCATCGACCGTCTTGCAGGCAGTCTCCGACTTGGCAATTTCAGCAACAAAGATGGGGTATTTTTCCTGAAGCAGGGTTTGTTTCATGGCGATTTCCTTGGTAAGCAGCAAACATCAGCCATGACTTATCAAGACTCATGCCAGCAACGGTCCACTGAATTTTTTGCTTTAAATTCAGCACAATGGAAATTTCCACCCATCAGGAGGCGATGGACCTTGGTGATTCAGGGCGCCTTGTGGCAGCATGTGGCAGTGAAAACCTGAATATTGGCAGCACATGGCAGAAAACACGGACACACCGGTCGAACTGGTTTCCTTCCTTGAATCGCTTGCCGAGCCGCATATCCTGTGCGACCGCAATTACCGCATCCTTTCTGCCAACAAGGCCTACCGGGAAAAATGGGAAGGTCAGCAATGCGTGGTCGGGCGAACCTGCTACGAGGTCTCGCACCGTTACACCCTGCCCTGCGACCAGGCGGGCGAATCCTGCCCCTTGCAGCGCAGCCTGCGTTCGGGAGAACGCGAGCGGGTGGTCCATCTGCATCACACGCCCCACGGCGAGCATTTTGAAAATATCGAGTTGTCGCCGATTCGCGATGCTGCGGGAGATATCGCCTATTTCATCGAGAAAATTGATCCGCTGCCGGTGCCACGCACCCACGAGCACGCCCGCGGCCTGATCGGCCGCTCGCCCAGTTTTCTCGCCATGATGGAGATGGTCGCCCGCGTTGCCCCGGCGGACGCCGCCGTCCTGCTGCAGGGAGAATCAGGGACCGGCAAGGAATTGGTCGCCAATGCCATTCATCAACTCAGCCGGCGGATTGAAAAACCCTTTGTTGCGGTCGACTGTTCAGGACTGGCGGAAACGCTCTTCGAAAGTGAACTCTTCGGCCACGAACGCGGCGCTTTTACCGGCGCGGTCACGCGCAAGACCGGCTTGATCGAGGCGGCGGCGGGCGGTACCTTGTTTCTCGACGAAGTGGGCGATATTCCACTGTCGATCCAGGTCAAGCTCTTGCGCTTGCTGGAAACCGGCACCTTCCGACGCGTTGGTTCCACGGAGTTACGTCAGGCAGATATCCGAATTATTTCCGCCACTCATCGACCGCTGGCAGAAATGCTCGCTGCCGGCACTTTCCGGCAGGACCTTTTTTATCGCCTCAATGTGTTTCCGATTTTCCTGCCGCCCTTGCGTGAGCGCGGGGATGACGTTCAGGTCATCGCCGACGCCCTGCTACCGCAGGTGGCGAACGGGCGCAAACTGCACCTGGCCGACGAGGCCCGGCAATGGCTGCGCCAGCATGATTTCCCGGGCAATGTCCGCGAACTGCGCAACCTGCTTGAACGCGCTTGCCTGCTGAGCGATGGCGACGAGATCAACCTGCGCCATCTACCCGCAAACAGCCTGCCCGGCATGCCTGCCACCTGGCTGCGGTCAACAGCGGAAATGTGCAAAAAGCCCGTGTTGACCGATGCAAATCTGCAGGAAATCGCCGAAACCTTCCCCGGCAATCGCAAGGCGCTTGCTCGCCATCTCGGGATATCGGAAAGAACACTCTACCGGCGGCTGGGAAAACCCGGCAGTACGCCGGGCCAGCACTCAGACCCCTGAAGGCAGCGGCTGCAGGGGCAAGAGCGTACGCGCCGAAACAATCAGGCGCTTGCGGATGCCGGAACCGATCCGCCGTTCGACCTCCCACATCGGCAACCCCTTGACGATGGCCACTTGCTGGATCGCGGTCACCACATCGCCCAATTTGGTACACACATACTCTGCACCGTGCTGAATCGAAATCTGAACCTTCTTCATCTGGCATCACCTTCTGTTTCGTCAAAGGATGGAGACATCCTACCTCAGAGTTTCCGCTCTTGCGCTTGCAGTAAAGCGACAACATGCTTCGGGTAAATCGAAGCATCTGAATCAGTTGTAACAACAAGCCGAATGCGCCCGGACGGAAGGGTATAATCCCGCCCTTCCCCGAACCCGCGCGCACCAGGAGCCCAGTCCTCATGCCTTTCCAGATTCAGTCACTGTTTCGCCTGTTGGCTGAATGCGGGGTTGCGGTAGCGATGATCGCGGGTATGAGCAGTACTGCCCATGCCGACCTGGAACTGCGGCAGCAAATGAGTCTGATGCTCTCGCCTCAGTTTCAATCAGCAGCCAATGACGGGTTGATCTATCAGGAACTGACCGCGCCGCCTGAATTACCGATCAGCATCGACCTGACCACCCAGTCAACGAATCTCTGGGACCGCATCCGCAACGGTTTTGCGATGACCAATCTCAACGACGATCTGGTCCTCTACTACCAGCAGTACTACCTCAATCGTCCGGAATCCCTGCGCCGGATGATCGAGCGTGCCCGACCCTACCTGCACCACATCGTCGCAGAACTGGAATCGCGCGGCATGCCGACCGAACTCGCGCTGCTACCCATGGTGGAAAGCGCCTTCAACCCGATGGCCAACTCACCGGCCAAGGCCTCCGGTTTGTGGCAATTCATTCCCTCCACCGGTCGACGCTTCAAGCTGGAGCAAAACTGGTGGCAGGACGAACGGCGCGATGTCTTTGCCTCCACCCAGGCCGCGCTCGATTACCTGCAAACCATCTACGACATGCATGGCGACTGGCATCTGGCGCTGGCGTCTTACAACTGGGGGGAAGGCGCGGTCAAACGCGCCATCGAGAAAAACGAAGCGCGCGGCCTGCCGACCGACTATCCCAATCTGACCATGCCGAACGAAACCCGGCATTACGTCCCCAAGCTTCAGGCACTGAAAAACATTCTCGGCGACCGGGTCACCTACACCCGGCTGGGCCTGCCTGAAATTGCCAACGAAGCCTTCCTCGCCACGCTGGAAACCCGCCGGCCGATGGATGTCACCACCGCAGCCCACCTGGCCAACATCTCGGTTGATGAATTTCGCCGCCTGAATCCCTCGCACAACCGGCCAATCATCAAGCCGGACAGCACCCTGATCCTGCCGGCCGACCGCATCGACCTGTTCCGCAAGAACCTGCAAAACCAGCAGACGCCGCTCAGCCAGTGGCAAGCCTACTCAGTCCGTGCGCCGGAACGCGTTGACCAGATCGCCTCGCGCTTTGACACCACCACCAGCGAACTGATCCGCGTCAACGGCCTGCCCGGCAATGTAAGGCTTGCAGCCGGCTCCAAACTGCTGGTGCCCGGCTATGGCAGCAGCGACAACCTGCGCGGCGTGCTCGGCATGAATTCCTCTCCGGTCATCATCCAGCCTGATCCCCCGCCCTGCAAAATGCGTGGCAAAGGGAAAAAAGCGAAGTGCGTCAAAGTATCGAGCAACAGCAAGGCCGACACTGACAGCAAATCGAGCCGTACAGAAAAACCCGGCAAATCCGCCAGCAGCAAGGATAGCCCGCGGGACAACAAACGCGACAGCGGCAAATCCTCCTCGTCCAGCCGCAGCAAACCTGCAGCCAAGAGCAACGTCAAGGACAGCAGCAAAACCAGCACTGCCAGCAAGGCAAAAGCACCCGGCAAACGGCGCTAATCGGGCTCTGGCTGTTCGGATTTCCGCAAACCTTTGAGGATCGGTGACTAAGAGTCGTCAGAGTCCAAGCAGGCAAACGCACCCGTTTTGGCCATCAAATGGCAGTTGACCGTATGCGTCGGTGAAACTTCGCTGGTCCCCGGATAGACATCCCGGCAGTGCGTCATGGCCTGCGTGCAACGGGGATGAAAATGACAGCCCGTTGGCGGATTGGCCGGTGACGGGGTTTCGCCAGGCAGGTGAATTCGGGATTCGCCCCCGCCAAGGCGAGGCACCGGGACCGCAGACAACAAGGCCTGCGTGTAGGGATGGCGCGGGGAATGCAGAATTTCCGCGGCTTTGCCCCGCTCGACAATCCGTCCGAGATACATCACGGCGACTTCATCGGCCAGATACTCGACCACGGCAAAATTGTGGGTGATGAACAAATAGGCCACACCCAGATCGGCTTGCAGACTTTTGAGCAGATTGAGGATTTGCGCCTGTACCGAGACGTCAAGTGCCGATGTGGGCTCGTCGCAGATCAGCAGCGCTGGCTGCACGGCCAGCGCCCGGGCAATCGCAATGCGCTGACGCTGACCACCGGAAAACTCATGCGGATAGCGCCCCGCGGCATCGGGCGGCAAGCCCACTTGCTGCAACAGGGCTTCAATGGCGGCCGCTTGCAGGGCATCCATCCCTTCGCCGATGATTTCCCCCACCCGCATGCGCGGATTCAGCGAAGCAAAAGGATCCTGAAACACCATCTGCATTGCCCGGCGAGCCTCTCGCAAGGCGGTACCGCGCAGGCCGACCAAAGATTTTCCGGCCAGCTGCACCGAGCCTGAACTGGGCGGCAGCAACTGCAACAGTGCCTTGCCTACCGTGGTCTTGCCGCAACCGGATTCACCAACCAGAGCCAGCGTCTGCCCCGGAGAAATCGCCAGAGATACCCCGTCGACCGCACGCACATGGCCCACCGTGCGTTGCAGCAGGCCCTTGCGAATCGGAAAATGCACTTTGAGGGCGTCGACCGCAAGCAAAGGGGCTTGAATCACCGCCGCTTCGGCCGGCGTTGCGGCGATCGGTGTTGCCAGCGCCACCTGGCCTTGCCAGTGGCAACGCACGCGGTGATTTGGGCCTAGCTCACGCCAGTCTGGGGAGGTCGAGCGACAGACCGGCATGGCCTGCGGACAACGCTCAGCAAAGCGGCAACCGGCAGGCATTGCCGACAGGGCCGGCACCTGTCCGGGAATGGTCGCAAGGCGGGCATCGCGACGAGTCACATCGGGCAGCGCCGCAAACAAGGCCTGCGTATAGGGGTGACGCGGCGCGGTAAAAAAGGTCTCGCGATCCGCAACTTCCACCAGTTCTCCGGCATACATCACGCCGACGCGCTGCGCCATGCGGGCGACCACGCCCAGATCATGGGTTATCAGCAGCATGCCCATGCCACGGTCGACCTGAAGTTTGGCCAATAAATCGAGAATCTGCGCCTGCACCGTCACATCCAGCGCGGTGGTCGGCTCATCGGCAATCAGCAGCTCAGGCTCTCCTGCCAGGGCAATGGCGATCATCACCCGCTGTTTCATTCCGCCGGAGAGCTGGAAGGGATACTCATCCAGCCGCCGGGCAGGATCGGCAATACCCACCTGTTGCAGCAATGCCAGTGCTCGTGCGCGCCCTGCGGCACCCGTCAATTGCCGATGTTGCGCCAACACTTCGCCAATCTGCTGGCCCACGGTCATGACCGGATTGAGGCTGGTCGCCGGCTCCTGAAAGATCATCGCCATGCGTCCGCCACGCCAGGCACGCATCCCGGCTTCCGGCAGATCGAGGAGATCGACGCCATCGAGCACCACCTCGCCCCCGAGCACTCGGCCGGCGGCGGGCAACAAACGCATCAGCGCCTGGGCCGCCACCGATTTGCCGCAGCCGGATTCCCCTAGCAAGGCAAAGGTTTCGCCTGCAGAAATCGCGAAGGAAAGGCCGTCGACCGCAATCAAGCGTTGATCGCCTGCGACAAACCCAAGGCGCAGATTGTGGACTTCAAGCATCAGGCCGACCTCGGATCAAAGGCATCGCGCACGGCGTCGGCGAACAGGTTGGCCGCCAGCACCAGGGCGAACATGAAGGCGAAGGCGGCCGCCAGCGACCACCACACCACCGGCTCGCGGCCCAGCTCCATGCGGGCATTGTTGATCATGGTGCCGAAACTGGTCATCGTCGGATCTACGCCGATACCGACATAGGAAAGCACCGCCTCGGCCAGCACCAGCCCGGAGAAATCCATGACCAGCGAGATGATGACGATGTGCATCAGGTTAGGCAGGATGTGGCGCGCGATGATGCGCAGATCGGAAACACCGAAGGCCTGCGCAGCCTGGATGTATTCCAGCTCGCGCAGCTTG
>CALAGF010000163.1 GCA_937892345.1 uncultured Rhodocyclaceae bacterium | reverse complement strand
AGCATACCCTGAAGGTTATCTTCCTCCGGTAGAAGTGCCGTTATTGCCTTCAGCATAGGTGTGCTGGCACCAATGGCTAGCTCTTTGTTTCGATCATGAAGTGTTACTTTTTCCTTCGTGCGCGAAACAATAAGCTTGGGCCCATCAGGGCAAATTATGCTTAATTTTTCGTCCAAGCCAACAGAAAGCGTTGCACGGCTGCCCTCCTGCGCTATCCGAATCTGAGTAACGGAATACATAAAGGACTTGCTTGATGCCTCGAAGAACAACGCCACTTCTGGGAGCGCTGATCGAGAAAAGAGCTGAATTACATCTACAACCGAAGGCTGAGTACTCACAGCTATTTTTGACGCCCATTCAATCGCCCGAAGAACATTGGTCTTGCCTGCACCATTTCTTCCTACTAGGGCCAAGATACCTTCGAGGTCTGTTAGAACTACGCTCTCGCATGAGCGAAAATTTGATATCTCAACGCGACGTAGCATAGGGGACGGGTCTGGCGAAGGGCAGTGGACTCATACTTTCTAGAGTACCACAGGCGTGGCCTTTAAGCATTGGGGTCAATCAGGTATGCGTTCGTTGTTCTATAGCACAAACGGCTGCTAGTCTGCAAATTGCAGACAGATACCAGAGCTTCGCCCAACGGCTGCTCAGGCCGATCAACAGACTGTGGTTGTCGAGCTGGTCAACCTACAGCCCTTTACAACGTGCAAAAAGTGCACGGCATTGCAACCCCGTCTCAAACGTTTCCGCAAAACTCGAACCCCTGAATTTGCACGATTCTACGGCCTTCAGTGGTTGGTAACCCTTGGAAACCATTGTGGCGCTTACGTTTGCTATCTCACGCTAAGCTGCGAAAGTCTCAACTTGAGCTGCGGACGAGAGAAAAAGTTAATCTCCCCGCTTGACTTTCATGTGTCGATATAACTAAGATTATCGACATGAAAAATGATTACTCCCAAACGATCCCGCCGCAGTGGGTTGCGATGTCCAAAATCTTCGTTGCCTTGGGCGATGAGCACCGGCAGCGCATCCTGATGCTGTTTGAGCCGGGCGAGCGCTTGAATGTGGGGCAGATTGCCGAGGTTTCCACGCTGGCGCGGTCAACGGTCTCCCATCACCTGAAAATCCTGCATGAGTCGGGTGTGCTCGCGTCCGAAAAAATCGGCAAGGAGGTGTGGTTCTGGATCGACCGGAATGCCCTCGAAACCACGTTCACCAATGTTCTCGATTACGTGAAGGAAAGTACCTGATGCGTGCCCTGCTTCATCCTGTTTTGCGGGTGCTGGCCCGTCTGTTGTTCCGGGTGGATATCGATTTCCGCCAGACCGATTTTTCACATTCCCGCTTGCTGGTGGTGGCCAATCACGAATCCTTCCTTGATGGTTTGCTGCTTGGTTTGTTCTTGCCGATAAATCCGGTTTTTGTCGTGCATACCGGTGTGGCCAATAATTTCTGGTTCCGGATATTGCTGTCGCAGGTGGATTATCTTGCGGTCGATCCCACCAGTCCGATGGCGATGAAAAAAGTGATCCGGCTGATCGAGTCGGGCCGCCCGGTGGTGATTTTTCCCGAGGGGCGCATTACGCAGACCGGCTCCTTGATGAAGGTGTACGACGGTCCTGCCTTTGTGGCAGCCAAGACCGGTGCGACAGTCATTCCGGTGCGTCTGGATGGGGCGTCGCGTTCCTACTTTTCGCGTCTTTCAGGGAAGTATCCCAAAGCAGTTTTTCCGAAAATCCGTCTGACTGTGCTGCCGGAAGCGCATTTTGCGATGCCTGAGGCGTCGACCGCAAAACAGCGCCGACGCAAGGCCGGCGAGCAGATGCGTCGCTTGATGCAGGAGATGATTTTTGCGTCGCGTCCGGAACAAACCTTGTTCGGCGCCTTATGCGACGCTGCCGAGATATTCGGCCGAGGGCGCCGTCTGCTGGAGGATGTGAAGCAGATCGAGTACTCCTACAACGACCTGCTCAAGATGGCACTGGTGTTGGGGCGCCAGATCGAGCGACTGACGGTGCCGGGGGAGAAGGTCGGTGTGTTGTTGCCCAATCTGGTGCCTACGGTGGGCCTGATCTTTGGCCTCACCGCACGTCAGCGTGTTCCGGCGATGCTCAATTACACCGCAGGAACGGATGCCATGCAGGCGGCGTGTGCTGCCGCCGAGATTCGTACCATTGTGACCTCACGGGCCTTTGTCGAGCAGGCCAAATTGACCGAAAAACTGGCGGGTTTGCACGGGGTGTCGCTGCATTATCTGGAAGATATCCGCGCACGGATTCCTCTGATCGACAAGCTTTGGTTAATGCTGTGGGGCATTCATTTTCCGCGCAGCTTTGAATTGTCGGGTTCGCCGGAGGACGCCGCGGTGGTGTTATTTACCTCGGGTTCCGAAGGCAAGCCCAAGGGCGTGGTGCTGCCGCATCGGGCCATTCTGGCCAATGTCTCGCAGGTGCGGGCGGTGATCGATTTCTCGGTGGATGACAAAGTGCTCAATGCCCTGCCGATCTTCCACAGTTTTGGCCTTACCGCCGGAGCCTTGTTGCCGGTGCTGACCGGCGCCAGCCTCTTTTTGTATCCCTCGCCGCTGCACTATCGCATCATCCCTGAACTGGCTTACGACCGCCGGTGTACGGTGTTGTTCGGGACCTCGACCTTTCTCGGCAATTACGCCAAATTTGCCCATCCTTATGACTTCTATCGCCTGCGCTACGTGGTAGCCGGTGCGGAAAAGCTGTCGGACGCCGTGCGCGCTCAGTGGTTCGAGAAGTTCGGTATCCGCATCTTCGAGGGTTATGGCGCTACCGAAACGGCGCCGGTGCTTGCGGTCAACACGCCCATGGCCTACAAAACCGGCACCGTTGGCAATTTGTTGCCCGGTATCGAACACCGGCTGGTGCCTGTACCGGGAATAACAGCGGGCGGCATTCTGCATGTGCGCGGGCCCAATGTGATGGCCGGCTATCTCAAGTCGGAAGCGCCGGGTGTCCTGCAAGCGCCTTCATCGGAAGTCGGAGACGGCTGGTATGAAACCGGCGATGTGGTCGAGCTGGACGAAGAGGGCTTCGTCAAGATCGTCGGCCGGGTGAAGCGTTTTGCCAAAATTGCCGGTGAAATGGTCAGCCTGGAAGTGGTGGAAAAGCTCGCCGTCGCCACCTCTGCAGAGAAAGCCCACGCCGTGTCCAGTCAGCCCGATCCGGCAAAGGGCGAGGCCTTGGTGTTGTTCACCACCGATCCTGTGCTTTCCCGTGAGTCGCTCGCCGCCAAAGCCCGCGAACTGGGTCTGCCGGAACTCGCCGTACCGCGCAAGATTCAGCGCGTGGAAGCCTTGCCGCTGTTGGGTACGGGCAAGATCGACTATGTGAGCTTGAAGAAAATGGCGGAGGCGGCATGAAAACTGTAAATCTACAGCGCCGCCGGCTCCTGGGGCTTTTAGCAGGCGGTACCGTACTGTCAGTGGCCGGTGCCAGCTGGGCGAGGCCGGTTGTTGTTAATCCCTGCCGGGCGGCAATCCCCGTGCGTCTGCTTGATAGTCCTTGGTTGAAGCAGGCTTGGGAAGGTATTGATCCGGCCACTGTGTGGGATTGCCACGTGCATCTTGCCGGGCTGGGCGATGGCGGCAGCGGTATCGAGATCGGGCCGCAGTTGTCCTCTCCTTTGCAGCCGGTGCATTACGCGCAGCGCTTGTTTTATATGAACGCGGGTTGCGCGCATGACGCACCGGGTGCTGTTGATACCGCCTACGTCGCAAGGCTGTTGAATTTGTGTGATGCAATGCCGGCCGGTTTCAAGGTCATGCTATTTGCCTTTGAGCGCTTTCACGATCAGGGGGGGCGAGCTCATCCCGAACATTCCGCGTTTTACGTGCCGAATGCCTGGGCAGCCAAGCTGGCACGCGAGTTTCCCAGCCGTTTCGAATGGGTGGCATCCCTGCATCCCTATCACGCTACCGCGGTCGACGACCTGAATCAGGCCATTTCCGGCGGTGCACGCGCGGTGAAATGGCTGCCCGCAGCCCAAGGGATGGACCCCGCATCAGCCCGGTGCGATGCCTTTTACCGGGTGCTGGCCGAGTCCGGCGTGCCGTTGATTGTCCATTGTGGCGAGGAAAAGGCGGTCAAGGGCAGCGACACTCAAGCCTTCGGCAATCCCTTGCGCCTGCGACGTGCGCTGGATGCCGGGGTCAAGGTGGTGGTTGCCCATTGTGCGACCATGGGCAATGACTTCGACGATGACGGCAAGGAGCGCCCCAGCTTCAATCTCTTCCTCAAGGCAATGGCTGAGCCGCGTGCGGTCGACCGGCTGTACGGCGATATTTCTGCAATTACGCTGCGCAACCGTCAGCCGACTGTGATCCGCCGCCTGCTTGAGCGGGAGGACCTGCATCCACGCCTGTTGCATGGCTCGGATTACCCGCTGCCGGGGGTGTTGCCTCTGATTTCATCAGCGACCCTGGCACGGGCCGGACTATTGCCCAAGGCTGCCGTGGCCGATCTGGAATCGCTGCGGGAACACAATCCATTGCTCTTTGATTTTGTGCTGAAACGCCTGCTCAACTGGCAGGGACATACATTTTCGCCGGCGGTATTCAACACCCGCCGCATTTTTACGGTCAACCGGACATGAGCGGACAATTCGGACTTCTCAAGGAAAAGCGCTTCGCCCCGTTTTTCATTACCCAGTTTCTCGGGGCATTCAACGACAACCTGTTCAAGAACGCCTTGGTCGTGCTGCTGACATTTCAGGCGGCACAATGGACGACGCTGAAGCCGGAATTGCTGGCCAATCTGGCTGCCGGCGTGTTCATCCTGCCTTTTTTCCTGTTCTCGGCAACGGCTGGCCAAATGGCCGACAAGTACGACAAGGCGATGCTGGCGAGGCTGGTCAAAGTGCTGGAGATGGCGATCATGGCGATTGCCGCTGCGGGCTTCTTCGTTCACAGCCTGCCGATTCTGATGGGGGCGCTTTTCCTGCTGGGTTGCCATTCGACCCTGTTCGGGCCGGTCAAATACGCGATCATGCCGCAGCATTTGCACACCGATGAACTGGTGGGCGGCAACGCCTTGATCGAGGCGGGCACCTTTGTCGCGATTCTGATCGGAACGCTGGCGGGAGGCTTGCTGGCGGGTTCGGTGGCGCATCCGGCATGGATTGCCGCGGGCGGTTTTGTGGTGGCGGTAGCGGGCTACGTGAGCAGTCGGCGCATACCGGCTGCACCACCGCCGGTGCCCGATCTGGCCATCAGCCTCAATCCGTTCAGTGAAACCTGGCGCAATATTGCGTTTGCCCGGCAGAATCGCACGGTATTCCTCTCGATTCTGGGGATTTCCTGGTTCTGGCTCTATGGCGCCTTGTTCCTCGCCCAGTTTCCGGCCTATGCCAAGAATGTCCTGGGGGGCAGCGAAGCGGTCGTGACCTTGCTGCTGGCGATTTTTACGGTCGGCATCGGCATCGGCTCCATGTTGTGCGAGCGCCTTTCCGGAAAATCGGTGGAAATCGGGCTGGTGCCGCTGGGTTCGATTGGCCTGACGCTTTTTGGTCTGGATGTGTATTTCGCGTCGCCATCGCAACTGGCGGGAAATTCGCCGCATGAATTGTTGGCCCTGCTCAGTTTGCCGGCAATCTGGCGGGTGCTGTTCGACCTGATGATGCTCGGCATGTTTGGTGGCTTCTTCATCGTGCCGCTGTATGCGCTGGTGCAATTGCGCAGTTCGGAAGCGCACCGGGCGCGGATCATTGCCGGCAATAACATTCTCAATGCCTTGTTCATGGTGGTCGGTGCGCTGGGTGCCGGTGCGCTGCTCGGGGCCGGATTGTCGATTCCGGCATTGTTCGGGC
>CALAGF010000162.1 GCA_937892345.1 uncultured Rhodocyclaceae bacterium | reverse complement strand
ACTTGCATGTGTAAGGCATGCCGCCAGCGTTCAATCTGAGCCAGGATCAAACTCTTCAGTTCAATCCAACTTAACTCGCAATTCACTGACGGTAGATTTCTCTACCTCGATGTATCTCTACATCCGTGTGATTGCCTTAATGCTTTTTTGCAACTTGCGTCGCTTCGCACCAAGACACCCACACCTATCGGTTGTCCAAACTGTTAAAGATCATTCGCTGCGCCAAATCAACTAATTCGTCAGCAGCAGAGAAGCGAGATTATGAACAACTCCCAACTCCCCGTCAAGACTTTTCTGAAATATTTTTCAAAACAACTTGAAAACACCCAGATCAACCTCAACCCCCGCACCGCCGAAAAACCCAGCGCTGCAAGGAAGGTGCGCATTATAGACACCCCACATTAACTGTCAATAGAATTTTCGAAAATTCATTCAATCTCTAGATACACCACAGCGACAATTTCCAATTCCCGTAATCCAAGAGGGCTTTGGAATCGGATGCAATCGCCCTCTCTCTGCTTGATCAGCGCTCGCGCTAGTGGGGATATCCAGCTAATTCGACCTCGGGATGCATCAGCCTCATCAACACCCACTATTGAGTAGCTCACCTGATTGGCAAACTGATCCTCTACCGTAACCGTTGCACCAAAAAACACTTGGTTATTACCGCGCTGGCGTAACGGATCAACTACTTCTGCAATATCCAAGCGCTTTGACAGGAAGCGAATCCTTCGGTCGATTTCACGCAAGCGCCGCTTGCCATATATATAGTCACCGTTTTCTGAGCGATCTCCATTCGAGGCCGCCCACGCAACAATATCCACTATGTGCGGTCGCTCTTGCTTGACCAGGTTCTCCAACTCTTCGCGTAACTTCAAATGCCCCGCTGGCGTGATGTAGTTCTTCACTCCCGCAGGGATTTGTAATTGAGGGGAAGGCGGCTCACCTTCATCGTCGCCACCCTCCCTTACAAACGCCTTGCTCATCAATAGCCAATTACGTAATGCTCTACATCCACGCGAATCAGTTCTCGCCCCAAAATCGCCGCCGCATTTCTGGCAAATAACTCAGCCCATGCGGCCTGCGTGCGAAAGCGCGCCTCTCCGGCGTATTTTGCAACACTCAGAATCCGGTCTACCGCCAACACCTTACCGGTCGGAGTAGCCACGTCGCACTCAAGCGCTACAAACTCACGATCAAACCACTGCCTGGCTTCGTCAGCGGCACCGCCTCCCGAAAGCTTGAATTCGAAACTGGAATCCTTGCCAAAATCCACAATCACATGATGCTGCATTTGCCTCTCCTCCTTGAATTTGTTCGGGTATTCTAGCAAAACCTGCTTCGCCAAAAGGATATGTAAACGTGCACCATCCCCCCTCCAATGATCCTGACTGCCAAGACATAAAAATACAATTGCTCGAACTGCAACAGGAACACCGCGATTTGGATCAGGTCATTTTGCTTCTTATCGAGAACCCTCCTGCAGACGAACTTCTCGTAAGACGTCTCAAAAAAAGAAAACTTGCGATCAAGGACAGGATTCTTGCACTGGAGGCATCTCTGGTTCCTGACATCCCGGCCTGACTCGCGCTTATACAATGGAAGTACCCGTTGACGCGTTCGGAGACCACTTCGAACTAAACGCCCTTACTCTCCCCAGGCAAGCTGATGGCTACGCTGTGCAGCTATTGGATACTGACTGCCTGCTGGATAAAGAGACCGCCGAATTTTTGTCCGTACGCACATCCAAACTGAGAGGACTATTTGCCAGCTTCGAGGCCGCTCATCAGGCAGCCGTGCGCTGGCTTCAACTCAGCCAGACACCGCTTGGTGAACACGAAATTGCTATCGTCCCGGCAAGTTATGATCACGCTCTGCAAAGGCATATTCTGATTTACGGCGTACTTCGCTCCAAACCCTGACTGGCTCTTTTAAATATGACTTCATTAACCCACAAGACCTTGGGGCAAAGCGGGCTCTCTATCCCCGATGTCTGTCTCGGCACCATGACCTTCGGCGAGCAGACCTCTCAGCAAGACGCTCACGCTCAAATGGACTTTGCACTCGGCAACGGCATCAACTTTTTCGATACCGCCGAGATGTATGCCGTTCCGCCTCGCGCTGAAACGTATGGGGCATCCGAACGCATCGTCGGAAACTGGCTCAAGCGGCAGCCCAGAGACAAAATCATTATTGCCAGCAAAGTTGCGGGCCCTGCGCGAGGCATGAACTGGATTCGCGGCGGCCCCCTCTCCATGAATCGGGAGAACATACGACAAGCGATCCAAGGCTCGCTGCAACGACTCCAGACTGACTACCTTGACCTCTACCAGCTCCATTGGCCCGAACGAAATCAACCCATGTTTGGACAATGGCAGTTCGACCCTGCCAACGAAAGGGAGTGCACGCCCATTCGGGAGCAACTTGAAACACTCGCCGACCTGGTCAAGGAAGGAAAAGTTCGCACCATTGGCGTTTCAAACGAACACCCTTGGGGGATCATGCAGTTCCTTAAACTTGCAGATGAACTCGGCTTGCCACGCATTGCATCGACACAAAACCAGTACAACCTGATTAACCGCAGCTTTGAAACCGGCCTTGCTGAAATGTGCCATCGTGAGCAAATCGGCTTGCTAGCTTACTCGCCCTTGGCCTTTGGCCACCTGAGCGGCAAGTACCTGCTTGATCCTCAAGCCCCCGGTCGACTCTCACGCTGGCCCAATTTTGGCCAACGCTACCTGAAACCCAATGTTCCGGCAGCTGTTCAGGCATATGCAGCACTCGCCAAGGAGTTTGCCTTGACCCCCGTTCAGTTGGCACTTGGATTCGTGCGCTCCCGTTTCTTTGTCAGCAGTACCATCATTGGCGCCTCATCGTTTGAACAACTCAAGGAAACACTACCAGCAACCCGGACGCCCATTTCATCCGAGTTACTAGGCGCCATCAACGCAATCCACTTGCAATACACCAACCCGGCACCATGAGTACTCCGCTTTTTCCGATTCTTGCCGAGGCTTTGGCCGCAACGGATATTGATGAAAAACTTGCGTTGACCGCTGCATTGCTGGCGCGATGGCAAAGCGGCGATCTCGACTGTCAACACGAAAAAACTGCGGCCATCGTATGCGGGCATCCGCCCCGGCCTGAATTGCTAGATCATCGACACGTCCCCCAGCGCAGCGTCAATTCAGTGGAAGGGAGAGCCCGACTATTACACGCCATTGCGCATATCGAATTTACAGCGATCAACCTCGCCCTTGATCATGCCGCCCGCTTTTCCAAGCTCCCTCGCGCCTATTACAACGACTGGATCGAGGTCGCCGCCGAAGAAGCAAGGCATTTCATCTTGATCAGGGAACGACTTCGCAGCTACGGGCATGACTATGGCGACTTTCCTGCACATGCCAGCCTATGGCAAATGGCGGAGAAAACCGCCCATGACCCACTCGCGCGAATGGCGCTCGTACCGCGCATGCTTGAAGCCCGCGGCCTTGATGCCACGCCACCGATACAAAAACGGCTTGAGCAAGCAGGCGACCACGAAAGTGCCCGCGCACTAGACATCATCTTGCATGATGAAATTGGTCACGTTGGACTCGGCGACCACTGGTTCAGGCATCTCTGCGGTCAACGTGACCTGGAACCGGAAATCACCTACCGGGAACTGCTCAAAAGCTTTGAAGCCCCAAGGCAGCAAGCCCCCATGAACATATCTGCACGCTTGAAAGCAGGTTTCAGCCAGGCTGAACTGGCGATGCTTTCGAAAAAAATGTAGAATAATCAATTCAATGCGTTGATGTTTCGCCCGCAGTAACTCCAGCAGCCACCGGTTTTCAGGTTCTTGTGCAGGATTCACCCCATTGATTCGTTCCCCGGCAAGGCTGCGTCGGGGTCACCAGGCTGCCCGACCTTCGGGCCAATCCGCCGCCATCAGAACAACCTAACGGACGGCGATGAAAGGAAACAGCAAAATGACGACTTCCGTCGACAGCTTCAGCGAACTCGGCTTAAGCGAAGCACTTCTCAAGACCCTCACCGAAATCGGCTACGAAACCCCGTCGCCCATTCAGGCCCAATGTATCCCTGCACTGCTCGAAGGTCATGACCTGATCGGCATGGCCCAGACCGGCACCGGCAAGACCGCCGCTTTCGCCCTGCCGCTGATGGAACAGATCGACGTCAAGCTGACC
>CALAGF010000161.1 GCA_937892345.1 uncultured Rhodocyclaceae bacterium | reverse complement strand
CTTTCCCTACACGACGCTCTTCCGATCTGGCAGGTGCTTGCGTATTGATGTTCGTTTTGCTGCCAATGTGGCATAAAATTGCGTATATGGCCGTTATGGAGAAATGTTATGCAGATCGATCGCTACGACCGGCAAATCCTTGCCATCCTGCAGGCTGATGGGCGCATCAGCAATCAGGACCTGGCCGACCGCATCGGCCTGTCGCCGTCGCCCTGCCTGCGCCGGGTACGGGCGCTGGAGGAGTCCGGCCTGATCGCCGGCTACCGCGCCTATCTCGATGCGAAAAAGCTGGGCCTGACGCTGATGGCGCTGATCGGCATTTCGATGGACCAGCACACGCCGGAACGCTTCGCCAATCTGGAAACGGCGATCACCGACATCCCCGAGGTGCTGGAATGCCTGCTCATCACCGGCCAGCAGTCGGATTACCAGTTGAAGGTCGTGGTGCGCGACATGGACGGCTACCAGGATTTGCTGCTCAACAAGATCACGCGCATCACCGGGGTGACCGGCGTGCATACCAGCTTCGTGCTGCGCAAGGTGATCGAGCGGACGAGCCTGCCGCTGCCATGAACTCGTCCCGCCCAGCGCGGGCGGTGGCTGCCTATAATGAATGCACTAACCCGCCACCAACCGGAGAGAAAACGATGAAACGCTATTTCGCCTTGCTGCTGGCCAGCCTGTTGTTGGCCAGTTGCGCAGTCTATACGCCGGCCGGCAGTGTCGTGGTCGATCCCAACGGCCCCGGCCCGCGCCATGATGGCGGCGGCTTCTGCCCGCCGGGCCAGGCCAAGAAGGGCAACTGCTGATTGTTGCCGCGGGCGCCATCCCGGATGGCGCCCGGCGTATAATCCGCCCCGGAAAGTCGGCCAGGCAATCGCTGGACACGCAAGTGTCGGGAGGAAAGTCCGGGCTCCATTGGGCAGGATGCCAGCTAACGGCTGGGTGTTATAAGTCACGCGGCGCAAGTCGGGTGACCCAAGGCAACGGAAAGTGCAACAGAAAATAAACCGCCGATGGCGTCGCAAGACGCACAGGTAAGGGCGAAACGGCGAGGTAAGAGCTCACCGCGCTGGCGGTAACGTTCAGCGGCATGGCAAACCCCATCCGGAGCAAGACCAAATAGGGAAGCTGAGGCGTGGCCCGCGCTGCTTCCGGGTAGGTTGCTTGAGCCTGTCGGTAACGGCAGGCCTAGAGGAATGATTGCCGAACCCCGCAAGGGGGGAACAGAACCCGGCTTATCGGCCGGCTTTCCATTGATCTGACGGGCTCTGATCTGACGGGCTCATTTCCTGCTGCAATTACGGTTTTTTTGGCGCTGCCGCAAAAGCCGGGAAGCTGAGCGTGGCTTCGGCAATATCGATCAACAAGCGGTTCTGATCCATCGCGGTTTTGCGCAGCATGCGATAAGCCGCTTCTTCGCTCAGGCTCAGGTGCGCCATCAGGACGCCCTTGGCGCGCTCGATCACCTTGCGCTCGTTAAGGGTGCGGCGGGCTTTCTCCAGTTCGCTTTCCATGCTCGCGAGCCGCGCCGACTGGGCTTGCAGGACCGAGACGATGGAATGTCCCAGTTGAGGGCCGATGACTTCGCCGGTTTCGAAGCGAAATGCACGGTCGACCGGTGTATCGGGGTCAAAAAAGCGTTCGATCGCACCGGTGCTGGACGGTGGGTTATCCATCAGCGCCTTGAGCAGGCCGGTGGAGTCTTCCAGATGCCGTTCGGCCAACTGGATGCGCTGGGTGCAATTGTCCTGCAGGCGGCGGACCAGCTTGCGCTGGAGTGCCCAGATCCGGGCGATACGCTCGCTGCACACGTCAAACCACGGATCGATCTGGTTAGCATCGAGTTTCACCCCCGGGCGGTTGCTCCCGAGAATGCGGCGCAGACGTTCCAGCGCAACGTTTGCCGGGTCCTGCTCGATCGCTTGCCAATCGGCCAGTGACTCCGGGTCGGCAAATTCGGAAAAGCCCTGAAAGCTTTTTTCCTGCGCCTCGATCAGGTGCAGGATGCGTTGCTGATCCGCTCCCTCACAGGTGCCGGAAGCGAAACACAGTGCGCCGACCGCGCGCTCCTGGCCTGCGTATTCCTTGCCCTGAATGAAATTGAACAGGGCTACCAAATCCCGTGAAATCTCCGGGTCAATCGCCGCATCAGCCACTTCGAAAATCAAGGAGCTCAAGCCGGCAATCAGGCGGCTGAAAGCCAGGATGGCGTCGGCGGCAGACAGCTTTTGCATGTCGATCTGCTTGCGCAGTGCGGGTAGTTCCTCCAGCCCCAGAAGCACCCAGGCCATGAGCGAGAAGATGCGGGCGTTGCCGAAAGCTGTACTGCTCAGTTGGGTTTCGAAACGGGCGTGCAGTTCGTTTGCCAGCGCTTCACTCTCTGCGATCAGGGTGCGTCGCGTTTCAGCGAAACGCAGGCCGCCGGAGGCGAGAAAAATGCTCGAAGCGCCGCGTTCATGCTGCAAGCAGTGAATCAGGTGGCTGATCACGGCAGACAACTCGGCGCGCTCGGCCAGATGCCGAAGTTCGTCGATTTCGTGTTGCTTGGCGGCGAGAACGATACGCGGGACAGAAATAGGCATGATTGCTGCAGTCAAAAGGTGGTGAGATCCAGGGTTCGGAAAGACCGAGGCTTGATCGATAATGCGCGGATGGAAAATATCATCGCATGGGAAGCGGGTGGCGTGCCAGCACAGGCGCTTTGGCAATCGGAAGCGGGCTTGCCCGTGCCTGCAAGGGTCGACTGCATTGATGAGCGGATTTCCGCAGATGCCGCCTGGGCGCAGCTGGCCGAGGGAAAAGCCCTGCTGTGGCAGGGCGATTGGGTGAATGCTCGCAATCTGTTGCAAGCACTGATCCGTCGCGCCGAACGGCGCTTCGATCCGCGTCGAGGCAAAACGCCTGCGACACCCGCTGAGGCCTTTGCCCGGCATCGCGAAGTGCTTGGCCAGCGGGCCATCCTTCTCGCGGGCCTGCTGGTGCCGGTGACCGCCGATTACCACGTGCCCTTGCGCCGCGCGCAAGTAACGGATGAGGCCTGTCGTGCGGCCTGGGGGGCGCCCGATGGGCGGCCACGGGTGCTTGCCCTGCGTGAACTGCTGGCGGTGATCAGCGCCTACGAATGGCGTAAAAAAGGGATTCCCGTACCGGCCGTTCAGGGGCGCATCTACCCGCATTACGGCGTATTTTCGCCAGTGCGCGGCGAATACGTTGATCTGGTGGCGCAGGCGCCCTTGCCTGCGGCTTGCACGCTGGCCTTCGATATCGGCACCGGCTCGGGCATCCTCGCCGCCATTCTGGCGCGCCGTGGTATTGCCGAAGTGCTTGCGACCGACATGGCGCCGCGCGCCTTGGCCTGCGCTACGGAAAATATCGAAAAACTCGGGTTGACCGCGCAAGTGCAGATTATTGAAGCCGACCTGTTTCCGCCAGGCAAGGCCCCATTGATCGTCTGCAATCCGCCCTGGGTGCCGGCCCAGCCCAGTTCGCCCATCGAGTACGCGGTGTACGATCCGGATTCCCGCATGCTGCGCGGGTTTCTGGGGGGATTGATAAAGCACCTCGCGCCCGGTGGTGAAGCTTGGCTGATCATTTCGGATCTGGCTGAACACTTGGGTTTGCGCACTCGTGCGCAACTGCTTGAATGGATTGCCGGCGCCGGACTGGTCGTGATCGAAAGACGCGATACCCGGCCAAAACACCCCAAGGTTCAGGATCGTAGCGATCCATTGCACGCCGCACGCGCGGCAGAAATCACCTCGCTCTGGCGGCTGGCTTTAAATGGGAAAAAGCCCTGAGGACCACAACGGTCAACAGGGCTTTCGCGGCAAAAACGGATCAGTGACGAATCAGGTGATCAAAGGCGGAGAGTGAGGCGGTCGCGCCGGCGCCCATGGCAATGATGATTTGCTTGTAGGGCACTGTCGTGCAGTCGCCGGCAGCAAATACACCGGGTACCGAGGTGTGGCCCTTGGCATCGATCTGGATTTCCCCGAATTTGGAGAGATCGACCGTATCCTTCAGCCAGTCGGTGTTTGGCAGCAGCCCGATCTGGACAAAGATGCCTTCAAGTTCAACGTGCCTGATCTCTTCCGAGACGCGGTCCTTGTAGGTGATGCCATTCACCTTCTGGCCGTCGCCCGTGACTTCGGTGGTTTGTGCCGATTTGATCACGGTGACATTGGGCAGGCTGAAAAGCTTCTTCTGAAGTACAGCGTCGGCACGCAGGGTGTCGGCAAATTCGAGCAGCGTCACGTGGCCGACGATGCCAGCGAGATCAATCGCAGCCTCAACGCCCGAGTTGCCCCCGCCGATCACCGCCACGCGCTTGCCTTTGAACAGCGGACCATCGCAGTGCGGACAGAAGCAGACGCCCTTGGCCTTGTAGTCCTTTTCTCCCGGTACGTTCATTTCGCGCCAGCGTGCGCCGGTCGCAAGGATCACCGATTTGGACTTCAGGGACGCCCCGTTCTCCAGTTGCACCTCAATCAGACCGCCTGCCGTGCTCGCCGGAATGAGTTTAGCGGCACGTTGCAGGTTCATCACGTCGACCTCGTATTGCTTGACGTGTTGTTCGAGTGCGGCAACCAGCTTGGGTCCTTCGGTTTCCTTGACCGAGATGAAGTTCTCGATACCCAGCGTATCCATGACTTGGCCGCCGAAACGCTCCGCCAGCACACCGGTGCGGATACCCTTGCGCGCTGCGTAGATGGCGGCTGAGGCGCCGGCCGGGCCACCGCCGACGACCAGCACGTCAAAGGCCTCCTTGCTGCCGAGGGATTCGGCTGCACGCGCTGCGGCGCCGGTATCGACCTTGGCGAGAATTTCCTCGATCAACATCCGACCGGCACCGAATTCGGCGTCGTTCAGGTAGGTGGTCGGCACAGCCATGATCTGCCGTTCATTGACTTTGTCCTGGAACAGCGCACCGTCGATCATCGTACTGGTGACGTTCGGGTTGAGGACGGCCATCAGGTTCAGCGCCTGCACCACGTCCGGGCAGT
>CALAGF010000160.1 GCA_937892345.1 uncultured Rhodocyclaceae bacterium | reverse complement strand
GAGAGCATTCATTACATTACGAACAGAATCCATGACGAGCAGATTTTTTTCTGAAATAGCCTGCATACCATGGCTCGCTCTTTCTGCTGCCGCTACCCCTCCATTGACGTGTTCAACGCTGGCATAAATCTGTTTAACCACTGATTGCGTACCGAGCTGAATTGATTTGATCATTGAGTCAACTTCGCGAGTTGATGCTGCAGTTCGTTCTGCTAGCATTCTGACTTCATCGGCAACAACCGCAAAACCTCGGCCAGCTTCTCCGGCCCTTGCCGCTTCGATGGCGGCATTCAGGGCCAGCAGGTTAGTCTGATCGGCGATTTCGTGAATGAGCTGCACGATCGCACCGATTTCGGAAGCTTGTTGTGCCAGGACGTCAACGTCCCGCGCAGCAGTGGCCGAGTCCTCGGCGAGCCGATGCAGATTTGCTGCTATCTCGGTCGTTGTCTGCCCACTAGCGGTCGACACTTCGGCGGCTTCAACAGCTTGTTGCTTTTCCTCTTTGAGCAAATTTGCCATCTGCCCAAGCGTGGCTTGAGAACTGCTGAGCGACTGGCTGAATTGCGCCAGATTCCGCAGTACTGAGCGCAACACGTCACATTCGGCATCCTTTTGACGATGTGCTGTCTCAAAACGCTGAGCCGCGTCATGCGCCTCGGCAAGCTCGGCCTTCAAACGACTCTCCCGTTGCCGCGCGTCCTGCAGTTCACGCTCAACGGCCTCAAGGCGCGCACGATGATTCCAAAACATGTTCTCTCCAGGCACCCGGTCTGCGTTCCCAAGGTGCATTGCTAAAGTTGTTTTTTGTATTTTTAATAATTATGTAGATTATTTTAAGACAAAATATAAAAATTCCCTATGAAAAAAATCGAAAAACGCTGTGACAAGGTCGCCGGCTCAGATTGAGAAAGTTGGAATTGTCGCAAATGCAACAGCACACAATGAATCTATCCATTTGATTTAACGAGAATAAATTCATGGCTCGGTCCTTGCTAAATGCAGGACGTTCCCCTTTCCGGACCCGAGCACCATGGCCGAGATCATTCAGACCAAGAAGGCATTGGCAGTTAATCCGCTGAAAGTCAGCCAGCCGGTCGGCGCGTCGCTGGCTTTTTTGGGCTTGAACCGCTGTTTACCGTTGATGCACGGGTCACAAGGCTGCACGGCCTTTGGCAAGGTGTTTTTTGTGCGTCATTTCCGGGAACCCATTCCCTTGCAGACCACGGCCATGGATCAGGTGTCGACCATCATGGGCGCCGACGAAAACGTGATCGAAGCCCTGCGTACGCTGTGCGACAAAAGCAAGCCGGACATCATCGGTCTGGTGACCACCGGATTATCGGAAACCCAGGGCACGGACATTCATCGCTCGGTCAGCGATTTTCGGGCTGCCCATCCGGAGTTTGCCCACGTGGGCGTGGTCGCGGTGAATACGCCGGATTATCTTGGCTGTCTTGAAAGCGGCTATGCACTTGCGGTTGAGGCCATTATCCATACCCTGGTGCCAAAGTCGGACACGGTCGCCAAACGCCCCAAACAGGTCAATGTGCTGGCCTCGGCGATGCTGACACCCGGCGACGTCGAAGCGATTCGCGAGTGGATCGAACATTTTGGTCTGCGCGCAGTGATGCTCCCCGATATCGGTGATTCGCTCGACGGCCATCTGGTGGACGCGGAATTTTCGTCACTCACCATCGGCGGCACGCCTCGATTGGAAATCGAGGCGATGGGCGAGTCGACCGCCACATTGGTGATCGGCCCTTCCCTGTTCAAGGCGGCCGATCTGCTCAAGTCCAAAACCGGGGTGCCTGATTACCGCTTTGCGGGCTTGATGGGGCTGGCGGATTGCGATGACTTCACTCAGACACTGGCCGACATCTCGGGCAATTCGGTACCGCAGCGTGTGGAGCGCCTGCGCGCGCAATTGCAGGACGCCATGGTCGACTGCCATTTCATGACCGGATTTGCCCGCGTGGCACTGGCAGCGGATCCCGATCTTCTCGGCATGCAGGTCCGTTTTTTAAGCGATATGGGCGCCGAGATTGTGGCCGCCGTCAGCCCGCACAAGCACGAAAGCCTGCTCGCCCTGCCCGTGGCGCAAGTCATCGTCGGCGACCTTGAAGATATGGAAAAGGCGGCACGCGCGGCCGATGCGCAACTCATCCTGGCCAATTCGCACGCTGCCGAAACCGCATCCCGACTTGGCTTGCCGCTCCTGCGCGCCGGCTTTCCGCAATATGACCACGTGGGCGGCTACGCACGCACCTGGGTGGGCTACCGGGGAACCCGGCAAGCCTTGTTCGATATCGCCAACCTGATGCTGAGCCAACACCATGAACTCGAACCCTATCGATCAATCTACCGCGCCGATAACCGCAGCGGAGAGCCCCATGTCATCACGTCGTCTGCAGTTGGTCTGGTCCATTAAACGGGTGCCGGAAGCCGTGATCAAGGTTGCCTTCGCCTCCACTGACCGCAGCCGCGTCAATCAGCATTTTGGCGCTGCCGAGGGTTTTGCCATCTACGAGGTCACCCCGGATCGGGCCACCTTGGTCGGGGTTGCCGAATTCGCCGAAGAGGCCATGGATGGCAATGAAGACAAACTGACCGCCAAGGTCGACTTTCTCGAAGGCTGCGCAGCCGTCTACGTCATGGCAATTGGCGCCTCGGCAATCAAGAAACTGATGACCAGGGGCATTCAGCCGATCCGCACGAATGAAGTCGACGCCATTGACGATCTGCTGCTGGAGATTTCCAAGGCCATGACCGAGGGCGGCGTGGCCTGGATCGACCGGGCTCTGGCCGGACAGGAAAAGGCCAAATCGGCAGATCGCTTCGACACGATGGCCGAGGAAGGTTGGGCAGGCTGATGGCGAGTGAAATCATCGAACATCGCGGCATTGTTCAGCGGATCGAATCCGGTCGCGCCATCGTCGCCATGCAAACCGGCGGCTGCCGCAGTTGCGGTCACGGCAGCAGCTGCGGTATCGGCAAAATGGCCGAAGGCCGACCTGCCACCCTGCTCACCGTGCTGGCGACACCCGGTTTGCAAGCCGGTGACGAGGTATGCATTGCCCTGCCCCAAAGCCGGCTGACGCTGTCGGCCCTGCTCGGCTACCTCTTTCCCGCCATGGCCATGCTGATCGGCGCCGGCATTGCCAACGCATATACCGGCAACGACAGCGCCACTGCCCTCGGCGCAATCTGCGGTTTCAGCGGCGCCCTGATCATTGCCCGCATCGCCGCCAGTCTCGTCCCCGGCCTGATGCCGGAACCCAGCTTGCAGCCCATTCACAACGCCTCCCCCACGTCCCCTCTGGAGTAAAACCATGTCCCTCGCCCCTGTTGCCTCCGATCCCATCCTTGATACCGACTTCATCAAGGAAATGGCCCGCCAGATGCGCGCACTCGATACCTACGGTACCTATGCCGGCCAGACTGTCGAACAGATTCTCGACCCCTACATCATGACCAAGGAACGCAAGGCCGAAATCCCGCTGATCGGCGATCCGGACGACATCACCATCGCCCGCGTGAAAGCGTTCTACAACGCGATTGCCGTGCTGATCGAGAAAGAATGCAAGTTGCTGGCGGTACCTCTGATTCACTTGACCCACGAAGGTTTTGGTCGTGCGCTGATTACCGTCGGCAAGCTGGTGGTGGTGGATAAGACACTGCGCGACGTGCATCGCTTTGGCTTTGCCAGCCTGTCCAAAATGAAGGATGAAGCCGACAAGCTGCTCTCCGTGGCCATCGAACGCATCGGGCTGCATTCAGAAGTTGCCGGCCTGTAACGGGGATCAAGGGAGAATAGTCATGAGCGCAGACGAGATCGCCGCCCTCGACAAGGAAGTGAAAAAGCTCAAGCGCATTGCCTCCGAATGGGCCTCCCGGATGCACGATCTGGTCGAGGATCGCTTACCCGCGGCCTATCTGGAAATCCCCGGTATGGCCCAGTCGACCTTTGATGCGTGCCAGGCGTGGGCGGATGCAGTGGCACGCCTGAACGCAGCGCAAAAAGGCTGATTCCGGCATGTTGACCGCAAGACCCGATCCCGCTGTCGCTCACGCCATTGGTGCGGCCATTCGGGCGCAGGTCGAAAAACTCGGCCTGTCGATCGAGGATAAACCCGACTGGGCCGCCGCCGTCTTCGAGGAACAGGTCGACCCGTTTTCCGGGGAAATCAGCCTGCAGGCAATTTGGCGAGGCCAGGCGCGTTTCGGTAGTGCCACCTTTTTTCCGGATGGCCGGATCTTTGCCGAATACCAAGTCTTGTTACCCCACCCGACCAACCCCGCCACCTATGTGGAATCGGTGCAAATCTGGGGTCGACCGGAGCAGCTTCGCGGTGAAGCGGTGATTGCCAATTACCTGCGCTGAAACTCGCTTGTCGCAAACACGACAAATAGACCCCAAACAACAATCCAATCAATTCAATCACTTGATAGCAAGCAAACAGGTGGCACAAGGTTTGCGATGCATAGCCCATCACCTCTGGGAGAATCGCCATGATCCATCTGACCCCCGCTGCCGTTAAGGCTGTTCAACGTTTTATCCGTGGCTCTGAATCGCCGGTTGCCGGCCTGCGCCTGATGATTTCCGGCGGCGGTTGCTCCGGTCTGCAATATGGCATGAAGCTGGAAAGCGACAAGGCTGAAGACGACTGGGAAATCGAAGTCGAAGGCGTCAAGTTGCTGGTGGACCCGATGACCATGCCAATGATCGACAACGTGACGGTCGACTTCATCGACACCCTGACCCACACCGGTTTCAAATTCGACAACCCCAACGCCAGTTCGCAGTGTTCCTGCGGCTCGTCGTTCTCGGTTTAAGGAGCCTGCGCCATGTGGGAATACTCAGATAAGGTGCGTGAACACTTCTTCAACCCGCGCAACTCCGGCCCGCTGGAAGAAGCGAACGGCATCGGCGACGTCGGTTCCATCCAGTGCGGCGACGCGCTGCGCCTGATGCTCAAGGTCGAACCTGAAACCGAGATCATCCAGGAT
>CALAGF010000159.1 GCA_937892345.1 uncultured Rhodocyclaceae bacterium | reverse complement strand
CTGCCTGCTCACTTGGCTGATTTGAAATCTGAAATTGTCCAAGCCATAAATGACGCAAAGAAAAAAACGCTTTCGGGTAGGTTGTTCCTGTCGCTGGGTAATGAAAGTGGAATGCGGGAACTCTTATCGCTGTGGGAGCAATGGAAGAACAACAAAAAACTGCCGACTGGCAAAACCAAATGGCGCGACGTATTCAATCAGACTGTTCAAATTCGCCGCTGGGGTATTGAAGAGGCGCTGCGCGAGACCGGCATGCTGGATCGCTGGCGGGATTTACTTGATCCCATCAATCCTGTGCAACCGATCCATTGTCAGATCGAGCTGTTTTATCGGAAGTCAGGAGAGAGGCGTGCGCAAGGTGAGCGCAACGTTACAGCGCTACTGGAGGCTGCCGGTGGCCGGGCGTTGGGCAGTTTTATCGATATGCCAGAAATCGCGTTTCATGCGGTAAAGGCTGAAATACCGGCAGAGCGTGTCCGGCAGCTTTTGAGCGATCTGGATTCCGATGCTCACGATACTGACATCCAACTTTTCAAGTTTCATAGTGTCATGTACTTCCGCCCCACCGGGCAAAGTCTTGCTGTGACAGAAGATGGGGATGGTGTTGATACTGAGATCTCCGAGGGTGAGGTTGATCTGCCGCCCATTGCGGCCATTCTCGATGGTGTTCCCAATCTGCAGCATCAGGCACTGAAGGGGCGCTTGTTGTTTGACGACCCAGACAATCTTTCCGCGCAGTACCAGCCGGGGGAAAGAAAGCACGGGACAGCGATGGCGTCTTTGGTCGTGCATGGTGAGATGGTGGACGGTCAATCCGATCCATTGCAGCGTCTGGTTTATGTGCTGCCCATCATGCAGCCTGATCGTCATTCAGGTGACCCAGGGAAACGGAGCGAGCACGTTCCAGACGAAGTTTTTTTCGAGGATCGCATCGCACGCGCGGTCAGGCGGATGTTTGAAGGTGAAGGTTCCGTACCCGCACAAGCGCCCAGTGTTTGCGTTATCAATCTATCCATCGGCGATCCGGCACGCCCTTTCATTCACACGCCTAGCCCTTGGGCAAGGCTGCTTGATTGGCTTTCGTGGAAATATCGGGTGCTTTTTTGCGTGAGTGCCGGAAACTACTCAGAAAGCATTGATATAGACTTGTCTGTGCCTGACTTTCAGGCTTTGACTAAGGAGCAGCAAACCGAACGTGTATTGAAGTGTATTCAGGCGCAATTGTCTGGGCGACGGATCCTGTCTCCTGCAGAGTCCATCAATGCCATTACGGTGGGGGCAACGCATTCGGACAGCAGTGGAAACTATCACCAAGGGCAGCGAACAGACTTGTTGCCAAGCACATCTTTATTTAGCCCTGCTGCACGGCTTGGTCATGGATTTCGTCGCTCTATCAAGCCGGAGATACTGTTTCCGGGCGGTCGCCAGCTTTATCGTAATCCCCTGCTAAATAGCCAAACTGTGTATCGACTAGACGGAGGGATTGGTGTGCCAGGGCAGCGAGTCGCTTGGGATAGCAGTCAGGCTGGTGCTTTGTCACAAACCGTTTATACGCGGGGCACCAGCAACGCTACTGCTTTGGCAACACGAAGCGCGGCGCGTATCTACGACGTGCTTGATACGCTGCGCACAGAGCAGGGAGAGGACATTCCGCAAGGGTTGGTTTCCGTACTCATTAAGGCACTGCTGGTACATGGTGCGAAGCAGGATGATGACGGTTGCAAAGCAATCACTGCTGCACTGAAAACACCCGAAAACTCACGCAAGATCAAAGAAGTTATGGCCCGATATCTCGGCTATGGCTCAGTTGAAATTGAACGAGTGCTCGCGTGTACCGAACAGCGCGGCACGGTCCTGGGGTGTGGCGAAATCCACGAGAATGAAATTCACGAGTATCGGCTTCCACTTCCTCCCGGTCTTTCCAGCAGTCAGATGTGGCGTCGAATGGTCGTTACATTGGCATGGTTCAGCCCTGTCAATCCAGATCATCGGAATTTTCGCGAGGCGAAACTGGAGCTTTCCCCCGTCGGTGGCTGGGGCGATTTGCCTCTCAAACTTGCTCGCCAAGACGCAGACCACAATCAAGTGTTGCGTGGAACCGTGCAGCACGAGGTGGTTGAAGGCTCGAAACAAATCGCGGCATACCAGGATGGCGACAGCATTTTGTTGCACGTTGCTTGCAAAAAGGATGCGGCGGCGAGTCTTGACGACGCTATTCCTTACGGCCTTGCGGTTACCCTAGAGGTGGCCGAAGGCATCCAGATTCCAATTTATGAACAACTTCGCACCAGACTCCAGCCGCAGGTGGCTGTTGGTGCAGTTGGGGGAACACGTTAATGGCCACAAAAAAAGAACTACTGGCGCAAGAAGTCGCCAAAGCTGTCGGCGCAGGCAAGACGGTCGCGCTTGAAACCGTCGATTTCAACGACCCGAACCGCCCCAAGACTTGCCTGGAGGTGGACTTCCCGATCCTGCCGGTCAATCAGGTGGCGATCATCGAAGGCAACGCAGGCAAGCCGATTTACCAGATGTCGAAGTGGTGGGCGCGGCGGCGCTCCAGTGTGTTCCGCTCGATGTTGATCGCGGCGGCCACCAAGGCTCCGGAAGACAAATCGCACGCGGCCAAACTGGTGTGGGACAACTATTACGCCAACCACCAGAAGAAAGGCGCGTTCAAGCACCTGAAGGTGGCCGACATCTTCATGGGCGGCGGCACCACACTGGTGGAAGGCTCGCGCCTCGGCATGCAGATGGTCGGCAACGACCTCAATCCGGTCGCGTGGTTCGTGGTCAAGCAGGAGCTGGCCAACGTCGATCTAGAGCAAGTGAAAAAGCTGCTCGCCGACATCGAGGCCGAGGTCAAGCCGCAGATCATGCCGTACTACTACTGCGACGGCCCGGAAGGCGAAAAGGGAACGTGGACGCACCTGCTGACCAAGAAGGTTATGCCCGCCGACTTCGACCCGCTGACCATTCCGCGCGACGAGCGTAAGGACTACCGTTACGAAGGCCCGGAGATCATCTACACCTTCTGGGCCAAGCACGGCCCTTGTCAGGTGACGGGCTGCGGCCACCGCACGCCGATCATGAGCAGCCCGGTGATGGCGGTGAAGACCATCAGCGTGAAGCACTGGGAGCATTCATGTAGCAAGTGCGGCGGCGAATTTCACGTTGAGGAAGACGCGGCGCGCATGGCTCCGGATGCGCCACTGTACGTAGCACCTTCCGAGCATCCGTTTTCCGTGCTCGACCGCAAG
>CALAGF010000158.1 GCA_937892345.1 uncultured Rhodocyclaceae bacterium | reverse complement strand
CTGCGTGAAGTCAGCAACCCTTCGGCAATTTTCTTAAGTCGCGGCGATGAAGTGACCTCCGGTAGCTCAGTGATGGTAGTGTGGGAAGGAACGCGTCCGCTGCTGGTGGAGATTCAGGCGCTGGTCGATACTGCACACGGCAACCCGCGCCGGCTGACTGTCGGTCTTGATGCGCAGCGACTGGCGATGCTGTTGGCGGTTTTGCATCGCCATGCCGGCATCGTCTGCTTTGATCAGGATGTCTTCGTGAATGCAGTTGGGGGGGTCAAGATCGGCGAACCTGCAGGCGATCTGGCGGTGTTGCTGGCGATTGCGTCATCCCTTAAAAACAAGCCATTACCAGAGAAACTTATTGTATTTGGTGAGGTTGGGCTTGCGGGTGAAATCCGGCCCGCACCCCGCGGTCAGGAACGCCTGCGCGAAGCGGCCAAACTGGGTTTTACCCGTGCCTTGATCCCCGAAGCCAATCGTCCGAAACAGCCGATTCCGGGCATGGAAATCATCGCCGTCAAACGCGTTGAAGAGGCAGTAAGCCGCGTCCGGGAACTGGACTGAGATGATCCGTCTGGCTATCCGGATGCTGCTGCGCGAGTTGCGCTCCGGAGAGTTGCGTCTGCTGTTTGCAACCTTGTGTGTGGCGGTGGCTGCGGTCATGGCGGTCGGGTTTCTCGGCGATCGGGTCGGCAAGTCGCTGGAAAGCGAGGCTCGCCAGATGCTGGGTGCCGATCTGGTTTTGCATGGCGACACTCCCTTGCCCGAGGCGTTTGCCGAGGAAGCCGGGAAACTCGGCCTGAATACGGCCCGGACGGCTGTTTTTCCCAGCATGGTGTTGGCCGGCGAGCGCACGCAAATGGTCGAAATCAAGGCGGTCAGTGCGACTTACCCCCTGCGCGGCACATTGGCAGTGCGCGATAGCACGTCTGGCACAGAGCGCGTGTCGGCAAACGGCCCGCTTGCCGGCAGCTTGTGGGGAGATGCAAAACTGCTTGCTGCGCTCGCCATCGAGATCGGTCAGCCGGTGCAGGTCGGCAAGTTTGAACTACCGCTGGCAGCCGAGCTGACGCGCGAACCGGATCGCAGTTTCAATGTATTTTCGATGGCCCCACGTCTGATGATGCCTATCGACAATTTGCCGGCCAGCGGTCTGATCCAGTTCGGTGCCCGTGTCCGTTACAGCCTGCTGCTGGCCGGATCCCCCGAGGCGCTGGCGCGCTGGCGATCCTGGGCCGAGCCACAGCTTGAGCGCGGTCAACGTCTTGAAGATATCGAAAATGCACGGCCGGAAGTGCGTGCAGCACTCGACAAGGCGCAGCGCTTTTTGGGGCTCGCGACCTTGTTGACCGTAATTCTCTCGGCGATCGGGATGGCGATGGCAACCCGCCGTTACATGCAGCGCCATCTTGATGCATGTGCCGTGATGCGTTGCCTCGGCAGCAGTCAGGCGCAATTGTTGCAGCTGCATGGCGTCGTATTCCTGCAGCTGGCGCTGTTGGCGACCGTACTCGGCGGCGCCTTGGGCTGGCTGGCGCATTTTGGCTTGCTGGCTGCGCTCTCCGGATTGATTGCCGGCAGCCTGCCAGCCCCTGGATTCAAACCCTTGATCGATGGCGCGCTGGTAGCTGCTGCCCTGTTGTCGGGTTTTGCCTTTCCGCCGCTCTTGCAACTGGCGCGCGTGCCGACCTTGCGCGTTCTCCGCCGAGAACTCGGCCCGACCACACGCCTGACCTCGTTCGGTTACGGGCTCGGCCTGCTGATGTTGGCCGGTCTGATTTACCGTGCTGCTGGCGACCTGCGGCTGGCACTCCTGGCAATCGCCGGGTTTATCGGCGCCTTGGCAGTTTTCTGGATGCTGGCACGGCTGGGCATCATGCTTGCCGGTCGTCTGCGCGGCCCCGGCGGTTTCGGCTGGCGTCAGGGAATGGCCACGCTGGCACGTCATGGCAGCAGCAACACACTCAAGATCACCGCCTTGGGCATCGGCCTGATGGCCCTTTTGCTGTTGGGTGTTACCCGGCTTGAACTGGTTCGCACCTGGGAGTCTTCGCTGCCAGCGGACGCGCCCAACCGCTTTGTGATCAATATTCAACCGGCACAGCGTGCGGCCATCGCTCAATGGCTAGGGGAGCAGGGGATTGTCGCGGAACTGGCGCCCATGGTGCGCGCCAGACTGATCAGGATCAACGAAAACCCCGTCAGTGCCGAACGTTATCCAGACGATGAACGCGCACAGCGATTGGTCGAGCGCGAGTTCAATCTCTCGTGGCGCGCCAGCTTGCCCGGCGGCAACAAGATTCTTGCCGGTAACTGGTTTCCGCCCGCAACGCTGGCTGAGCAGCCGAATCAGGCTTCGGTCGAGGCCGGATTGGCAAAAACCTTGAGCATCAAGCTCGGCGATACCTTGGCGTTTTCCGTGGCTGGCGTAGAAAAAACCGTCACCGTCAGCAGCCTGCGCAAACTTGACTGGGATTCGATGCGGGTGAATTTTTTCGTGCTGACCCCGCCGGGGGTGCTTGATGATGCGCCAGCCAGTTACATCACCAGTTTTCACTTGCCTGCGGATCGGCAGGTGCTGAGCGGGCAACTGGTCGCCGCTTTCCCGAATTTGACGGTGATCGATATCGATGCCGTTCTCGGGCAGATTCAATCAATTGTCGGGCAAGTTGTGGGCGCAGTGCAGTTCGTGTTTTTGTTCACCCTCCTGGCTGGGGTGCTGGTGCTTTACGCCGCCTTCCTGTCGGCGATTGATGAAAGACGCTACGAACTCGCCGTGCAGCGAGCGCTTGGCGCTCGCCGGGCGCAATTGCGGCGCGGCTTGCTGGTGGAGCTGGCCTGCATCGGTGGCTTGGCAGGACTGATTGCAGCCGCCGGAGCCGCTGCCGTAGGCCAGTTGCTGGCGCGGCAGGTGTTTGATCTGACGCCGGAGTTTTCCTGGCTGACCGTGCTGATTTCCGCGCTGGGCGGGGCCCTGCTGCTGACCGTGGGCGGCTGGCTGGGCATGCGTTCCCTGCTGTCCACCTCGCCGATGGATGCCCTGCGTCTCGGTGCCTGATTCAGATTTCGACGTCGATCACGTTGCATTCGCCATCACGGCGATAGGACAGGTGACGGCTCATGCCGCGTACAAGTGCCAGGCCTTGACCGCCAACGTCGTCAGCGTTGCTGTTGATCGTTGCGTTCACACAATCGAAAGGCGGCGCTGCATCGCGGTAGCAGAGGTGGGTGGCATCGCCATCCCGAACCAGTGAAATTTGAATATCCGGCCCGGTTTTTCCGCCAAAACCGTGGTCGACCGTATTGATGAACAGTTCCTCGGCGATCAATTGCAGACGCAACTGATCGGCTTCCGGCACAGCGAGCCGCACCGACTGTTCGCCGAGCCAGAGGAACAGATCGGCCAACGCAGCATGAGACGCGGGTAAGGAAAGTTTCGTAGAATGCGGGGCCATGAGCATTACCTGGAGCAGGAAGATGATTAAAGCACAACGCGCGCTGGCTTTCACGCTGGCCTTGGGTGCATTTGCCAGTCAGGCATGGGCTGCTGAACTGGCAGGCATGGTCAAGAACAGCAAGGGGCAAGTGAGCATCGAACGTGCGGGTCAGCGAATGCCGGCAACAGTGGGTGCAGCCGTCGAGGTGGGTGACAAGTTGCGCACCGGGAACCATAGTGCCGTCGGCGTTACCCTGCGCGATAACACCCTGCTTTCTGCCGGCGCCAATGCCGTCATCGTGGTCGACAAATTCCGTTACGACACCGTCACCGAGGCCGGTGAAATGACCATCGGCGTGCGCAAGGGCACGCTCTCCGTGGCGACGGGACGAATTGCCCGCAAGACACCCGAATCAGTTGATTTCCGCACACCGACCTCGGTGCTTGGGGTGCGCGGGACGGAATTTGTGATTGAAGTCATGGATGGCAACGATGAATAAGCCCTTTTTGTTGCTGTCGATTGCACTCGGACTCGCAGGTTGCGCCAGTGAGCGCTTTGTCCTTTTGCCATCGCCGGAAGGTCGGGCGACATCCATCGTCATTCGCGATGCGGATGGTGAAAGGGTGATCAATACACCCTATGCGGGTGCCGTGCGCCGCCTGGGGAGTGTCAGCGACTATCAGTCGGGCGCGG
>CALAGF010000157.1 GCA_937892345.1 uncultured Rhodocyclaceae bacterium | reverse complement strand
AATAGGCCAGTACGCGCTTGAGCGCCCCTTCAAGCTCGCGGACATTGGAACGCAGATGCTTGGCAATGAAGAAGGCAACTTCGTCGTCGAGCTGAATATCCTCTGCTTCGGCCTTTTTCTTGAGGATGGCAACGCGCATTTCGAGTTCAGGTGGCTCGATCTGAACGGTCAGACCCCAGTCAAAGCGGGTGACCAGCCGGTCATCCAGACCATTGATATCCTTGGGGTAGGTATCGCAAGTGATGATGAGTTGTTTGCGGGCCTCAATCAGCGCGTTGAACAAGAAAAAGAACTCTTCCTGAGAACGGGCCTTGCCGTTGAAAAACTGCACATCATCAAGGAGCAGCACGTCAACCGAGCGGTAGTTGCGCTTGAAGGTATCAAAAGCCTTTTGCTGATATGCCCGCACCACGTCAGAGTAATAATCCTCTGCGTGAACATAACGAACGACCTTGCCGGGATTTTCCGCGAGGATGAGATTGCCGATGGCGTGAATCAAATGGGTTTTGCCCAGCCCGGCGCCGCCGTAAATGAATAGCGGATTATATGAGCCACCAGGATTGTTACCCACTTGAATGGCGGCTGCCCGGGCCAGATCGTTGGCTTTCCCGACGACAAGATTATCGAAGGTAAAATTGGAGAAAAGGCGTGATTTGTCGTAAACCCCGCTCCGCCCCGGCAATTTTTCCTGACTGGCCTGAGCAGGACTGTTGTTGTTGGAAACTGTTGCAGGCTCTTGTCCGCTGACGGGCGAGCTTGCGGGTTTCGGCCCAGGGGCTTTTCCCGACTGAATGATCAGCGCAATACTGATTTCAGTTTGAAAGAACTCCTGGCTGTATTCCTCGATGCGCGACAGATAGCGGTCGCGAATCCATTTGGCGATAAAGGTATTTGGCGCAATCAGGCGCAAGCCGTCCGTAGAGGGCGCTTCTTCGCCTTCCAGGCGTAGTGGCTTGATCCATGTGTTGAATTGCTGAGCGGGCAGTTCCTGCTCGAAGCGTTTAAGACAGGATTCCCAGAAACCGGCCATTGAACAAAAAACTCCTGTCCGCAGGCTTGTAAACTTAAGCTGCGAATCTTTATAACTATATGTTTATTATTGATATTAGCGGGAAATATCCAAGCTGTCAGAACGAGCAGCGAGACCAAGATTCTACCGCTCATCCAAAAAGTTATCCACAGCTTGAGGAAATAAATCGTCTTGACAGAATGGGGTCAAACAATGTGTAATCACGCGTTTTTCTCAGTACATCAAGGAATTACAACATGAAACGCACGTATCAACCGTCGGTCGTGCGCCGCAAGCGCACCCATGGCTTCCTGGTCCGTTCGCGCACCAAGGGCGGCCGTGCCGTTCTCGCCGCTCGCCGCGCCAAGGGCCGCAAGCGTCTGGCTGTTTAAGCCGGAATCCGGCGAGGTGAATCAATGCTTCGCCAGACGCTATCGCCTGACCAAAACGGATGAATTTTCATCCGTTTTTGGTTTCAGGAAGGCGATACGCGGTACCTGGCTGATGCTTCATTATCAGCCGCGTCCGGAAGGTCTGGCAGACCCCCGGCTTGGTTTGGTGATCGGCAAGAAACTGCTCAAGCGCGCCGTTGACCGTAATCGGGTCAAACGCATCGTGCGCGAGCGTTTTCGTCTGCAGCGCGAGAAACTACCGGCCTGCGACCTGATTGTGAGATTGTGTGCGAAGCCAATGCCGCTTGATGGCAAAGCGATCGCAGATGATTTCGTGAAGTTGCTTGAGCGCCTGATTCGCCCGCGCCAACAGCGGGAATCCCGATGAAATTCCTGATGATCGGTCTGGTTCGCGTATACCAATATGCAATCAGCCCGCTGATCGGACGCCGATGCCGCTATTTTCCGACATGTTCGGAATATACAATCGACGCCATCGAAAAGTACGGCCCCGTCAAAGGTGGCTGGCTGGGTACCAAACGTATCTGCCGCTGTCACCCCTGGCACCCAGGCGGGTATGATCCCGTACCTTGAAATTCCAACATTTAAGTAGGCAGCACATGGATACTCGACGTCTGATACTGGTCATGATCTTTGCCTTCTCCAGCTTCATGCTGTGGGAAAAATGGCAGGTTTACAAACAGCCGCAACCGGTTGCCCAAGTGGCTGCTGCTCAGGGAAATCCCTCCGGCAATGCTTCCCTTCCCAAGCCTTCTGCCAGTTTGCAGGTTGGCGCCACAGCACTTCCTGCCAGCCCGGCGCCTGCTGCTGAAACGTCACCCAGTTTTTCCATCAGCACCGACTTGTTGAAAGCAACGATTTCAACGCAGGGTGGCGATCTCATCGGCATGGAATTGCTGAAGTACAAGGATCATGAAGACAAGTCGAAGACCTTCATGCTGTTTGATCCCAGCCACCACTATGTTGCCCAAAGTGGCTTGCTGGGCGATGGTTTGCCCACGCATCGCACTGTGTTTACGCGGGTTCAGGGGCCGGATGAATTGGCTGCTGGCAGCGATGAACTCAAGGTTCGTCTCGAAGCCGACGCAGCCAATGGGGTCAAGGTCGCAAAGATTCTGACCTTCAAGCGGGGTTCCTACGTGATTGACGTAAGCTGGGAAATCGTCAATGGCGGTGACAAGCCAATGGCCGCCCATGCCTATTACCAGTTGCAGAGAGATGACTCTGCCTCGGCTGGCGATACCACCATGATGCAGACCTTTACCGGTCCCGCCGTTTATACCGACGCAGAAAAATATCAGAAGCTGAAGTGGGGCGATATTGCTGACAAGAGCGCGAAGTTCGCGAAAACGGCGGATAACGGCTGGGTGGCGGTGGTTCAGCACTATTTTGTCTCCGCTTACGTGCCCAAAACCGGTACCCAACGCGAGTTTTACGCAAGCAAGCTGGAAGGCAGCAAGCTCTACCAGAGCGGCTTGATTGTGCCGGTGGCCGAAATTGCGCCTGGTGCAAAAGGCGAAACCGGGATGACCCTGTTTGCCGGCCCGCAAATCCAGTCCGAGCTAAAGAAGATGGCGCCCGGACTTGAACTGGTGGTTGATTACGGTTGGCTGACCGTGATTGCAGCACCGATTTTCTGGGGTCTTGAAGCCATTCATGGTGTGATTGGCAACTGGGGCTGGGCAATCGTCATTCTGACCGTGCTGATCAAGCTGGCTTTCTTCCCGCTCTCCGCTGCTTCTTACAAGTCGATGGCCAAGATGCGTCTGGTCACGCCGCGCCTGACCCAGCTCAAGGAGCGCTATGGCGATGACAAGGCCCGTCTGAACCAGGAAATGATGAAGCTGTACCAGACTGAAAAGATCAATCCGCTCGGTGGCTGCCTGCCGATCCTGATTCAGATTCCGGTGTTCATTGCACTCTACTGGGTGCTGCTCGGCGCTGTCGAAATGCGCGACGCACCGTGGGTGGGCTGGATTACCGACTTGGCTTCGCCTGATCCTTGGTTCATCCTGCCGGTGATCATGATGGTTTCGATGTTCGTTCAGATGAAACTCAATCCGACGCCGCCGGATCCTATCCAGGCCAAGGTGATGATGGCCATGCCCTTGATCTTCGGGGTGATGTTCTTCTGGTTCCCCGCCGGTCTGGTGCTGTATTGGGTGGTTAACAACGTGCTGTCGATTGCCCAACAGTGGCAGATCACCCGCATGATGGAATCGGGTGGCAAGGCAGCCAATGACGCCAAGGCATAAGGTGTGGGTCGTGAAATAAACACCGACACGATCGCTGCCATCGCTACGGCTCCCGGCCGTGGCGGTGTCGGCGTGATCAGGGTATCGGGCAGCAATTTGCTGCCCTTTGCTTTTGCGCTGACTGGCAAAACGCCCAGACCGCGTTATGCCACGCTGGCTGATTTCAAGGCGGCAGACGGTACAACGGTCGACACCGGCATTCTGTTGTTTTTCCCCGATCCGCACTCGTTTACCGGTGAAGACGTACTGGAGTTGCAGGGTCACGGCGGGCCTGTGGTCATGCAGATGCTGCTCGCGCGCTGTCTCGATCTGGGCGCGAGACTGGCCGAACCCGGCGAATTCAGTCGCCGTGCCTTTCTCAACGGCAAGATGGATCTGGCGCAAGCCGAGGCTGTTGCTGACCTGATCGATGCTGCGACGGCCAGTGCCGCCCGCTCCGCGGTGCGTTCGCTGCAAGGTGAGTTTTCGCGTGCAATTGGCGAACTGAACGAGGAATTGATCAATTTGCGCATGCTGGTTGAAGCCACGCTGGATTTTCCCGAGGAAGACATTGATTTCCTCAAGGCCGCCAATGCTTTCGGTCGTTTGGACAAACTGCACGACAAGCTCGCCGAAATCTTTGAACGTGCCGGTCAGGGCAAGCTGCTGCAAAGCGGGCTGCATGTGGTGTTGGCCGGTCAGCCGAATGTTGGAAAATCTTCGCTGTTGAACCGCTTGAGCGGTGATGAACTGGCCATTGTGACGCCGATCGCCGGCACGACGCGCGATGCCCTGCGGTCGACCATCCAGATTGAAGGAATTCCGCTGCATGTGATCGATACCGCCGGTCTGCGCGAAACCGAGGACGAAGTCGAACGGATCGGCATCGAGCGCTCATGGCGAGAGATCGAAAAGGCGGATGTCGTGTTGTTGCTGGTTGACGCCCGAGTGGGTGTTGGCGATGCCGATCGCGAAATCCTCGCCCGTATGCCGGAGCGCCTGCAGCGCATTACCGTGTTCAACAAGATTGATCTCGCAGGCCGCGCGCCGGAACGTCACGATGAAGCGGATGGTGTGGCCATCTCCCTCTCGGCCAAGGCCAATCAGGGAATGGACCTGCTACGCGACGAGCTTTTGCGGATTGCCGGCTGGCATCAGGCCGAAGATGTATTCATCGCCCGGGAGCGCCATTTGCGGGCGCTGGCCAGCGCAAGAACGCATCTGGCGAGTGCGCGCGCTGTGGTATCCGGTGCGATGCCGGCGCTTGAACTGTTTGCTGAGGAACTGCGCCTGACGCAGCAGGCACTAGGGGAAATTACCGGAGAATTTACTGCGGATGACCTGCTCGGGGTCATCTTCAGCCGCTTCTGTATTGGCAAGTAAGCGGCTGAATCTGGATAGCGGCTTAATGTCGCTCGGCTTCCATCCGGTTGCGGCGAATGATTGCATCGGCAATTTCGTGGCTGATCGTATCGGCATCCGGCAGCTTGTTGGGGCGGAAAACAATCAACGGAATGCCCAGACTCTGCAGCGCAACCCGCTTTTCGTCTTCGACGCCCTCACCTTCCTGTGCTGCAGTGGTCGGCCAGGCCAGTTCAATGGCAGCAACGATGGCGAATTCCTGGTCGCAGACCACGAAATCGACACCCCTTCCGGCCATGCGACCCAGACGCTGGGCTTCCTGACGGCCACGGGCCAGCGCCAGCTGGGCTACGCCCACTTGGGAAAAGACACGCATGTTGGGCATGGCTTCACACAGACGGTGATAGAGTTCCTGCTCGCTGTCGTTGAGCAGCCGGTATTGCTTGCGTTTTGGCGTGTCGATGAAGCGGGTCTGGGGATCGAGCTCAAGCGATTGCTGGCGACCATCGCCGTGCGTTGTGTTGCGTTGCCTGGTGCGTTCCGGCAGTTTTTCCGATGCGCTTTCATTGTTTTTGCGCTTCAGAAGAAAGACAGCAACCAGCACGGCTGCGCCGATCAACACCAACAAAGTCAGATTATCCATGCCTGGGTTCCTCGATGTGAGCACGCATTATAACGACATAGCCGGCAAGTCCGCTGCCCTCGAAAGGGTGTTCGGGGCTTGCCGATGATGCCCGAGCTGCTCGACGCCGGCGTCGCTGCGCTGGTGCTTGCGGCTTATATTGCCGGCCTGGTGGATGCCGTGGTTGGCGGTGGCGGACTGATCCAGATTCCCGCTTTGTTTGCCACCTTTCCACAGGCTGCGCCGGCGACCTTGTTCGGTACCAATAAATTCGCCAGTGTTTGCGGTACCGCGAATGCGGCTTGGCGCTACGCTCGCCGGGTGCGCATGCCCTGGCGCACCATCCTGCCAGCGGCGATTTCTGCTTTCCTCTTGTCGTATGCCGGTGCTGCGGCTGTTGCCTGGCTGCCTAAAGATGCCGTGCGTCCGCTGATCCTGATGCTGCTGGTCTTTGCTGCGGTCTACACCCTGAGGAAGAAGGATTTTGGCCTGGTGCACCAACCGGCACACAGCGGCCATCGCGAAGTGATCTATGCCGTGCTGCTGGGCGGAGCCATCGGGTTTTACGACGGTTTTTTCGGGCCGGGTACAGGGAGTTTCCTGATCTTCCTGTTCGTCCGCGTTTTTGGCTTCGATTTCCTGCATGCCTCGGCAGCTTCCAAGGTGGTCAATGTGGCTACCAATCTTGCCGCGATGGCATTTTTCCTGCCTGCCGGCCACATTCTGCTGCCGCTTGCGGTGGGAATGGCCATGGCCAACGTGGGCGGTTCAGCGACCGGCAGCTGGCTGGCCCTGCGTTATGGCAGCGGTTTTATCCGCGGGATTTTTCTGTGCCTGGCCGGCTTGCTGATCATCAAATTTGCACTGGATACCTTCGGCAGCATTTGATGCAGGTTTTGACCTGGCGAAATCCTTTTTTCCCATAAAATCAGGGGCTGTTTTCAAGAGGATTTTCCATGCGCATTACCCTCGTCCATCCGGCAGGCTTCAATTTTGTCCCCGGTCAGCCCGATTTCTCGGTGCTGGCCAACCGCATGCCGCCGATTGGCATCATGCAGCTGGCCAGCTGGCTGGAAAAATTCGGCCACAGCGTCCAGTTGCATGATTGTCTGGGTCCCTATGCGCCGGCCGGTATCGAGGCGAATGCCGAAATCATTCTGGCAACCAACCCGGAAATGGTCGGGTTTTCCGCTACCACCTCCGGCTTCATGGATGCGGCGGATATGGCGCTTTATATCCGTGAAAGACGCCCCGAAATCAAGATCGTTTTCGGGAATGTGCATGTCTCCTCGCTGGGGGCACCGATTCTGGAAAAATTCCCGGAAATCGACTATCTGGTGATCGGTGAAGGGGAAGGCGCCCTGCTTGAATTGGCCGATGGCAAGCCACTGGCGGATATCGGTAACCTGATCTGGCGTAACGATGACGGGCGGATTGTGGTCAACCCGCGTCGCGACCGCATTCTCGATCTCGACGAACTACCCTTCCCCGCCTACGAAAAACTGGCCGGTTTTCCGCATGCCTACCACCTGCCCCTGTTTGCCTATGCACAGCGTTATGGTGCGACGATGATCACTTCGCGCGGCTGTCCCTATACCTGTTCATTTTGCGACCGAACGGTGTTTGAGCGGCAGTACAAGACCAATTCCGCGCAATATACCTACGATCACATGAAGTACCTGCGGGACAACTTCGGCGTGTATCACATCAACATGTACGACGATTTGTTCACCGCCAAGAAGCAGCGTGTGATGGATCTGTGTCAGTTGCTGATCGACAAACCGCTTGGTGTGCAGTGGAATTGCGCGATCCGTACCGGCCATACCTCGGACGAAATGCTGCAAAAACTGAAAAAAGCCGGTGCCTTGATGGTGTCGATGGGTGTGGAGTCGGCGGATCCCGGCATGATGGAGCGGCACAAGGCCGGCGTCACGCTGGATGCGGTGCGCGACACTGTGCGCCAGATTCACGCTGCCGGGCTGCGCGCCAAGGGCCTGTTCATCTTCGGCATGCCGGGCGAGACGCCGGAAACCGTGAAGGTGACCAGCGATTTCATTCTCTCGCTTGATCTCGACGAGATGAACATGACCAAGTTCAGCCCCCTGCACGGGGCGCCAATTTGGGATGAATGCGCCAGCAATACCGGCGGAGAGATGATCGAGGACTGGCGTCTGATGAACTGCTTGAATTTCGTCTATCTGCCCGAGGGCTTCTCCTCCCGCGAGGAAATGGATGCCCTCTACAACTGGCATATCAAGCGCTTCTACGATAGCAAGGGCTACCGTCGGCGCTTTGCCAAACGTCTCTGGCAGCATCGCTGGAGTCTTTGGCACGTGCTCAGGCACCTGCCGGAAACCCTGGCGGCAATGCGCTATTTCAGCGCCAACAAGGAAGACATGGAACGCGCCAAGCGCGAGTTCAAGCGCCATCCACGCCAGCCGGTCGGTCTCAGGCCACAACTCAGCACCGACTTGCAGATCGACAATATTGTTTCGATGTCGCCGGTCAAGCTGTCACGCCGGGAGGCCATGAAGCAGATCATCCCGGTGGTGTATGAGGGCAGCAGTTGCAGTAGCGCGGGAGCATGTTCGACAGCGGTATAATCACGGGCTGACCGGGGGCTGATCCGCCCTTTGTCCACGACAAAAAATATTGATAGCGCGACAGGGAAGCCAGACCGGGGGTGGGTACGGATGGAACAGCAAATACAGGCAGTGGAACGTCAACAATGTGACGTTCTGGTTATCGGCGGCGGGCCGGCGGGAACGACCGTAGCACCCATGCTGGCCGAAAAAGGCTACAAGGTGGTGATTCTCGAGAAGGATCATCATCCACGCTTCCACATTGGCGAATCCTTGCTGCCGGCCAATCTGCCATTATTCGAGTCCATGGGCATTGCCGACGAAGTGCGCGCCATCGGCATGCACAAGCCGGGCGCCGAATTCGTTTCGCCCAACCACGACATGTCCTCGGTTTTTCATTTTGCTGAAGCCTGGGACAAATCGATGCCCAGTGCCTATCAGGTCAAGCGTGACGAATTCGACACCATCCTGATCCGCAACGCCGCCCGCAAGGGGGTTGAAGTGCATGAAGGCTGCAAGGCAAAAGGGGTCGATTTTCTCGACGACAAGTCAGCCGTAGTTCGTGCGATCCACGATGATGGCCGGGAGAGCGAGTGGCAGGCGCGTTTCGTGGTTGATGCCTCGGGTCGCGATACCTTTCTGGCCAACCGCTTCCGCATCAAGCACCGCAACCCCAAGCACAACAGTTCGGCGATCTACGGTCATTTCACCGGCGCCAAACGCCTGGAAGGACAAGCAGCCGGCAACATCACGATTTTCTGGTTCGAGCACGGCTGGTTCTGGTTCATCCCGATGCAGAACGACGTCACCAGCATCGGGATGGTGACTTGGCCGTATTTCATGCAGACCAAGGGTGAACGCAGTCTGGAACAGTTCCTGCGCGATGGTTTTGCGATGTGCCCCAAATTGGGCGAGCGCTTGATGAATGCGACGCTGGTGAACGAAGTCGAAGCAACGGGCAACTTTTCCTATGTGTCCGAGCGCAACCACGGTGAAAACTACGTCATGCTCGGCGATGCCTACGCCTTCATCGACCCGGTTTTTTCCTCCGGCGTTTTGCTGGCGATGAACAGTGGCGTGCTGGCAGCGGAGGCGATTGATACCTGTCTCAAAACACCCGCCAAGGCGCCGGCGGCGCTCAAGCGCTTCGACAAGCTGATGAAGCATGGGCCCAAGGAGTTTTCCTGGTTCATTTATCGGGTGACCAATCCGATCATGCGCGATTTCTTCATGGGGCCGCGCAATCTATTCCGGACCAAGGAAGCCGTGCTGTCCATGCTGGCCGGTGACATTTTCGGCAAGACACCGATTTGGCCTTCGATCTGGATGTTCAAGGTCCTCTACTATTTTGCCAATGTGATCCAGCCGCGCCGGGCTTTCATGGGCTGGAAGCGACGGCAGTTCAATATCCAGCGGGTCGACGATCCAGCGATGACTTCGCTCTGACGTGTCTTTCCTGAAATATTCCTCCGCCTTCGATCCAGCAGCCGTTCCACGTGGAACGGCGCAGGTGCTTGGGGCTTTTCGCCTGGGCGCAGCGACAGCTGCGGTCGACTGGCCGGAACAGGGGATTTTCGCCAGCTTGCCCGGGTCGACCGCAACCTTGGTACAGGAAGCCTGGCTGGTCGATGCACCCTGCCAATCGGGAAATTTTGAAGGGATCGCGTGGCGACGCAGCGGTGATGTGCTGTTCGGTGTGATCGAACTGGATGAGGCGGATTTTCCCGATTCTCCAGTGCAGGCGGCGAGCGAAGTCGCCTACCGGCGCATCTTTGCCCTGCTCGATGCGCAGGGTCTGCCGGCGCTGTGGCGGGTGTGGAATTACCTGAGCGACATCAATGGTGAAACGCACGGGCTGGAGCGTTATCGCCAATTCAATATCGGTCGGCAGGATGCCTTTCTAGCCTGTCGGCGCGGTTCCACCGGCAATGTGCCGGCAGCCTGTGCGCTGGGTCTGCGCCAAGGGCCGTTGTCGGTTGCTTTTCTGGCCGGGGCGACGCCGGCGGTGCCGGTGGAAAATCCACGTCAGGTCAGTGCCTACAATTACCCGGCCGAATACGGCCCGCGCAGCCCGACCTTTTCGCGCGCTGCGCTTGTCTATCCGCCGGGACAGGAAATTCTGTTCATTTCCGGTACGGCCAGTATTGTGGGTCACCAGACGGTGCATGCCGGCGATGTCGCCGGACAAACCCGCGAAGCGCTGGCCAATGTGCTGGCGGTGCTGGCCGAGGCCAACCGCAAACGCCGCTCTGCCGAATTTTTGCCGCTGGCACTGGTTTACCGTGTGTATCTGCGGCATCTGGCTGATTTTGCACAGGTGAGCGCTGTCCTTGAAACAGCGCTGGCCGGTGCCGAGTTGCTGTATGTCGAGGCCGATGTCTGCCGAAGCGATCTGCTGGTCGAGATCGAAGCCATGGCGCTGCATGCGCTGGAGGAATCCCCGTGTTGAAGAAAGCCCCCCGACTTGCCGCGACGCTGGCTTTGGCGGCCTGTTTGCCCTTGAGCGCCGCTGCCGAAGACGTCCCGCTCTGGGAAATTGGCGCCGGGGTTGCGGCCTTCAGCTTTCCGGCCTATCGCGGCTCGGATCAGAGCAGCAACTTCGTCATGCCGGTCCCGCACTTCACTTACCACGGCGATTTTCTCAAGGCGGATCGCCACGGGCTGCGCGGCACGTTTTTCGACAACGACCGGCTTGAGCTGACGCTCTCTGCCGCCCTGTCGCCACCTGCCAGCAGCGACGACATCGAGGCCCGCAAGGGTATGCAGAATCTCGATGCCACCTTTGAAATCGGGCCACAGATC
>CALAGF010000156.1 GCA_937892345.1 uncultured Rhodocyclaceae bacterium | reverse complement strand
CACCGTACTCGGCTGCATCGCGGCGCATCTTGCCCTTGAGGCGAATGACCTCGTGACTGCGCTTGTGTCGTGGCAACGTCACGAAAGGAGGGCGGCGTTTGACACCGGGGAACTTCATGGCTCACATCCCTCGCCAGCATGTCCGGCGCTGGGCCACGCCGACTGTTCAAGAATGAATCGGTTGATGGCCTCCAGCGCAATTGCTTTGCCAGCCAATGAAACTGTGCCGGGGCTGTATTTGCAAAGAACTTCAGCTACGCTTTCGGAAGTTTGCTGATGTTCGCCGATGCTTTCGATCACGACCGCCCTGTCAACGGCGTGCCAATCGACACAATCAGGGTTACTTGTACTGAGAATTGTTGTGTCTGCAATTTGCCATAAGGTATAGGCGGCACCGGCTGCTCGTTCGAGCGACGAAAGCCCACTTACACGTCGCAGAATCTCGTCGTGATAGCTGGAAGCATTGGCCTGATATTCGCAATGAAGGTATGTTTCAGCCACATTGCGCACAATTTGAATATCTAATTCTGCTGCGCGACGCGCAGACATCATCGTCAAAACCGTTGACCATTCCGACTCACGTTGCCGAACTTCATCGACTGTCGGGCATCGGTTTCTTTCAGCTTGAATAACTGCCGCGCCTTGGGGTTTTTGTGACCAGCCTCCTTGCTCAAGGATATTGGCATACAACAACACGCCGCGCCTGTTGTAGACCTCTACACGATCAGCAAAGCAATGATCTTCTATCAGCCCAACCGTTACAGGCACACCCACATACGCTTCGTTGTGGGCTTTGATATTCGACCAACGGCCGAAACCCTTGGCTGCTTTCTGCTCTTCGTAGCGTCGAAAGATGCCCGCAACACTATCGTGCTCGCTGGCAGCAATGATCCGAGCAGTGATTTGATACCCTGACGACTTCAACCGGGCCATTGTTTGCGTGATAGGCCCAGCCTCACGCATGGTTCCCTCAAAGAGGATGTTCCGCCGAGTCTCAATCGTACGATCAAAAAGCTGCTTCGTCCACTGCCTTGCATGCGGATCGGTTAATTCAGCGAAATGTCGCTCATCCGCCTTTTGGATTTCCCTATATTGCGGATGGTAGTAACGCAGTTCGTCCCCATTGATCGACACCACATTACAGCCAGGGAAGTCCTGCTTACTCGCCTCCAGCAAGCCACTTTTGCCTGCGCCGGGCTGACCGCCAAGAATGATGACCTTCGGGCTATCCTGCGGAGTTGTCCCGCTGAAATGATGCGCTTCGATCTTTCGGTAGATAGCGGCGTGCTTGGCAGCCGTCAGCAGGAACTGGCGATCTGTCATGAGATCAGGATTGCATAGGTTTCAGCATTGGCGCGTAGACGTACAGCGCCCGGTTGATGATGTCGCGATTGCTTGGCGTCAGCGCCCGGCGCTCGCCAAGAACAATGTCCAATTCGTGCTCAAGTGCAGTGATGCGCTCAGGGTTCGGCTCGACTTTTTCCTGCTCGGTGTCGATCTCACAGTTCAAGTACCCGATGTACTCGGCGAGTGTCTCGGTGGCGGTTTCGAGGCGTGCCGTTTCAGCAATGGGTGAGGCAACATTCATAGGTACTCTCCAACACGATTTTACGATTTAGCAAAATAAATTCTATCCGTCTTGGCGAGAAAAGGCAACACGCTTTTACGATCTATAGACCGTGTGCGCCATCGTCAGCACCTCCCGGCGCCCACACACTTTTACGAATACCCTTAAAGTTCAAGGTGCCGACGCCCTCCATGGATGGGGAAGAGCCTCAAAGCAACAAAGAACAGCTAAGCGGCCTTGGCCAGCTTGCGCACCAGGTAGTGCAGCGCCATTTCATAGCCCTGGATGC
>CALAGF010000155.1 GCA_937892345.1 uncultured Rhodocyclaceae bacterium | reverse complement strand
GGCTGAATCACCACACACGTGTTGAGGGCGGTTTGCTGGCTGAGGAGTGCAGCCGCATCTTGTCCGCGTTTTTCGCCGGTCGACGTAAAAAAACCTCATGAAAATCGATATTTCGGTGGCCAGTCAAACCCTGCGAGTCCTCGACGAGCAAGGCTGTATTTTGCGTGAATACCCTGTTTCGACAGCAAAAGCCGGCGTTGGCGAAATATCGGGCAGTTATCAGACGCCGCGTGGCCGACATCGTATCCGCGCCAAAATTGGCGCAGGAGCACCTGAAAACACGGTTTTTGTCCGCCGCCGCCCCACCGGCGAAATCTGGACGCCGGCGCTGGCCGACGAGTTTCCAGGGCGTGACTGGATCCTCACCCGAATTTTCTGGTTGTGCGGTTGCGAACCCGGAAAAAATCGTCATGGCTGTGTCGATACCATGCGCCGCTTCGTCTATATCCACGGGGCGCCGGATTCTGCTGAAATGGGCAGGCCCGGTTCGCATGGCTGCGTGCGTATGCACACGCCTGACATCATCGAGTTATTTGATCTGGTACCTTGCTATACCACGGTCGACATCCGCGAAGACTGAATTTTCAGCCGCCCAGAAGCACTGTGCTGCGGGTGCCATCGGCGGCAAAGCTGTGCTCTTCCAGTTGCATCGACCCGTCTGACGCCTGCAGCAACACTGTTGAGGCGCGGGTGCCGTAGCCTTCAGTCGTCACAAAGATGGCGGAGAGAACACGCTCCCAAGCCAAGGAAACGCCCGTCGCCGGCAGTTCGTGGTCGGGCGCTATCGTTGTATCCGAGAGCAGGCGGAACAATGCTGCGGTCGACGGCAGTTCATCGAGACATTCCGCCATGGCCGAGCGCAATTTGAGCAGCTTCGGCCAAGGGGTGTCGAGACGATGATTGGACAGCCCGTAAATGCCGGGCGGCAATTCGCGAGCACTATCTTCCCGGTTGCTGCAATAAATCAGGGATTTGCCATCGCCAAGCAGGAGATTGAAGCCGGCGTAATCCTCGTACTGCACTGTTTCTGAAAACCGGGCCGCGCTCAGCTCACTTTGCAGAAATGCTGCGGTCAACGCGCCGCGCGAGCATTTTCCGAGGGGAGAATCCGGTTCGCGAACATTGGTGATCGCGGCAAACCGGCCATGCCGGCTTGCCCCCAACCACGTGCCACCCGCTTGCAGATCGCGCCCACCAAAAATACCGGGTGCGTCCGGCCACCAGTCTGCCGCCGCCGTGGGGCGCGCGTGGAACTCATCGCGATTGGCAGCAAGCACCAGCGGATAGGCTGGATGAACCTGCCACGCCACGGCAATCAGACACATTTTTGCTGATCAGGCCGGGTTGACCGCTGTTGCCGCCAGCGCCACTCCGTCGCGCGCACCGAGGTGCAAGGTGTCTGCATGATTGGACTGGACGACAGCCAGGGCGGTATAGCCGCCCGCAGGCGCAGGTGCCGCTGTCATTACCTTGCCGCAGGCCTGCTCCAGATTGTCGGGGGAGTAGATTTCATCGCCGGCTTTGAGCGGTGCACTACTGAGCAGCCTGAACAGGTGACGTTTGACCTTGCCAAGATATTGCGTGCGCGCAACGATTTCCTGACCCGGATAACAGCCTTTGTGGAAGCTGACGCCGCCAATTTTTTCGAAATCCGCCATTTGCGGGACAAATTCTTCCTTGGTCGCCAGGCTGACCAGCGGGAAAGCGGCTTGCACATCCAGCCAACGCCAGACCGGCACACAGATCGGAAGAGCGTCGTGTAGGGAAAGAGTGTCTTCG
>CALAGF010000154.1 GCA_937892345.1 uncultured Rhodocyclaceae bacterium | reverse complement strand
AGGCGTTGGAAAATTTCAGTTCCGGCCAGGGCCGCACTGATTTCCTCGGCAGACAAACGTGCAATCGCCAGATTTTCGATGCCATTGGCCCTCTGGTTGTATTGCGCGGCGTGTACCGAGGATTTGCTGACTTCTGTCGCCAGCACCCGGTTGAACAGCGGTGCAAGCGCCATCGTGAAATTGCCGTTGCCGCAATAGAGTTCGAGGAGATCGCCGCCCAGCGGTGCGACTTGTGCGCAAGCCCAGGCCAGCATCTGTCGATTCACATGGCCATTGGGCTGGGTGAAACTGCCCTCGAATTGCTGATATTTCAGCGGTCGACCGTTGAAATCAAAAGATTCCAGCACCCAGTCGCGATCCAGTACAACTTTTTGTCCCTTGCTGCGGCCGATAATACCGATGCCCAATTCGCTGGCCAGCTCGCGGGCGGCGCTTTCCCAGTCACTATCGAGTTTGCGGTGGTAGATCAGGGTGACCAGCATTTCGCCGCTCAGTGTGGCGAGAAAATCGACCGAAAACAGCCGTCGACCGAGCACTTCAACTGCAACAAAGCGTTCGCGAAGGCGCGGCATCAAGTCGCAGATTGCCTTGCAGGCGACCGGGAAATCCTTCATCAATACCGGCTGGCGTGGATTTTCCGGATTGAACATCGCGTAGTCGAGTTCGTCGCCATGCTTCCAGATACGGAATTCGGCGCGTAACCGGTAATAGCCGGTTTCGGAGCGAAAGACGGCTGGTTCTGGCAAGTCGAATGCTGCGAAAGCCGTGCGGTAGCGTTCAAGCTTGGTGGCGAGCTGGGTTTCGTATTGATCAGGATCGATGGCGGGTACGGACATGGCGGGTCGGGTTCAAAGATTGGCCTGATCGCGCAGGCGCATGGAAACATAGAGCGATTCGACGCGTTCACGCGCCCAGGGGGTGCGGCGCAGGAATTTCAGACTGGAGCTGATACTCGGGTCGATTGTGAAGCAGCGAATATCAATCTCCCGTGCAAGACCTTCCCAGCCGTAACGGGCATGCAGTTCGCGCAGCATCATGTCCAGCGTGATGCCGTGCAGCGGATTGTTGGCTTGAGTGATCGACATGGTCAGCAGGGGCGATATGGCGTGCGGCCCGGAGGCGAAAGTTCAGGATTTCAGAAGCTGGGTTTTTTCGTATTCGGCGAGCAACTGGCGATGCAGGATGCAGCCTTCAAGATCGGGGCCTGGCGATTGCAAACCGAAGAAGCGCAGTTCGCCATCGATCAGGTCGGTGGCCATATCCAGCGTCTCTTCGCCATACAAGCTGACCAGAGCCTCTTCGTAGGCGTTCGGATCATCCATCTCGAGCAAGGTGGCGATGCAGCGATAGACGCGGCGGCGCCCGGCATCCAGTTGCTCGAACTGACGTATCCATTCGCAACCTTCCAGCACGGCATCGGCATCGCCGATGGCCAGCGCGAGCAAGGTCTTCAGTTCGCCCACCCGCAGGTCGGCCCACAAAGAGTCCGCGTCAGGGGCCAATCCGATCAGGGCTGCAACCGGTTTTTCATCGGCGAGATTGAGTTCGTTGAGAATGTCGAGCAGTTGGCCGCAGTGTTCGTCGTCCAGTTCTGCCAGATTCAGAATGGCCGGGCGAACGACCGCGCCGCTGCTGTTATTTTCCCATTCGAGGTCGTCGACCGGATAAATCTCGGACATGCCCGGCACCAGGATACGGCAGGCATAGACGCCGAGATGGTCGAAATCGGCAATGTAGATGTCGTGTTCATCCGCATGAATGCAATCGCAGAGCCACTGGTAATCGGCGGCAGTGGAGTCGCTGAATTGCCAGTCGCAGAAATCGTAGTCCGGCACTTCGTTGAGGAACTGCCAATGAACAATCCCGCTGGAATCCACAAAGTGAATCTCGATGTTGGGCGCGCTGGCCACTTCTTCCAGATCAAGGCCCGGTGGCGGGAAGCCGCCGAGCGCGTCCAGCGCCCGGCCTTGCAGAAGTTCGGTCAACGCCCGTTCAAGGGCAATTTCGAACCGGGGATGGGCGCCGAAGCTGGCGAAGAGGCCCTGGTCTTCCGGGTTGAGCAAGGTCACGCACAGCACCGGATACTTGCCGCCCAGCGAGGCATCCTTGACCAGAACGCCGAAACCCGCTGCGCGCAGACCGGCAATCCCGGCGGCAATGGCCGGGTAGCGGGCGATCACGGCCTCCGGTACATCCGGCAGGCAGAGTCCTTCGGCAATCACCTTGAACTTGACGTAACGCTCGAGAATTTCAGACAAGGCCTGCGCTCGTGCTTCGGCTGGTGTATTGCCCGCCGACATGCCATTACTGACATACAGGTTGCTGATGATGTTGACCGGAAAAAACACCTCGGCATTGTCCCGCTGGCGAATATACGGGATGGCGCAAATGCCACGCTCGTAATGTCCGGTGTTCATGTCGATCAGGGTTTCGGCGGGAATGCTGCCTTCCGGATTGTAGAAGGCGTGCAGTTCTGGCGTCAGCAAGGTTTGCGGCCACACCGTATCGCTGACGGGAAACCAGCGTTCACGGGGATAGTGGGCAAAGGGGCGGTTGGCAATCGCTTCGCCCAGGTAATAGTGATTCCAGAAGTAATTGCACGCCAGGCGCTCGAAATACTCGCCCAGGGCGCTGGCGAGGGCGGCCAGGCGGGTGGCGCCCTTGCCGTTGGTGAACATCAGCGGACAGGCGCGGTTGCGGATGTGTACCGACCAGACGTTGTCGACCGGATTCAGCCAGGTGCATTCTTCGATGTCGAAGCCCATGCGTGCCAGACCGGCCTGCATGGTCTGGATGCTGTGCTCAAGGGAGGCATCCTTGCCCGCGATGAAATGTTCGTCTTGCATGGGCGTTGTGCCTGTCAAAGTAAGGTTGTCTGGCAGCGGCGTGGCCGCATGCTGCGGTCGACCGTGCTGGCTGCCGGATTTTGGCTGCTCAGTCGCGTCGACGACGGGCAGCCATCGGCTTGCGTTTGCGTTGTCCGGGACGTGCGGCGGGTTCGCTGGTTGCCACTTTGGGCATCAGCAGGTTCTTGGCGCTACCGGCTTCGCTGGCCCGATAGGCCTGCAGTGCGGCACGAAGTTCGATGGCAGGCAGTGCGATCGGGGCAGCGCTGCCCTCTGCGACGGGCGTCCAGACCGACAAGGCGTCGCGCAGGCTGAACAGCCGTTCGGCTGTATCTGCCTTGCGCGGCAGTTGTTCGATCATGGCTTTTGCTGGTTCGCAGAGAATGATGCCGGCACCGGAGGCGCACATCAACCCGGCACTCCCCAGGCGCAGGAAGGCATCGGAAAGTTTTTCCTCATTCGGTACGTTTTTCTGGATCAGATCAATGGCCGCGATGATGTCGACGGGTTCGGCCGGCCTGCGTTTGGCAGCCAGGGAAACGGCGAGCAGCAGCAGTACATCGACATCGTGAATGGGGGACATGGGCGGACTTTCGCAAATCGGGT
>CALAGF010000153.1 GCA_937892345.1 uncultured Rhodocyclaceae bacterium | reverse complement strand
GTGACGGTGCCAACCGTCGAGCGCGGGTTGTGGCTGGTGGCTTTCTGCTCGATTGAAATCGCCGGACTGAGGCCCTCGATCAGATCGACATCGGGCTTTTCCATGAGTTGCAAAAACTGCCGGGCGTAGGCCGACAGTGATTCCACGTAGCGCCGCTGCCCCTCGGCATACAGCGTGTCGAACGCCAGCGATGATTTGCCGGAGCCGGACAGTCCGGTAATCACGATCAGCTGGTTGCGCGGCAGATCAAGATTGATGTTCTTGAGGTTGTGGGTTCGAGCACCGCGGACGCGGAGGGTTTCCATCGTTGTATCGACCGGAAATTGGGGAGCGCCAACTATACGCAAAAGCGCTTCATCTTGCACGATAAGCTGTATGTTCATACAGTTTTCATTCCTTGGTTCCGCTGCTGCGTTTGCCTTTAAAATAAGCAATTACCGACTTTCCCTCGTATTCATGCCGCTCAATCTCAGATCCCGTTTTCTCATCCTGTTCGGGCTGATTTTTGTGCTCGGGGGCGCTGTGGGATACCGTTTCTTCGATTGGTATTCCAGCGAAGTCATGAGCGAGCTCGGGCAGCGTTTTGCCGAGCGCAATGTGTTGTACGAGAAGGGGAAAATACTGGGTATCGTCACCCGTGAAGTGACCTTGGCCCAAAAAATGGCCAGTTCCCCGGTCCTGCGTTCCTGGGCGCAGGATGAAACCGATCAGGCGGCGCGTTTGCGCGCGGTTGCCGAACTGGAAGACTTCCGCAGCTTTTTCCGCAGCCGTAGTTATTTTTTCGCCTTGGCCGGTTCCGGGCACTATTACTACAACGATGATCGTGGTGCTTACGATCCGGCTTTGCCCCGCTATACGCTGGAGCGCAAGGTGGCCAAGGATGGGTGGTTTTATGTGACCCTGGAAAGGGTCAAGGATACGCAGCTCAACGTGGATACCGACCGCCATCTCGGGCTGACCAAGATCTGGATCAACACCGTGGTGCGCGATCAGGCCGGCAAGGCCGTGGCGGTGACGGGTTCAGGCGTCGATCTCTCCGATTTCATTCGCAGCGTGGTGAGTACGCCGCTGGGCGGCGCGGCGAATATCCTGATTGATCGCAATGGCGCCATTCAGGCACATCAGGATGTGTCGATGATCGACTTTGCCTCGGTACGCAAGGCGGTTGGCAAAGAGGCGCAAAATACCGTTTTCAGCTTGCTGGATCATCCGGCAGATGCCGAGGCATTGCGCCAGGCGATGGCTGCGCTGGTGGCTGGCAATACGGATGTGCTGACCCTGGAGTTGCAGGTGCAAGGCCATCGGCAGCTGACCGGCATTGTCTGGGTGCCCGAAATTCAGTGGTTCGTCCTGACCATGACCCATCCCGAAGCGGCTGCCGGTTCGGTTGGCAAGCTGACCAAGGCGGCATTCATGGCGACTGCCCTGCTCGGTCTGGTGCTGCTGGCTGCCGCCTATATGTTTGAGAAATCGGTGGTGCGCCGTCTGGCACGTCTTGATGAGGCGGCACGCATGCTTGCCGGCGGTCAGTTTCCTTCCGTGCCGGAGGATGCTTCGGCCGACGAGATCGGTCGCCTGAATACCAACTTTCGCCGGATGGCGGAGCGGATCGCCAGTCATACCGAGAATCTGGAGCGGCAGGTTGCCGACCGGACCGAGGCGCTGGAGCGGATGGCGCATACCGATTTTCTGACCGGCGTCCTGAATCGGCGCGGCATGATGCAACGGCTGGAGATCGAGGGCAACCGGCTGGGACGGAGCGGGCAGGCCATGGGTATCCTGATTGTTGACATTGATTACTTCAAGCGCATCAACGATACCCGCGGTCATGCGGTGGGTGATTATGCCTTGCGCGAAGTGGCCAGCATGCTGCGCGAATCGGTACGTACCTATGATGCGGTGGCCCGCTGGGGAGGGGAAGAATTCCTGATCGGCCTGTTCGGGCTTTCCAGTTTTGCCGAACTGGAAAGTATTGCCGGCAAGCTGTTGACCGTAGTACGTCAGCGCACACTGGATTTCGATGGCTCGCCATTTGGCGTGACCTACAGTATCGGTGGCGTGTTCGCCTCGCCTTCGGTCAAACTGGATGACGTCATTCGCCAGGCCGACGATGCGCTGTATCGCGCCAAGCACGCCGGGCGTGACCGCGCCTGCCTCGAAGTGCTGGGCGATATCGTGCTGAAAGGCACTTCCGTGGACGCCGGCTGAAGCTGCTAAGATGTGACGCTTCGCTGCATTGCAACAATAAAAAATGTCTGATTCCCCTGATCGCATGAGTCCGCAAGAGCGCCGTGTTGGTGCTTCCCTGGCGGCTATTTTTGCCCTGCGCATGCTCGGCCTCTTCATTATTTTGCCGGTATTTGCCCTGCATGCAGCGCAGATGCCCGGAGGGGACAACCGGACCCTGATCGGTCTGGCGCTGGGGGCCTACGGCCTGACCCAGGCGCTGTTCCAGATTCCTTACGGGATTGCCTCGGATCTGATCGGACGCAAGCCGGTCATCGTTGCCGGTTTGCTGGTCTTCGCATTCGGCAGTTTTGTTGCGGCTTGGGCGCCCGATATGCACTGGATGATCGTCGGGCGGGTGCTGCAGGGCATGGGTGCGATTTCCGCAGCGGTAACCGCGCTGGCGGCCGATTTGACCAGCGAGGCGCATCGCACCAAGGTGATGGCGATGATCGGCTCGTCGATCGGTCTGGTTTTTGCGCTGTCACTGGTCGGGGCTCCCTTGCTCTACGGCTGGATCGGCATGAGCGGCCTGTTCGTCATGACCGGCTTGCTGGCGCTGGGGGCGATTGGATTGCTGATCAAAACAGTACCGCAGGTGCCCAG
>CALAGF010000152.1 GCA_937892345.1 uncultured Rhodocyclaceae bacterium | reverse complement strand
TATCACGCTTTTTATTTCTTTTTTAATCTGTGTCATATTGTCAGAAGCAGATATTTGCAGCCCTGATCATCGTGGGTGGCTGGTTGCTGACGGGTGTTTACGTCAGTCGCGCCAACGGCGAATTCGACCGCATGACCGAAGAAGTGCTGAAGGAGGCCCGCAAATGAAGCGCTCCCTGACCGCACTGATCGCAGGGAGTCTGCTCGCAGTCTCCTTCACTGTTTTTGCTGCCGGTGGCGCCATCGAAGGTGTCGAGAAGCAGCCGATCAACGCCAGCGCCATCGCCATGTTCATGATTTTCGTCCTGGCGACGCTCGGCATCACCAAGTGGGCAGCCGGCAAGACCAAAACCACGGCCGATTTCTACACGGCTGGCGGCGGCATCACCGGCTTCCAGAATGGCCTGGCCATTGCCGGTGACTACATGTCGGCAGCGACCCTGCTCGGTATCACCTCGATGGTTTATTTCAAGGGCTACGACGGCTTCGTTTACGCTGTTTGCTTCTTCATCGGCTGGCCGATCATTCTCTTCCTGATGGCGGAACGCCTGCGCAATCTCGGCAAATTCACCTTTGCCGACATCGCCTCCTACCGCCTCGACCAGAACCGCATCCGCACCTTCGCGGCCATCGGTTCGCTGACCGTCGTCTGTTTCTACCTCATCGTCCAGATGGTCGGTGCCGGCCAGTTGATCCAGCTGCTTTTCGGGCTGGAATACAACACGGCGGTTGCTGTCGTCGGTATTTTGATGATGGTGTATGTCACTTTCGGTGGCATGACGGCAACGACCTGGGTGCAGATCATCAAGGCCTGCCTGCTGCTCGGTGGCGGTATCACGCTAATGCTGCTGACCCTGTCGCAATTCGGCTGGTCGCTCGACAATCTGTTTGCCAAGGCCGTCGAATCGCACAAGCTGGGCGAAAAGATGATGGCGCCAGGTTCGCTCATGGCGGATCCTGTTTCTGCCTTCTCGCTGTCGCTCGGCCTGCTGTTCGGTACCGCTGGTCTGCCGCACATCATGATGCGCTTCTTCACCGTGCCGAACGCCAAGGAAGCCCGCAAGTCGGTGTTTTACGCGACGGGCTTCATCGGCCTGTTCTTCCTCGTCACCATCGTTCTCGGTGCCGGCGCAATCTCCATCGTGGGTACCAACCCGGCCTTCTTCGAAGGTGGACAGGTTGGCGGCAAGCTGCTGGGCGGTGGCAACATGCCCGTCATGCACCTCGCCAAAGCGGTGGGTGGTGACGTTTTCCTCGGCTTCCTGTCAGCTGTTGCTTTCGCAACCATCCTCGCCGTCGTTTCCGGTCTGGCCCTGGCTGGCGCTTCAGCCATCTCGCACGATCTCTATGCCCGCGTGATCAAGAAGGGTACGGCGACCAGCGAACAGGAAATGAAGGTCACCCGCTACGCATCGGTTGGTCTGGGTCTTACCGCCATCCTGCTCGGTATCCTCTTCAAGGACCAGAACGTGCTGTTCCTTGTTGCGCTTGCCTTTGGCGTGGCCTCCTCGGTCAACTTCCCGGTTCTCATCCTGTCGATGTACTGGAAGGGCCTGACCACGCGCGGCGCACTGTGGGGCGGTATTGCGGGTCTGGTTTCGTCGGTTGGTCTGGTGATCCTGTCGCCGACTGTCTGGGTGAAGATCCTCGGCAACAAGGCGGCCATTTTCCCGTACGACCACCCGGCCATCGTCTCGATGACCCTGGCCTTCTTTGTCACCTGGCTGCTCTCCGTCACCGACAAGAGCGTTCGTGCCAGCAAGGAAAAGGAAGCCTACGAAGAGCAGTACATCCGCGCCCAGACCGGGCTCGGCGCTGCAGCTGCTTCGGCACACTGAGCACTCTGCGGAAGGGACTTCGGAGAACAGCGACGTCGTCTCTATCCTTTGCGGGACCTTCGGGTCCCGTTTTTTTTGATTGCCAAACATTTACAAATGTTAACGACCCTTCATAGGGGGGGTATTTATAATCACTCGCCTATATTTCCGTAGAGAAAGTCGTCCATGTTGAGCGCGAACAGCCAGGTTCAGGTTCCCGGTTTGCTGGGCAAGCTTGGGGTGATGACCTCCATCCGCGATACCGAGTTGCTCGAGCAGAGTCTGCTGCGTTCGCTCGGTCCACTGCTTGGCGTGCTTGATACTTCGCTGTATCGCCTCGATGACTATCAAAAACTGGCTCGGGTCATTCATTACCACCGTTCCCGGGAAGTCGAGGGTGACGGTATGGCGCGCATGGTGGAGCGTATCGAGATTGTTGCGCAGCGCTCGAAAATGCCCCCGGACATCTTTGCCTTGACCGAAAACGTTCGGCTGCTTGGCAAACCCTGCACGCGCAAGCATGAAACCCAGTTGCAGATCGCTTATCCACTGTTCGGGGCTGATGAAGTATGTGGTTACTTTGTTTTTACCCGCGACCGGGAGGTGGCACCGAATGAGGACGCGACCATACGCGGGGTGCTGGAGGTTTTTTCCAATTACTACGCATTGCTCGACGTCAGCCAGCGCGATCGCCTGACCGGCCTCTTGAACCGCCAGGCCCTGGAAAACAATTTCGACCGGATCTGGAGCGCGATGATGCGTCCGGACAGCTTTACCGAAACCGACATCGGGCGCCGCAGCCAGCCACCCGGACGCTATTGGCTGGCGGTGATCGATATTGACCACTTCAAGATGGTCAACGACAACTATGGGCACATGGTGGGTGATGAAGTCCTGCTGCTGGTTGCCCGGCTGATGCAGACGACTTTTCGCGCCAGCGACCTGATCTACCGTTACGGTGGCGAAGAATTTGTGGCGATCATTTCGGCAGAGAGCGACGCACTGGCGCGCAATGTATTCGAGCGGGTTCGCCTGGCGATCGAGGCGCACAGCTTTCCGCGGGTTGAGCAATTGACCATCAGCATCGGCTATGCCGAAGTCGATCCCAATCTGCTGCCGCTTGAGGTCCTGAGTCGAGCGGACCGCAGTCTCTATCGCGCCAAACAGGATGGCCGAAATCTGGTTTACGAATTTCAGGAATTGGTCGAACGGGGTATCTTCCCTAATCCCAGCTACGGTGAGGCCGAGTTGTTTTGATTCAGGCTTTGCCGGCCTTTGACCGGATGGCATGAACGCGCGCAACGCTCCACCCCCGCTGCAAAAACCCTCCTTGATCCGACGCTTTGCCGGCGCCCTGATTGCGGTATTCATACTGATCGGGGTGGTGGTTATTGCCTTCTACGCCTTGTCGACCGCACGCATCGCCGATGGCATCGGCCGCAGCGTCGTCGAGCGTCAGGCAATGTTCGACCGTGAGCGTATCCTGTCGCCGCTGCGCACCGAAATTGCGCTGGCCAAAAAACTGGCCGATTCCCCCTTGCTTGTCGACTGGGCGCTCAATGAGCAAAACCCGGCCTTGCGCAAGGCTGCATTGGCCGAACTGGAAAGTTATCGGCGACAGTTCCGTGACGGCAGTTTTTTCTTTGTGCCGGTGGCCTCAGGCAACTACTACCACAACAACCGTGACAACGATTTTCCGGGCGGTCGCATCACTCAGGTCGTGAATCCTGCGGTGGCCGAAGACGCCTGGTTCTTTGCAGCCGTTGCCAGCAAGCAAGCGGTACAGCTCAATGTCGATGCGAATCCCGTGCTGGGCCGGACCAATGTCTGGATCAATATTCAGGTGCGAGAAGGTGATCGCGTGCTGGCCATGGCCGGGACCGGGATTGATCTCGGCGAATTTACGCAAACGGTGGCGTTGACCGGTATGGATGGCGCCTACGGCATTCTTACCGATGCCAACGGTGCGATTCAGGTACATCCGGACCAGCAATTGGTCGATCTCAATACCCAGGCCAAGGGCGGTGGCGAGCACCGCACCATCTTCGGGCTGTTGGCAGATGTTGGGGAGCAAGCGCAGTTGAAGGCTGCGATGGCGCGGGTCGTGAACGGCGAATCTCAGGTTGAGGCGCTTCCGCTGGAACTTTCCGGACGCCGGGAGTTGGTGGCACTGACGTATCTCCGTGAGATCGGCTGGCTCAATTTTGCTGTGCTCGATACCCGACCGCTGGTGGGCAAGAGCGGGTTTTCCAGTCTGGGCATGCTGATTGCCGTGGCCATGCTCATGACCATTCTGGTTGTGGTGCTGCTGCTCGAAAAGATCGTGATCCGGCCCATGCGGCAACTGGGTGACAGTACGGCAGCAATTGCCGATGGCGATTTCCAGTCTCGGATACCGCCGGCTGCGACCGTCGAAATTGATGCCCTTGCCACCATCTTCAATCGCATGGCGGCTTCCATTGCCGAATACACCGGAAATCTCGAGCAACGGGTCGAGGAAAGAACGCAGGAGTTGGCCGCCGCGCGCGATGCCGCGGAGGCGGCCAGTCGGACCAAAAGCGAGTTTCTGGCCAATATGAGCCATGAGATCCGGACGCCGATGAACGGGGTGATCGGCATGACCAGCCTCTTGCTGGATACCTCGCTTGATGACGAACAGCGGGAGTACGCGGAAGTCATCGACAGCAGTGCGAATGCCCTGTTGTGTGTGATCAACGATATTCTCGATTTTTCCAAGATCGAGGCCGGCAAGCTGGATGTCGAGAGCATTCCCTTTGATTTGCGGACAACGGTCGACGATGTGTTGTCCACGGTTTCCCTGCGTGCCGCGCAAAAGCAATTGCAGTTGGCCGCCGTGCTCGACCCGGGCTTGCCTGCAAGTTTGCTTGGCGATCCGGGGCGCCTGCGCCAGATTCTGACCAATTTGCTGGGTAACGCGATCAAATTCACCAGTCAGGGCGAAGTTCGTCTGAACATTCACTGCCTGTCGCAGGACGGTGCGCACATGCAATTGCGCTTCGAGGTGCACGATACCGGCATCGGGATTTCTCCCGATCAGCAGGCACGCCTGTTTCAGGCTTTTTCCCAAGCCGATGCGTCGACCACTCGCCGTTACGGCGGCACCGGTCTGGGGCTGGCAATCTGCCAACGGCTCGTGGCGCTGATGTCCGGCAAGATCGGGGTGAACAGCATCGCCGGGGAAGGTTCCGAATTCTGGTTCGAGTTGTCGCTCGGTCTGGTTGAAAACAACCAAGTCGGTCAGGCCCCAAGGCCGTGCGAGTTGCGGGGGCGTCGGGTGCTGGTGATTGACGACAACGCCACCAATCGCCGCGTGCTCGAACTTCAGTTGTCCGAACTGGGTTGCGAGGCTGTCCTGTGCTCGGGCAGCGCGGATGGACTGGACAGCCTGCGCGAGGCCGTGACGGCCGGACAGCCCTGGGAAGTGGCCATCATCGACCTGCACATGCCGGTGATCGACGGGCTGGCGCTGGCCCGGATCATCCGTGCCGAGGCGGCGCTGGCCAATATCAAGCTGATGATGCTCACTTCGGTCACCGAGCGCGGCGACGCCCGCCTGAGCAAGGAGGCGGGTTATGACGCCTATCTCACCAAGCCCATCAAGCGCGGTTTGCTGGAAAACAGCCTGTGTGCCTTGTTGACCGGGCAAAGCCAGACGCCTTCATCCGAAATCCTGACCCGGCATACCGTGGCTGAAATACCGCGTGCGGGCAAAATCCTGCTCGCTGAAGACAATACGACCAATCAGATGCTCGCCATCAAATTGCTCGAACGGATGGGGCATCGTGTCACTGTGGCCAGTAACGGCCTCGAAGTGCTGGAACATCTTGCTGACCAGACATTCGATCTGGTCCTGATGGATTGCCAGATGCCGATGCTGGACGGCTATGAAACGGTCGCTGCGATCCGCGCTGCGACGGTCGACGGTGTCGATACCGCAATTCCCGTGATTGCGATGACCTCCAGCGCCATGGCAGAAGACCGCGAGCGGGCGCTGGCTGCCGGGATGAATGACTATCTCTCCAAGCCGATTGATCTCGCGGCCTTGAGCACCTGCCTGCAGCGCTGGCTGCGCGAACGCTAGCTTGTCATTACCGCAGCCATTGGCAGCGTGATGCGGAAGCAGGTGCCCACGCCGGGCTTGCTGCGTACATCCAGCATGCCTTTGTGGCGTTTGACCACGATATCGTAGGAAATCGACAGGCCCAGCCCTGTGCCTTTGCCCACCGGTTTGGTAGTGAAAAAAGGCTCGAAAATGCGGCGGCAGGTCTCGTCGCTCATGCCCTGACCCGTGTCTTCCACCTCGAACCACACATAGTTGCGGTCAACACCGCTGCGCACGAAAATCTTGCCACGTTCGGGAATGGCTTGCGCTGCGTTGACCAGAAGGTTCATGAATACCTGATTGAGTTGCGCCGGCACACAGTCGATTTCCGGAATGTTGCCGAGCTCGACGATCACGTCGGCTTTGTACTTCAATTCGTTGCGCACCACGTTGAGCGTGCTTTCCATGGCCGCATTGAGATCCGCATGTTGCCATTCGGCCTGATCCACGCGGGAGAAATCCTTCAAGTCCTGGACAATTCGCCTGACGCGGTCCAGTCCATCCTGTGATTCGTCGAGCAGCGCCGGCAGGTCTTCGCGCAGGAAGTCGAGATCTGCGGCTTGGCGAGCCTGGGCGATTTCGGCCGGCTTCTCGCTTTCGTAGGCATCGATCAGGTCGAGCAGGTGGGTGATATAGCCGCGCAAGGCGCCCAGATTGGAGGTGACGAAGCCGATGGGGTTGTTGATTTCGTGGGCAACACCGGCTGCCAATTGGCCTATGGCCGCCATTTTTTCCGATTGCAGGACTTGCTGCTGGGCTTCGTCGACCTTGGCCAGCAGTGCGGTGAGCTCTGATTGCTCGGCAGCGAGGCGGTTGTTGGCCTCTTTCAGCTCGCTGGTACGCGAGGCGACCTCGGCCGCCAACTGTTCCTGATGGTCGCGCAATGCCTCTTCGGCGCGACGGCGCTCGGTCACATCCTGCAGGGTTTCGATGGCGCCGATGATGCGTCCTTCGGCATCGCGGATGGGGGCCGCGGTGAAGGAAAGCCAGCGCCCATCAACGCCCAGTCGGGGGAAGAAACTCTCGGCCTCGAAGGCATCGGCGACCGTTTTCGAGCGGCGAAAGATATCGTGGTAGTGGGTATTCAGATCGGCTTCAAGCGCACCGTCGACAATCAGGTCGGCCAGAATCGGCCTGGCCTCGGGATAAAAGGCCCGCCATTGTTCCTTGGTGCCAAGCATCTCTTCTGCGGGCAGTCCGGCAATCACCGCACAAGCCTTGTTCCAGTGCGTAATGCGATGCTCGGCATCGATCACCAGCGTGGGCACCGGATCGCCATCGATGATCTGCGACAGGAAAAACTCCATGTGCCTTCGCGCTTCATTGGAGCGCTTGTGTTCGGATTCCAGCAGGCGTTTCTGGGTCGCTTCCAGTGCCTGCATGGCGTCACGCAAAGCCTGATGTTCGGTGAGGAGTTTCCGGTTGGTCTCGGTCAAGGCCTCGGTGCGTGCCTGTACCTGCTGTTCCAGGTTCTGGTTCAAGTCGGCCAGCGTATCATTGCGTTCGGCGATGATGCGATAGAGCGAACTCATGGCATCAAGCATGCTCGCCGTCGGGACTTCGCTGGCCGGCGGGCGCTGCTCGAAATATGCCTGGCTCGGCTCGTGACCGTTCTGGATCAGCCTTATCTGGCGTGCTGCAGACTGGTCCATGCCCAGGATGTGGTGGGTTGCCCAGCGGGTCAGGAAGTTCACCAGATGCCGGAAGTCGCCGCCTGCCGCCATCGCTTGCCGGGTGCGACTCAACTGTTCGATGAAACTTTGATGCGCTGCAATGTGCTTGTCGAGAAATTCCGGGACGCAGCCCCCTGCTCGCATCCACTCTTCCTCGTGCGCGAAATGTGCCGTGCTGAGAACGATCAGTTGATCCATCAAGGCATTGGCGACACTGGCAGGCGCCGAGTTGTGTTCTGCTTCGACCAATGCGTTGATCGCCTCGGCCAGCGCACGATGTTCATCGTCCATCGCCGGTACACCGGTGAGAAAGTCTTTATCCAGGCTGAGGGGCGCCATTTGGGGTCTCCGATGGGTATGTAGGGGGCTTACTCGTGTCCGACCAGGACAGAGCCGTCCGGGCCCCAGTTCACCTGGGTTATTCCGGGTTCGAGACGTTCCAGACGCTCGGCCTCAAGCTGCTGGGCTGTTTTGTCGCCCATTTCGATCCGGATCAGGTCGGCGAGTTGGCGGTTTTCCAGCAAAAGCTCGCGATGTGCCAGCGCCTGAGCAATGGCGGAAAGCAGTTCATAGTCGTTCCAGGGTTTGCCGATGAAACGCTCGATACCGACTTCGTTGACCGCGCGTACCAGCGCATTGAGATCGGCATAGCCGGAAAGGATCAGGCGTGCAGCATCCGGTTGCAAGGCCTTGGCACCCTTGAGGAATTCGATGCCATCCATTTCCGGCATGCGGTAGTCGCTGATGAACAGTTCGAATTCCTCATTGCGGGCGATTTCCAGCGCAGCGACCGGCGAACTGCAGGTCACGGCCTCAATGTTGAATACCCGTTTGCCGTAGCTGCATGGCGCGTGGCGCAGCAGGCGCTTGAGCGCGTTGAGTATGGATGTTTCGTCGTCGACGATCAGGATGCGGCTCATTTTTCCTCCTGGCGGATGTAGACCGTAAGATGCTGTCCCTCGACCTCCTCCATGCGCACCAGCTGGCCGATGATTTCGGCATTCAGGGTGCTGCCGGCGGCGAGCAGCAGGTAACCATCACGGTGATTGAGGTCGCGGCTCAGCAACATGCCCGGCTTGAGGTGCATGCTGCGTAGCGGCAATTCGATGAAACCCTTGCTGCGGGTTTCGGAAATCAGTTGAACAAAGGCGTCGACCACGGTCGGGTCGTAGCGCTTGCCCCTGTTTTCGACGATGTAGCTCAGCGCTTCCGTTGGTTTCAGGGGGCGTTGCACCAGGGTGCCCACTTGCAGTGCGTCGTAGTCATTGGCCACAGCCAGGATGCGGCTGCCCTGGGGAATGGCGATGCCGCTCAGGCGCTCCGGGTAGCCGCTGCCGTCGAAGCATTCATGATGATGTTTGATCAGGTGGGCGCTGTCGCGGAAGCGCTCGATGCCGATCAGGATGTTGTGACCGATTTGAGGGTGCTTTTGCAGCAGGGGGCGCTGTTCGCCATCCAGGAGGTTGTAGGGCTTGCCCAGCAGGTTGTCGGGCAGACCGATCTTGCCGATATCGTGCAGGAGACCGGCCAGCATCACGTTTTGCGTTTCGCTGTCCGGCATGCCCAGCCGGCGGGCCAGATTGCGGGCCAGATCGGCCACGCGCCTGCCATGCCCGGCCAGTTGTTTGCCCAGCGGGCCGCTACGCAGCTCGATCAGGCTGGAAACCATCTGTACCGTGGCGAGAAAGGACTTTTTCAATTCGCCGTGCGATTGTTCGACAAAGGCCAGCGCCTGCGTCAACTCTGCGGTGCGCGCGGCTACTTTTTGCTCCAGCCCGGCATTGAGCGCCTTGAGTTCCTCGTTCTGCAGGTGGGTCAGTTCGCTCAGCCGGCGATTTTCGATTTCCAGCCGCAGGCGCTCCAGGGCTTCGCGCACGATGCCGAGCATCTCTGCATCGTCCCAGGGCTTGGCAATGTAGCGATAAATTTCCCCATGGTTGATCGCTGCAATGGTGGACGTGATGTCGGCGTAGCCGGTCAGCAGGATGCGCATGATGCCCGGCCAGCGCGAGCGCACCTCCCGCAGTAGCGTCGCACCGTCCATTTCCGGCATGCGCATGTCGGAAATGACCAGTTGCACGCTTTCCTTTTCGAGCAGCGCCAGCGCCGCGGCGCCGCTTTCGGCGCTCAGGATGCGGTAGCCCTGCGGACGAAAGAGCCGGCGCAGCGAGGAGAGGATGGAGGGCTCGTCGTCAACCAGCAGGAGGGTGATTTCGCTGTTTCCGTTCATCACAGGCTAGCGCTCCCGGCACGGTTCATGTGTTTGTCCTGCGCCAGCCGGAAGGCCTGACGAATTTCGTCGCGCAACTGTTCGTCATCCCAGGGCTTGGTCAGAAACTTGGAAATTGCCCCGCGATTGATCGCGCCGGTCACCGAGTCGAGATCGGTGTAGCCGGTCAGCACGATGCGCACGGTGTCCGGGTAGAGCTGGCGCACGCGGGAGAGGAATTCTGTACCCGACATGTCAGGCATGCGCTGGTCGGAGAGAATCACCTGGACCGGGTTTTTTGCCAGCAGGTCGAAAGCATCGATGGGCGAGGTGGCGGTCAGGATGCGGAATCCCTCACGACGCAGCAGGCGGGTCAGCGCGTTGAGGATGTTCGGCTCGTCATCGACGATGAGCAGGCATTGTTCTCCCGCACAAGCGGTGTCTGCCACCGGCAGATGTTTGCGGCCGATCAGGAGCTGCTCGAATTCCGCGGGCGGCAGCGGTTTGCTGAACAGATAGCCCTGAATGGCATCGCAGCGACGGCTGCGCAGGAATTTGGCTTGCGCCTCGGTTTCCACCCCTTCGGCCAGAACCGCCAGATTCAGGCTGCGGGCCATGACAATGGTTGCGCTGGCAATGGCAGCGTTGACCGGGTTTTCGGTGATGTCACGGACAAAGCTCTGGTCGATTTTGATCTTGTCGAAGGGGAAGCGTGAGACCGAAGACAGCGAGGAGTAACCGGTGCCGAAATCGTCCAGTGACAGCTTGATGCCCAGTCGCTTGAGCGCGCCGCACATGGCGATTGCCTGATCGATATCGTCGATGAATGCGGTTTCGGTAATTTCCAGTTCCAGTTCGCTTGCCGGCAGCTTGCTGTCCGCCAGTGCGCGGGCAACGACGGCCTCCAGTTCGGACTGGCGAAATTGCCTTGCAGACAGGTTGACCGCAAGACGCAAGTGACTGGACAGACCGAGGTCGTGCCAGTAGCGGGCCTGATTGCAGGCGGTGCGCAGTACCCATTCGCCGATCGGCAGAATCAGGCCGGTTTCCTCTGCCAGCGGGATGAATTCGGCGGGCGATACCTGTCCCAGTTGCGGTGTGTTCCAGCGCAACAAGGCTTCCATGCCGATGACCTTGCCGCTTTCCAGACTGACCTGCGGCTGATACACCACGCTGAGTTCGTTGTTTTCGAGCGCCAGGCGCAGCGCGGCCTCCATGGTCATCCGGCGGGCGGCATCGGCATCCATTTCCGGCGAATAGAAGCGGAAGGTGTCGCAGCCGGCGGATTTGGCGCGCGATAGCGCAGTATCTGCCGTTTTCAGAAGCTCTTCGGCGGTCTGGCCATCGCGGGGTGCGAGGCTGATACCGATGCTGGCCGTGAGTGACAGGCTTTGTGTGCCGATCTGGATGGGGGTGGTGACCGCGTCCTGCATGCGCTGGGCGAGTGCCATCACATCCCGCTCGTGACCCAGATTGGCCATCACGAAACCGAATTCGTTGCCGGCCCGGCGTCCGATGGTGTCGCCTTCACGAACCTGGGTACTCAGGCGCCGCGAGACTTCCTTGAGAATGCTGTCACCTGCTGAAGGCCCCAGGGTTTCGTTGATCACCCGGAAACGGTCGAGATCAAGCAGGATGACGGCGGTTTGCCGGTCGTAACGACGTGCCGTGATCAGTGCCTGGTCCAGTCTATCGGTCAACAAGCTCCGGTTGGGCAAATCGGTCAGGGGGTCGAAACTGGTCAGGTACTGGATGCGCTGGGCTGCGGCCTTGCGTTCCGAGAGATCGCTGAAGATGCTCACATAATGCGTGATGCGGCCGGACGGGTCGCGAACGGCAGAAATGCTCAGCCATTCAGTGACCAGCTCGCCATTCTTGCAACGATTGGTAATTTCACCCTGCCAGGCATCGTTTTGCGTGACTGCATCCCAGATGGCGGCGTAAAAGGCGTCTCCGTGAATGCCCGATTTGAAGAGTGCGGGCGTTTGACCGATCAGCTCGTCTTGCCGATAGCCGCTTACTCGTGAAAATGCCTCATTCACCAGCAGGATGCGGCTTTCCGGATCGGTGATGCAAATGCCGTCATTGATGCCGGTGAATACCACGCTCGAAAGCTGGCGCTCGGTTTCGATCGCTTTGCGCCGGCTGATGTCAGCCACGGTACCCACAATCCGCAGCGGTTTGCCGTCCGCAGCCAGGTCGACCGCCTTGCCGCGACCTTCGAACCAGACCCAGTCGCCGTTGGTGTGCCGGATACGAAACTCGTCGATGACCGTATCCCCACCGGGTTTCTCCGGCTCCAGCAGGCTGCGGGTGATGCGTGGCCGATCTTCAGGATGGATCAGGGCAAGGGTGGCTTCCAGTTCTTCTGGCGGAGAATCCATGCCGAGCAGGGCACACATGTCCTCGCTCAATTTGAGCATGCCGGTGTCCCGGTTCATTTCCCAGATGCCCAGGCCCGATGCGGAAAGCGCCAATTTTAGACGGGTGGCGAGCTGGGTGTTTTCGGCAACCCGCCTTTGTACCTCGCCCTCCAGCCCGGATTTCTGCTCGCTGAGCTGATCGCGGGCAAGCTTGAGTTCCAGGTGGTTGCGAACTCTGGCGCGGAAAATTGCCGGTTGCAGCGGCTTGGTAATGTAGTCCACGGCACCGTCGCGCAGACCGCTTTGCTCATCGCTGCTGGAGTCCAGTGCGGTCACGAAGATGACCGGAATATGGCGGGTGGCGGGATCGTCGCGCAAACGGACAAGGACTGTCCGGCCGTCCATGCCCGGCATCATCACATCCAGCAGGATCAGGTCGGGTTGTGGGTGCTGGCTGGCAAAATCGAGCGCAGTCTGACCATTGTCGGCAAGCCGGATATCGACATCCAGCGTATCCAGCATGGCGGCTACCAGTGTCAGGTTGGCCCGTACATCGTCGACGGCAAGGACCATTGGCCGACGTCCGTCCAGGTGGCGCATACCAGCATCCGACATTTTGTAACCTATAGCATATTTATCACAGTTGTTATATTGGACCAGCTCTGATGCTTATGCAAGCCCTCCCGGTTAAAATATAACCCCATTCCGGCATTCAGCCACACGTCATGGCCGGGGCCCGACTTTTCCCTTGATCCAGGATTGCCATGTTGCAGAAACTTTCATCATTTGCCGGCGTGGCCGGTCCCGTCGTCCTTATTGTCATGGACGGCTATGGCTTGCCCAAGAACGAAGCGGGCAGTGCCATTGCCGCTGCCCGCAAGCCGGTGCTGGATAAACTCTTCGCCGAAGCGCCCAACATTCGCCTGCGTGCCCACGGCACAGCAGTCGGGATGCCGTCCGACGACGACATGGGCAATTCCGAGGTGGGGCATAACGCGCTTGGCGCGGGACAGGTGTATAGCCAGGGGGCGGCATTGGTTGCGGATGCGATTGCCAATGGTGCGATCTGGCAGGGCGAAGCCTGGCGCCAGGTTGTTGCTGCAGCCAAGGCCGGCCGGGGTGTTTTGCATTTCATCGGCTTGTTCTCCGATGGCAACGTGCACAGCCACATTGATCACCTGCGGGCCATGGTCTTGCAAGCCAAGGCTGAAGGCGTGGCAAAGGTGCGTATCCATGCCCTGCTCGATGGTCGCGATGTGCCGGAAACCAGTGCCTTGACCTATGTCGAGCCCTTTGAAAACTTCCTTGCCACCGAGTCGACCGGTGGGTTCGATGCCCGCATCGCCTCCGGCGGCGGTCGCCAGTACATCACGATGGATCGTTACGATGCCAACTGGGCGATGGTGGAAAAAGGCTGGCGTACGCATGTATTGGGTGAGGGGCCGCAGTTTCCGAATGCCGTTGCTGCGGTCAACGGCTTGCGTGAGCAATATCCGGGTACGATCGATCAGGATTTGCCTGAATTCGTGATTGGCGAAAATGGCCAGCCGATCGGCACCATTGAGGATGGCGACGGCGTGGTGTTTTTCAATTTCCGCGGCGACCGGGCGATCGAAATTACCCGCGCCTTTGTCGAAGCGGACTTCAGCCAGTTCGACCGCGTCCGTTATCCCGCAGTGACTTACGCCGGCATGCTGCAATATGACGGCGATCTCCAATTGCCAAAACGGTTTCTGGTCGCTCCGCCGGCGATCAAGGACACCTCGGGCGAGTGGTTCAGCAAGGCGGGGATTGCCCAGTTTGCCTGCTCGGAAACCCAGAAGTTCGGGCACGTCACCTATTTCTGGAACGGCAATCGC
>CALAGF010000151.1 GCA_937892345.1 uncultured Rhodocyclaceae bacterium | reverse complement strand
AGGGCGCCGAGCCGCTGTTCTTCCTCGACTACTTCGCCTGCGGCAAGCTCGATGTCGATACCGCTGCCGCTGTCGTTGGCGGCATCGCCAAGGGCTGCGAACTGGCCGGCTGCGCGCTGATCGGCGGCGAAACCGCTGAAATGCCGGGCATGTACCCGGATGGTGAATACGATCTGGCCGGTTTCGCGGTTGGTGTCGTTGAAAAGTCCAAGGCCATCGATGGCAAGGCCTCGATTGTTCCGGGTGACGTGGTGCTGGGTCTGGCTTCTTCCGGCGCTCATTCCAACGGCTACTCGCTGGTGCGCAAGATCATCGAGCGTTCCAAACCGGACATGAACGCCAAGTTTGATGGCGAGCGGACCCTGGCCGACGTCGTCATGGCGCCAACCCGCATCTACGTCAAGCAGGTGCTGGCGGCGATGGAAAAAGTCACGATCAAGGGCATGGCGCACATCACCGGTGGCGGCCTGCTGGAAAACGTGCCGCGCGTGCTTCCGGAAAACACCGTCGCCGAGCTGGAAAAGGCCGCCTGGCCGCGTCCGAAGCTGTTCGACTGGATGCAGGCGGAAGGTAATGTGGCCGAGAAGGAAATGCATCGCGTCTTCAATTGCGGTATCGGCTTGGTCGTGGTTGTGGCCGCTGCCGACGCCGATGCGGCAATGGCTGAATTGCAGGCGCAGGGCGAAGCGGTTTATCGCATTGGCAAGATCCGGGCGCGCCAGGGCGACGAAGCCCAGACGGTCGTGTGCTGATTTGCTGTTCAGGGTAGCGGCCTGGTGCTGCACCCTGTGGCTGTTTGCGCTGCCGGTGATGGCAGAGCAACAGCCACTACCGGATATGCCGGCGCTGCCTTTCCCGCTGGTGGAAGCGTCGGGTTCGCTTGATGGTCATGCCAGTTACTATGGCGGCAAATTTCATGGTCGGCGCACGGCTTCCGGCGAGCGCTACAACAAGCTGGCACTGACTGCCGCCAGCAACCGGTTTCCGTTGAATGCCCGGCTTGCTGTCAGGCGCGAGGACACCAATCGCTGTATCGTGGTTCGCAATACGGACCGGATGCACCCTCGTCATCGTTCGCGCATCATTGATCTGTCGGTTGCTGCCGCAAGCACACTGGAGATGTTGCGCGCTGGCGTCGTTCGGGTGCAGGTGGCCATGCTGCCTGACCACGCTGCGGCCAACGATGAGTCTGCCTGCCTCGCGGCATTTGTCGTTGCACCGGAATCCTGTGCAGATTGCGGTCGACCGCAGGAATTCGAAGAAATTGAAACCCCCTTGTTTAGCGATCCCTGATTTAGTGCAGGCATCCGCGCATGCCTTCGCTACAATCGTGGCTCCATCGCTCGAAACTCAACTCCCGCATTGGCTTGCTCCATGAATACTTTTGGCCGTCGCAGTATTTCCCTCCTTGCTATTGCCGGATTACTTGGTCTTGGGGCATTTGCCTGGACGGCCAATCGTGCGGAAGGTGCTGCGCCAGCAGCCAAGCCAAGTGCCCCGCCTGCAGCTTCTCCGGCGCCGTCGGCAGCGCGTCCGGTCGTGGTCGAAACGGCCATTCTGACGGGGCGTGATTTTTCCGATGAGTTGACTGCGGTCGGTTCGCTCAAAGCCGCAGAGTCGGTTGTGCTGCGTCCGGAAACCAGCGGTCGTGTGGTGAGCATCGGTTTCCGGGATGGGGAAGTGGTCAACAAGGGGGCGATCCTGTTGGCGCTGGATGCCACCGTTCAGGATGCAGAGCTGGCGCAGGCCAAGGCCAATCTGGCGCTGGCGCAGAGCAGCTATCGGCGCAATCAGGAGTTGCTCGAGAAAAAATTCATCAGTCCGCAGGCACTGGATGCTTCCGGCGCGACGCTCAAGGTGCAACAAGCCGCCGTTCAACTGGCTGAGGCAAAGGCCGCGAAAATGCGTTTGCGCGCGCCTTTCCGCGGGGTGGTCGGTTTGCGCGAAGTCAGCGTAGGGACTTATATCAAGGAAGGTGAGTCGACCATCACGGTGGACGATATTGCCAGTCTGCGCGTGGATTTCCGCCTGCCGGAAGCGGCGCTGGGGCGACTGGCACGTGGCCAGGAGATCAGCCTTGCCAGCGATGCCTTGCCCGGCGAGCAGTTTGCCGCCCGCGTCGAGGCACTGGACCCGCAACTGGATCCCAATGGTCGTTCGATTGCCGTGCGGGCACGTTTTGACAACAAGGCCGGTCGTCTTCGTCCCGGCATGTTTGTCCGGGTGAGAATGCTTTTTGGCGAACGCAAGAACGTGGTGATGTTGCCCGAAGAAGCGGTGATTCCTGGCCAAAAACCGTCGGTGTTCAAGGTGGTGGATGGCAAGGTGGCGCCTGCCCCGGTTCGCCTTGGTGTGCGCCGCGACGCGCAGGTCGAGGTGCTTGATGGTTTGCAAGCGGGCGATGAGGTGGTCACGGCCGGGCAGATGAAGCTCAAGCCGGGCGTAGCGGTTACGACACTGGGGCCACAGGCGAAATGAAGATTTCGGAAGTCTGTATCCGGCGACCGGTTTTCGCCACCGTACTCTCGCTCGTTGTCATGCTGCTCGGGCTGGTCTCCTGGGATCGCTTGACCGTGCGCGAATATCCCAAAATTGACGAGCCGGTGGTGACGGTGTCGACCACCTATCGGGGTGCTTCGGCGGAGATTATCGAATCGCAGGTCACCAAGCCGCTTGAGGATTCGCTGGCCGGGATTGAAGGCGTGGAAGTGATCACTTCGATCTCGCGTGCGGAGAGCAGCCAGATTTCGGTGCGCTTCAAACTGGAACGTGCGCCCGATTCCGCCGCTGCCGATGTGCGTGATCGCGTTTCGCGGGTGCGCAACAAATTGCCCGATGAGGTGGATGAGCCGGTGATCGCCAAGGTCGAGGCCGATGCCAATCCCATTATCTGGATTGCCTTTTCGTCCGATAAGCATTCGGCGCTGGAAATTACCGATGTTGCCAACCGGGTGGTCAAGCCCAAGCTGCAGACGCTTCCTGGCGCGGCGGATGTACGGGTGTTCGGGGAACGCAAGTTCGCCATGCGCATCTGGCTGGACAAGCAGCGCCTGGCGGCGTATCAACTGACGCCGGCGGATATCGAGGATGCCTTGCGCAAGCAGAATCTGGAGGTGCCGGCCGGGCGCATCGAAAGCGAGTCGCGTGAATTTTCCGTGGTGGCAAGTACCGATCTGCGGACCCCTGAGGCCTTTGGCGCTGTCGTCGTGCGTACGGTCAACGGGTATCCGGTACGGATTTCCGATGTCGCCCGGGTTGAAATCGGCGCTGCAGCCGAACGCAGTGCGGTACGTTTCAAGGGTCGATCAGCGGTGGCGCTGGGCGTGATCAAGCAGGCCACGGCCAATCCGCTCGAACTTTCCCGCGCCTTGAGCGCCGCCTTGCCCCGCATCGCCAGTGAATTGCCGGACGGGATGACCGCCAATATTTCCTACGATTCATCGGTGTTCATTGATCGCTCGATTGCCTCGGTTTTCAAGACCATTGGCGAAGCCATCCTGCTGGTGCTTGCCATCATCTTTTTCTTTTTGCGCAACCTGCGGGCGACCCTGATTCCGCTGGTGACCATTCCGGTCTCGTTGATCGGTTCCTTCGCGATCATGTTTGTCCTTGGTTTCAGCATCAATACGCTGACCCTGCTGGCCCTGGTGCTTGCCATTGGCTTGGTGGTGGATGACGCCATTGTCGTGCTGGAAAATATCTATCGCCACATCGAGGCCGGCATGCCGCGCCGGCAGGCCGCATTCAAGGGTGCGGCGGAAATCGGTTTTGCTGTCGTTGCCATGACCCTGACACTGGCGGCCGTGTACGCCCCGGTGGCTTTCATGACCGGGCGTACCGGCAAGCTGTTCATTGAATTTGCGCTGACGCTGGCCGGGGCGGTGCTGGTTTCCGGCTTTGTCGCACTCACCCTGTCGCCGATGATGTGTTCGCTCTTGCTGCGCCATGAAGAGAAGCATGGTGCGGCGTTTCTGCTGATCGAGCGCTTCCTTGACGGCTTGAATCGCGGCTATCGGCGGGTGTTGACCGCCATATTGCACCAGCGCTGGATTGTGTTGCTGGCATTTGTTGCCGTGGCGGTTGCCTGCGGTGTACTGTTCAAAGCACTTAAAACCGAGTTGGCGCCAGTCGAAGATCGCGGCGTGATTCTGGGCGCATTCAACGGGCCGGATGGAGCGACGCTGGCTTACACCGAAAAATACGCGCGCCAGATCGAAGCGATTTACGAGAAAGTGCCGGAGATCGAACGCTACTTTGTGGTGGCCGGCAATCCCGTGGTCAATCAGGGCATTTCCTTTGCCGGGCTGACCGACTGGAGCGAGCGTAGCCGGCGTTCGCCGGATATTGCCAAGACACTCTTCCCGATGTTCGGGGGCGTACCCGGTGTGATGGCTTTTCCGATTACGCCGCCGTCGCTGGGCCAGAGCCCGCGCGAGCGTCCGATCAATTTCGTGATCGCCACCACCGCGCCTTATGCGGAACTGCAAACGGTTACCCAGGCCTTTCTGGCTGAACTGGCAAAAAATCCGGGGCTGAGCAATGTCGATACCGACCTCAAGCTCAACAAGCCGGAGCTCGATGTCAGTGTGCGTCGCGACAAGGCTGCCGATCTTGGCGTGCCGGTCGAAACCATCGGGCGCACGCTGGAATCTGCTCTGGGTGGCCGGCAGGTGACGCGTTTCAAGCGTGATGGCGAGCAGTACGACGTGATCGTGCAGGTTGCCAACGGCGATCGCACCTCGCCCGAAGACATTCGCGATATCTATGTACGTGGCCGCGATGGCGGCATGATCTCGCTTGATAACCTGCTCGATGTGCATGAGACCATCGCCCCGCGCGAACTTAACCACTTCGGCCAGCGCCGGGCGGTGACCATTACGGCCAATCTGGCCCCCGGTTATACGATGGGTGAAGCGCTCACCGCCATGGACGCGATTGCCGCCACAGTGCTCAAGCCGGGTTATGCCGTCGATTACAACGGGCAAAGCCGCGAATTCCGCCAATCGTCCTCATCGCTGGCGCTGACGTTTGCGCTGGCTTTGGCCTTCATTTATCTGGTACTGGCGGCACAGTTCGAAAGCTTCCGCGATCCCTTGATCATCATGCTCACCGTACCGCTCTCGATGGCGGGGGCCTTGCTCGCGCTGTGGGCGACCGGGGGCACGCTCAACGTCTATAGCCAGATCGGCTTGGTGACCCTGGTCGGCCTGATTACCAAGCACGGCATCCTGATTGTCGAATTTGCCAACCAGTTGCAGGAGCAAGGTGTTGAACTGCGCGCTGCTGTCATTCAATCTGCCGAGCTGCGCCTGCGCCCGATTCTGATGACCACCGGCGCCATGGTGCTGGGCGCCGTGCCGCTCGCGCTGGCGACGGGGGCCGGTGCCGAATCCCGTCAGCAGATCGGCTGGGTGATTGTCGGCGGGCTGCTGCTTGGCACGCTGCTCACCCTGTTTGTTGTTCCAGCGGTCTACTCGCTCATTGCGGCGAAAAAGCACGTGCTTCAAGAAGGAGAGATTTGATGGACCAAAAACTGCGGATTTATGTTGTTGATGACGATGAAATCATGCTCGAAATCGTGGGCTCGATTCTTGAAGAAGAATTCGTCGTCGAACGTTTTGTCAGCGCCGAAGACTGTCTTGCCCGCGTTGCCACACAACAGCCCGATATCCTGGTGCTGGATCTGACCCTGCCCGGTATCAGCGGGCTGGAAATGTGCCAGCGTCTGAAAGGCGACTGGGACACGCAGAGCATCCCCATTCTGTTCGTCTCCGGCAACGATGACATGGAGACCCGCATCGCCTGCTACGAAGCCGGCGGCGAGGACTTCATCACCAAGCCTTTCGATCCCGATGAACTGTTGCGCAAAATGCGCATCGCCGCGCGCGTTCTCGGTGAAAAACAGGCGCTCAACGAGCAGGCTGGCTACGCGACCCGTACAGCCATGTCGGCGATGGCCAGCATGGGTGAGCTGGGGGTGGTTCTCCAGTTTTTGAGCAAATCATTTGCCTGCAATACGCCGGATGAACTTGCTCAGTCCTTGCTTGAGGCGATGCAGCAATACGATCTGAATGCGGCGGTGCAGTTGCGCATGGGCGAAACCGTCCTTTCCCTGAGCCGTAATGGGCGCAATCTGCCGCTGGAGGTGTCGGTACTCAATCACGTGATGGATTCCGGGCGGATTTTCCAGTTCAAATCCCGCTGCGTGTTCAACTATGGCCGCGTGACCCTGATGGTCAACGATATGCCGCAAGACGATACCGAGCGGGCCGGACGCATTCGTGACAACGGCGCCCTGCTGGCCGAAGGTGCCGATGCACGAATGAAGGCGATCGAGGCCGAAGCGCTGGCCCAGCATCGCCGCAAGGCGATTGAAGCAGCTTTGCCGCACGTCCAGTCCACGCTGGATGGGGTGCAGGGCAATTACCGCCGTAATTCACTGGAAATGACGCAGGTGATGATCGAGTTTCAGGAGTCACTGACCAAGGCCTTCTTTACGCTCGGCCTGACCGAGGGCCAGGAAGAAATGATGACCCAGCTGGCGGGCGATTACATGCAGCGTCTGGTGGTCAGTCAGGACGCCAGTCTGACCACCATCGGTCAGCTCGAATCATTGGCGCGCAGTCTGGAAGCCTTGCTCAAGCGCCAATGAAGTGCGCTACCCGCTCGGCAACCTGCTTGCCGAGATCGGGGGCCAGGCAGTCGAAAGGCGCTGCCGCAAAAGAATTGCTCAGCCAGGTGATCTGCCGCTTGGCCAGCTGGCGCGTGGCAAAAATGCCGCGGTCACGCATTTCCGGCCGGCGATATTGGCCTTCCTGCGCCTCCCAGACCTGCCGGTACCCGACGCAACGCATCGATGGCAGCCCCGGTGTCAGGGTGTATTTTTCGCGTAGCTGGCAAACCTCGTCGTCCAGTCCGGCCAGCAGCATTTCATCGAAACGCCGGGCAATCCGCGTGTGCAGTACCGCGCGATCCGATGGCAGCAGGGCGATTTGCAGGAATTCGTAAGGCGGTTTGCTGCCTTCACTTTCAGCCAGCAGGGCCGACATCGGTCGACCGCTGCAGCGGCAGATTTCCAAAGCGCGCTGGATGCGCTGACTGTCAGTCGGTTGCAGTCTTGCTGCGGTCAACGGATCAAGTTCAGCCAATTTCGCGTGCTGTGCCGGCCAGCCTTCGGCCGCCGCATCGGCATCGATGCGCGCGCGAACGGTCGCATCGGCTTGGGGCAGTTCGGCCAGTCCTTGCAGCAGTGCGCGGAAATACAACATGGTGCCACCCACCAGCACCGGCACCCGGCCCGCCGCCGTAATGTCGGCCATCGCAGCGAGCGCATCCGCGCAAAAGCGGGCGGCTGAATAGCGCTGCTCGGGGGTGATCAGATCAATGAGGCGGTGGGGGTAGCGAGCCAGGGTGTCGGTATCCGGCTTGGCCGTGCCGATATTCATGTCGATAAAGACTTGCGCCGAATCGACGCTGATGAGTTCCACCGGAAAACGGTCGGCGAGGGTCATTGCCGCGGCCGTCTTGCCGGAGGCAGTCGGACCCATCAGCAGAATGGCGGGAGGCAGCTTTTCCATGGCGCGGAATGCTAACACGCCGCGTGCTCAGCTCAGGGCACGATGGCAAGAAACAGAAAGGCGGCGAAGACCACGAGATGGACGGCCCCCTGCAGCAAGGTTGCGCGTCCGCTGGCCAGGGTCATTGTGCTGATGACCAGCGTCAGGGTCAGCAAGACGATTTCTTTCGGCGGCAAGCCGAGAATCAAGGGCAGATCCATCCACAGCGCCACCGCCACAACACTGGGGATGGTGAGCCCGATGGTGGCCAGTGCGGAACCGAGTGCCAGGTTGAGGCTGGTCTGCATCCGGTTGCGCAGTGCGGCGCCGAGCGCCGCCTGGGTTTCCGGGAGAAGGACAAGCAGGGCGATCAGAATACCGACCAGAGAGGGGGGCGCATTGGCAAAGGCCACCGCCCGCTCGATGGCCGGTGCGAGCTGTTTGGCCAGCCCGACCACCGCGACCAGCGAAATTACCAGCAGGAGCAGGCTCAACAAGCTGCGTCGGTTGTCAGGCCGGGCCGTCTGATCGGCGTCCCCGGCGGCGTCGTTCAAGAATAGATCCTTGTGCCGTATCGTTTGCACAAAAACAAAAACGGCATACAGCACCAAGGCCATCAGGCCGGCAAATATCATCTGGGCGGGCGCATAAGTCGGCCCGGCGGTACTGGTGGTGAATTCAGGCAAGACCAGTGTGAGTGTCGTCAGTGCGGTCAATACGGCCAGTGCCGACCCTGTCCCGTCGATCCGGAACACCAGAATCCGGTGCCGGATGGCGCCAGCGAGCAAACACAGGCCGACTACCCCATTGCAGATGATCATGACGGTGGCGAATACCGTATCCCGTGCCAGTGCGCTGCGCGGGTCGGTGCCGCCGAGCATCACCGATATGATCAAAGCCACTTCAATCACCGTAATCGCCAGGGCAAGCACCAGTGTGCCAAAGGGCTCGCCAAGCCGATGGGCAATGATTTCCGCATGAAATACCGCAAGTTGCACCGCCATCAGCAAGGCGATGGCCGAGAGGGCGAGCAGCCCCCAGTCGCCGCTTGCGGGTTCGCTGAGCAAAGGCAAGCAGGCCAGCAAAGGCAGGCTGTTTGCCCACCAATGGGCTGGAAGTTTGAAGAACTTTGTCATCAGTTGCGATTTGGGCAATGTGCTGAAAGATAGAGTGCTTGAGCTGCCTTCGGTTCCCTGCGTTTATCTGGCGCGGGCGGGGTTTACTGACCGCGCAGGAAGAGTTTGTCGAGTTGCTCGAGACTGAGGGCGGTCCAGGTGGGGCGCCCATGATTGCATTGGCCGGCACGTTCGGTGTCTTCCATCTGGCGCAGCAGGGCGTTCATCTCGGGTACGGAGAGTTGGCGCCTGGCACGCACGGCACCGTGGCAAGCCATGGTCGCCAGCAGTTCATTGCGGCGGGCGGTGGCCAGCTGGCTGATGCCGTGTTCGCGCAGTTCGGCGATCAGCGAACGTGCCAGCGCAGCCGGATCGCCCGATTGCAAAAGGGCCGGTACCGCGCGCGCACCCAGTTGGTTGGGGCCGAGCGGGGCGATCTGAAAACCCAAATCGGCCAGTGCCTCGGCGTGTTCTTCAACCGCCGCAATATCCAGCGCCTCGGCAGAAAAGACGGCCGGAATCAGCAGGCTCTGGGTGGCGATCTGGCGATTGTCGAAGGCCGCTTTCAGCTTTTCGTAGAGGATGCGCTCGTGCGCCGCGTGCATGTCCACCAAAATCAGGCCGGCCGCGTTCTGCGCCAGGATGTAAATGCCATGCAATTGCGCCAGCGCGTAGCCAAGGGGCGGCCCATCCGTGCTGCTGGCCGGGTGAGGCATTTCACGGTCAACCGGGCCTGCGGGCAAAAATTCGGGGCGGTTTTCCGGGTGCGTGCTAGCGCTCTGCCCAATCTGCTGCGCCGCGCGGGCGAAGGCCAGATAGGAGGCCGCGCCGGGTTCGGCCACCCCGAGGCTGGCCTGATGGGGCGGGGTATAGCTGAATTTCGGGTTTTCCCGGTGGTTGACCGCAGCAGGTGCCGGCGCGAGCAGCGAAGGCGCAGTGGCGGCCTGCACCGGCGCCGCCAGCGTGCGTTGAAGCGCGTGAAAGATGAACTGGTGCATGGCGCGCGAATCGCGGAAGCGGACTTCCGTCTTTGCCGGATGCACGTTCACGTCGAGCAGCGCCGGGTCGAGGTTCACGAACAGGCAAACCGCCGGCTGCCGGCTGCCGTGCAGGACATCACGATAGGCTTCGCGCAGGGCATGGCCAATCACCTTGTCGCGCACGAAACGCCCATTCACGAAGACGTACTGGCCGTCTTTTGCCTCGCCGGCGCGGGTGGGGTCGATGGCGAAGCCGCTCAGCGAAATCGGCCCGGCGGCGGCGTCGACCGTACGTGCGGCAGCAAGAAATTCGTCCCCGAGAATGTCGGCAATACGGCGTGCGGCTTGCGCCGGCCCCAGTTGAAAGAGATTGCGCCCGTTGTGCGACAGGCTGATCGCCACATCCGGCCGGGTCAGCGCCAAGCGGCGGACCGCATCTGCACAATGGGCGAATTCGGTGCTTTCGGATTTGAGGAATTTCCGCCGCGCAGGCGTGTTGTAGTAAAGATCGCGCATTTCCACCACGGTACCGGCCATCAGCGCAGCCGGTTCGGGTTCGGCGCCGGATTCGCCCTTGAGTTTCCAGGCATGGCCGGCGCCGCGTTCGCGGCTGGTAATGGCCAGGCGTGCCACCGAGGCCACCGAGGCGAGGGCCTCGCCACGAAAGCCCAGGGTGGCGACTTGTTCAAGGTCATCCAGCGACGTGATCTTGGACGTGGCATGCCGGGTCAGCGCCAAGGCCAGCTGATCGCGGGCAATGCCGCAGCCGTCGTCGGTGATGCGGATCAGCTTGACACCACCTTCCTCCAGATGCACCTGAATTGCCGTGCTGCCGGCATCCAGACTGTTTTCCAGCAGTTCCTTGAGAACGGAAGCGGGGCGTTCGACCACTTCGCCAGCCGCAATCTGGCTGATCAGGAGGTCGGGGAGGCGGGCGATGGTCGGCATGCGCGGATTATAATGCGCCCTCGACCAACCCCCGGCGCTGCACATGGAACTCCTTACCCAATTCATCGATGTTCTTTTGCATCTCGACAAATATCTGGCGGTGCTGGTCCAGCAATACGGCATATGGATTTACGCCATCCTATTCTTCATCATCTTTGCCGAAACCGGTTTTGTCGTCTTCCCTTTCCTGCCCGGCGATTCCCTGCTTTTCGTGGCGGGTGCGCTGGCTGCAATCGGCGAAGGCGGCATGGATATCGGCGTGCTGATCGCCGTGCTGACCGTGGCGGCAGTCCTCGGCAACTCGGTGAATTACCAGATTGGCCGGGTCTTCGGCCACAAGATCGAAGCCTGGAAAAACTCCCGTTTTTTCAACAAGTCCGCGCTGGAAAAAACGCATGCCTTCTATGAAAAACACGGGGGCAAAACGCTGGTGATTTCCCGTTTCCTGCCGCTGTTCCGCAGCTTTGCGCCGTTTGTGGCCGGGCTGCGGGCGATGTCCTATGTCCGCTTCAGCCTGTTCAACCTGATCGGCGCCTGCGCCTGGGTCGTCTCGCTCTGTCTCGCCGGCTACTGGCTGGGCAACCTGCCCTGGATCAAGCAAAACCTGTCCATCCTCATCCTGGGGATCATTGCCATCTCCCTGTTGCCGGTCGCCATCGGCTACGTGCAGCATCGCCGGACGGCCTGATGCGCCAACTGCTCGTTCTCCTGCTGATCCTTGCGCTCGGGGGCTGTTCCACCCGGCTGGGACGGGACGGGCACAGTGAAACGACGGTCGATGCCAAGTATTTGCTCAAAACCGAGGTCGACCGTATCACCGACGCCAACCGCGCCGAGGTGGTCGATGGCTTGCTGCTGATTGCCGACAAGCTTTACAAACGCAATCCGCGTGAATGGAAAAAATCCGGCCAGCTCAGCCGGGAGGCCGCCGTGGAGCGTCTGCGTGAACGAGTTCGCCACAACTGGCCGGAACTGGGCGGCCAGCGCAGTCGGCAGGCCGCAGCCTTGGCCTTTGCCGAAAACTACGCCGGTGATCGCGTGGCAGCGCTGATGTTCGGCCTGCTGACCATGGTCGACATCGCTTTCGCGCACAAAACCGAGTTCTACATGCTCGACAGCCTGAATGAGATCAACCTGTTCAACACGGCGCGCAATATGGAAGTTGCGATCTGGAAACTGGGTCACGACCGCGCGCCCGCCGGCGAGCTCTATCTGCTCTCGAACGAGCTGGACCCGGCCAACCGCAATTTGTCTTTTGAACGTGAATTCGGCCGAATTACCGGTCTGCTCGACTTCATGGCGCGCATTGTCGCTGACCGCAACGGACGCACCCTGTCGCGTCTGAGCCAGTCGGTGGCGACCGCCATTTTTCTCCCTGTAGGTTTCTGAACATGAAAAACATCGTCATCCTCATTTCCGGGCGCGGCAGCAACATGGAAGCCATGATCGCCGCGCGCGATGCCGGCCAGCTGCCGGTCAATATCGCCGCCGTGATTGCCAACCGGCCCGACGCCAAGGGCCTGGAAACAGCCGCCGCAGCGGGCATCGCCACGCGTTGTCTGGACCACAAGGCCTTTGCCGGCCGCGAAGCATTTGATACCGCGCTGGCCGCGTGCATTGACGAATTTGCGCCCGATCTGGTGGTGCTCGCCGGCTTCATGCGCATTCTGACCCCGGATTTCGTGCGCCATTACGAAGGCCGCCTGCTCAATATCCATCCCTCGCTGCTGCCCGCCTTCCCCGGCCTGCATACCCATCAGCGGGCGCTGGATGAAGGCGTGCGGGTACATGGTTGTACCGTACATTTCGTCACGGCCGAACTGGATCACGGTCCGGTGGTGATTCAGGCGGCGGTGCCGGTGCTTGACGATGATACCGAGGACACGCTTTCCGCTCGCATCCTGCGGCAGGAACATCGCATCTACCCGCAGGCCGTGCGCTGGTTTGCCGAAGGCCGCCTGCAACTCGATGGCATGAAGGTGCGTGTACAGGGCGAGCAGGCCGAACCCGCCGCGCTGATTTCCCCGGTGCTTTCCTGAGCCGATGCCGCTGATTTTGCTGGCGGCGGTGATCGGTTCCCTCGGCATGCATGCCGCGGCGCTGTTCGGCACCGATTACGCACTGTTTGGCGCCGAGCCGGAACCGCCCACACCCCTGCAAGCCACACTCAAGACGCCACCACCACCGGCTGTGCCCGCTGCCAAACCGCGCGCGCAGCCCAAGCAGCTTGCCCAGATCCCGGCAGCCCACAGCCCGGCCAAGCCCCGGCTGCTGAGTGCTGCTTCGGCAGACGAAGCACTTGCCGTCCCCTTGCCGGTTACGCCCAGTGAGTCGCTAAAAGATGCAGCTGCGCCATCGGAAAACGGCGCGGCCGGCAGGTCGACCGCAAGTGCGGACAGCGCCCCGGCCGAACCCCTGCTGCCCGCCAGCGGCCGACTGCATTTCTCGATTTACAAGGAGTCGCTATCGCTGCTGATCGGCGAAGCTGAACATCTTTGGCGCTTTAGTGCCGACGGCTCTTATCAATTGACCGGCATTACCGAGACCAGCGGCGTCGTGGCCTTGTTCAAACCCCTGGTCCAGCGTAACGAAAGCATCGGCCGGCTGACCGCGAATGGCCTGCAGCCTGAGCAGTTCCGAACCTATAAAAACAATGTGCCGGCCCGTGAAAATGCCGATTTCGACTGGTCGACCGGCCAAGTGCATCTCGACCGCGACGACAGCACGCAAGTGCTCGCGCCCGGTACGCAGGACATTCTTTCGCTCAACTACCAACTGGCCTATCTTCCCGATCCGTCGAACGGCGCGCGGATCGGTGTGGTGACCGGCAAGAAATACCAGCGCTATGCACTCGATTCGCTGGGTGAAGAACAGATCATCACGCCGGCCGGCAACTTCCGTACCCTGCACCTGCGGGTGCAAGGTGAAACCTTGACTGAAATCTGGATCGCACTCGATCACCGGCGCTTGCCGGTTAAAATCCGCTTTACTGATCGCAAGGGTGACAGCTATATGCAGGTGATTGATGAATTCGATCCCGCGCTGGCTTTGCCCTGAACCGCGTGACCCTTACTGCTCCTTGATCCCCCCAGGACCCCGATGAAAGCCCGTTTTACCCCCGCCCTGTTTGCCCACGCCGAAGCTGTGCTCGATCAATTGCTGCGCTTCGACCATCCTGCCGATGCCGTTGTCTCGCGCTATTTTCGCGAGCATCGCCAGATGGGCCATGCCGACCGCGCCTTCGTTGCCGAAACGGTGTTTGCCATCCTGCGTCGTGGTCGCAGCCTTGAGGCGCGCTGTGCGGGCAAACTCACCCATCGTCATCGCTTGCTGGTGGCGTTGGGCGTGATGCGCGGCTGGAGCTTGCGCGAACTGGCGCCGGTGCTCAATGCCAACGAAGAAGCCTGGCTGGCTGCCGCCAAGGCGATGCCGGAAGCCGACATGCCGCCCGCAGTGCGTTGCGATCTGCCGGACTGGTTGTATGAACGACTGCTCACCCAGTTTTCACCGGAAGCCATCATCGAACTCGCGGACGGCCTCAACCGCCCGGCACCGCTCGATTTGCGCGTCAACACGCTCAAGGCCACCCGCGACAGCGTACTCGCTGCGCTCAGCGCCAGCGGTATCGCTGCCGATGCGGGCAAACTCTCTCCGGTGGCGATCCGCCTGCGCGAAAAGCCGGCGCTGGCCAATCACCCGCTTTTCCTGGATGGCAGCGTCGAAGTCCAGGACGAAGGCAGCCAACTGCTCGGATTGGTGCTGGAAGCCAAGCGCGGCGAAATGGTGGTGGATTTTTGCGCCGGCGCCGGCGGCAAGACGCTGTTGCTCGGCGCGCAAATGCGCAACACCGGCCGCTTGTATGCCTTTGATGTGTCTGAAAAGCGCCTCACCAAGCTCAAGCCGCGGCTGGCGCGCTCCGGTCTCTCCAATGTGCATCCCGGGCGGATCGAGCATGAGCGGGACAGCAAGATCAAGCGCCTGTCCGGCAAAGTGGATCGGGTGCTGGTTGATGCGCCCTGTTCCGGCCTGGGTACCTTGCGCCGCAATCCGGACCTTAAATGGCGTCAGGATGCGCAGGCCATTGAAGAACTGACGGCCAAACAGGCCTCGATTCTGGCGTCTGCCGCCACGCTGGTGCGACCGGGTGGTCGGGTGGTTTATGCCACCTGCAGCTTGTTGACCGCAGAAAATGAGGCCATCGTCGAAGCCTTTCTCGCCGCTCATCCCGGCTTTGCACTGGTGCCGGCCTCAGAAGTGCTGGCCCGCCAAGGCATTGCGCTGGAAGGCGAGATGCTGCGCCTGATGCCGCACCAACATGATACCGACGGGTTCTTTGCTGCCATTCTGGAGCGCAAGGCATGAACCAGCATAGCGAAGCCCTGCACTTGATCAACACCCTGGTCAGCGATGCCCGGCAGCCGGATTTTGTCTGGCAGGTGGTGGCGGTATCGGCGTGTTTGCTGTGGGCTTTCCTGATTGCACGCTGGTGGCGCGGTCGTCATGCCGCGGGGCAGGGGCGTTTCAACGAAGCCGGGGGGCGCCTGGCCTTTCCGCTGATCGGCATGCTGCTGACCGGCACGGCGATCATCGGGCTTCAGCATTTCATGGCGGTCAATCTGCTCAAGCTGACCATGCCGCTGCTGGGTTCGATGGCCCTGGTGCGCGGCGTGGTATTTGTGCTGCGTCAGGCCTTTCCGCGGGCCACCTGGCTGACCGCCTGGGAGCGCATCATCGCTGCCCTCGTCTGGGGCTGGCTGGCGCTTTACATTACGGACCTCGCGCCTTTTGTGATCGAGGCGCTGGAGCAGGTGCATTTCACGGTCGGCAAGCAGAAACTGGATTTGTGGATGCTGCTGCATGGTGTTTTCACCGTATTCCTGACCGTGGTATTTGCCCTGTGGATTGCCGGGGTGATCGAAAGCCGCCTGATGCATGTCGAATCGCTCGACGGCAATCTGCGCATTGTCGGCGTGCGCGTGGCCAAGGCGGTGCTGACCGTACTCGCCATCATGTTCAGCCTGTCTCTGGTCGGTATCGACATGACGGCGCTTTCCGTCTTTACCGGCGCACTTGGCGTGGGTTTGGGCTTCGGTCTGCAAAAGATTGCCAGCAATTACGTTTCCGGCTTCATCATCCTGCTCGAACGCTCGATCCGCATCGGCAACATCATTCAGGTAGGCACGGATTCAGGCGAAGTCACCCAGATCACTACCCGCTACACCGTACTCAAACATCCGGGCGGCACCGAGTTCATCGTACCCAACGAAACCTTGATCGGGACCACGGTACAAAACCAGACCTATTCGGATTCGCAGCTGCGCCTGCACACTACGGTGGGGGTGGCGTATGACTGCGATGTCGAGCTCGCCATGCAAGTGATGGTCGATGCTGCGCTGGCCCATCCGCGTGTGCTGCAGGAACCTGCACCGCGGGTCTTCATTACCCAGTTTGCCGACAGCAGCATCAACCTTGAGCTTGGTTTCTGGATTTGCGACCCCGACGCCGGAAAAATGAATGCCGTTTCCGAAATCAACCTGAATATCTGGAAAACCTTCAAGGCCAAAGGCATCGGCATTCCCTTCCCGCAGCGCGAAGTGCACATCCTCAATCAGCCAGCCCCATCTCAAGCCGCCGACTGATCCAGCCAGCGCCGGCGTAGCCAGGCGTCAACCGACAGCCGCCCCGGCCCGTTCAGGGCCAGCGGCAACAACATCGCGAGAAAGATGGCCGGCAACTTGTAGTTGCCGAAACCTGCATCGGTCAACACGTAACCTCGCAGTAAATCCGCCAGCGTGTGCCATTCCGCCGGCCAATGCACGGCCAGGATGGCCACTACGGTCAACACGATCAGCGACACCGAAAAGAAGCGTGTCGCCAGCCCGATCACCAGCGCTGCACCTCCCAGCAACTCAAACCAGGTGGCCATCTGCCAGCTGATCTCCGGCGGCACAACGCTGAAGGGGAAGGGGAAACTGGATTGAATGTCGGCAAACCAGTTTTCTCCGCGCAGCTTCATCAGCCCCGCCTCAAAATACTCCCAGCCCAGCACCACGCGCAGTGCCAGAAAACCGAGCCACAGCCCAAGAAAATCCACCCCGCTTAGCCAGCGGGCAACGGTGTCTTGCAGATTATTTTTCATGATGAACATCCAGTGTTGGGGATGCTCATTAGTCGGAGGAGGGTGGGAAACCTTACAAAGGCCGTAGTGATTTCTTGAGTCTCAACTGGTGAGACTGTTGGGCCTCATTATCTAGACTTCTTCAATTGGAGTCGCTCATGGCGCAATACGAACTGCCGGATCGCCTGGTATGGCTTGCCCTCATGCTGGCAATGCTGATCGGCCTGCTGGCCCCTTGATGTCATACATGGCGCATTGTTTAATTACATCGGGCTATGATGTGTGGGAAGCGCGGGGAAATGAGCAGAACGGAAAACAGCCAGCAGGAGCGCTTGCAGCGCATTCGGCGCATGCTGCACGGACACCGTGCAGTGAGCTTTGCCGAAATCATGGAACAACTTGGCGCATCCCGACCGACGGTCTTCAGGGATATCGCTTTCCTGCGCAACCGCATCGGCCTGCCGATCGTTCATGACCGGGACTCCGGGGTTTATCGGCTTGACCGCAGTGCCGGGCGCCATGAAATGCCAGGTATGTGGTTTTCTGCCGCCGAAATCCACGCGCTGCTCAGCATGCAATCCCTGCTCGGGAGCTTTGATAGTGGTGGCTTGCTGTCCGAGTATGTTGAACCACTGCGCCAGCGCCTGATCGACATGCTTGGTAGTGCCGACGACTCTGCCGACGAAATCGGCCGCCGCATCCGCATTCTGAGCGCAGCCGCGCGCCCCTACGCGCCGCAACATTTCCAGCACATCGCCGCCGCCCTGATGGAACGGCGCCGGCTAAACATTGAATACTCTGCCCGCAGCAAGGGCGACACCAGCCAGCGTGAAATCTCGCCGCAACGCCTGACCCACTACCGCGACAACTGGTATCTCGACGCCTGGTGCCACCTGCGCGACGAACTGCGCAGCTTTGCGGTCGACGCGATAAAAACGGTCAAAACCATGGATGCCGTCGCTCGGGAAATCCCCGAAGCCCAACTCGACGCCGCGCTCGGTGCCGGCTACGGCATCTTCGCCGGCGCCGAAGTGCAATGGGCCATGCTCATCTTCACCCCCGAACGCGCCCGCTGTGTCGCCGCCGAACACTGGCACCCGGAGCAGCAAGGCGAATTCCTTGGCGACGGCAGCTATCAGCTGCGCCTGCCGTACAGCAACGATCCGGAGTTGATCATGGATATTCTGAAATACGGGCCGGATTGCGAAGTGGTGGGGCCAGCGGGGTTAAGGGAGAAGGTGGTGGGATTGTTGAAGGCGGCGGTGGGGAGGTATGGAGATGAGTGACGTCAAGGACGATTTTCTGGAGCAAATCAAAGCTGATAAGAGCAAGCCGATTGCCCACTGGCGTGAATCGGACCAAACCCCTCAATACCTTGCTGATCATTTGCTCAATGTCTCGAAGTACACCTTCGGCTTTAGCAAGAAGATTCGTCTGGAGGTGGCTGGAGAGTTGATTGGCCTGCTCCATGATCTTGGGAAATATAGCGAGGATTTTCGGTGCTATATCCATTCCGCCCTCTGTTTGCTTAACCCAGATGAGGATGATTATGTTGATTCTCGGGCGCTCAAGGGCAAAGTTGATCACTCGTCAGCTGGGGCCCAGCTAATCTGGCAGACTTTGTCCAAGAGAGGTGAGCGAGAGTCATTGATCGGCCAGTTACTGGCTCTGTGCATTGCTTCACACCACTCAGGTTTGATCGACTGCCTGGATCCAGAGGGAGGTGATGTTTTCGGCACACGCATGAAAAAGCCGGAAGAGAAAACCCACCTCGAAGAAGTGCAATCCTGCGCTGACGCGGAAATACTGGCGCGTGTGCTGCTCGATTCTCCCGAGTTAATCGCCGAAATAAAAAATCTGCTGACGGCCCTCAAGCGGAAAGAGAAAAATTCGAGACCGTTGTTTCAGCAACTAGGCCTGGCTGTCCGGTTTTTGTTTAGTTGTTTGATCGATGCCGACCGTATCGATACGGCGAATTTTGAACAAAAAAAAATCGCAGCCAGTCGGCCCCAAGGCGATTACGTGCCTTGGCTAATTTTGATCGAGCGTCTGGAAAAAGCACTGGCAGCTTTCGCGCCGCGACATCCGATTGACCACTTGCGGCAGCAAATCTCTGCCGAATGCAAAGATGCCGCTGCGCGTTCGGTAGGGATTTACACCCTGACGGTGCCAACTGGTGGCGGCAAAACCTTGGCCAGCTTGCGCTTTGCCTTGCACCATGCCGAGCAACGCAAATTGGATCGCATCATCTACGTGATTCCGTTTACGTCCATCATCGACCAGAACGCGAAAGTGGTTCGCGACATTCTTGAACCTGAGGATTTTTCCCAAGATCAGGGCAAGGTGGTTTTGGAGCATCACTCCAGCGTTACCCCGGAAAAACAGACCTGGCGGGAAAAGATGCTCTGTGAAAACTGGGATGCGCCGGTGGTTTACACGACCATGGTGCAGTTGCTCGAAACCTTGTTTGGCAGTGGCACTCGGGGTGCTCGGCGTATGCACCAACTGGCCAATGCGGTTCTGATTTTCGACGAAATCCAGACTTTGCCGATCCGTTGCGTCCACTTGTTCAATAACGCCATCAATTTCCTTAGCGAACAGTGCAATAGCACCGTCGTGCTTTGTACCGCCACGCAACCGTTGCTGCATAAGGTGGCGGTCGATCAGGGGGCGATCCGTCTGGCCGATGGAGATGAAATCGTCAGCGATGTGCGCCAACTCTTTGCTGACCTCAAGCGGGTCGTGGTTCTCGATAAAAGACGGCCAAACGGCTGGAGCTTTGCTGAAATAGCTGACTTGGCTGGCTCTGAGGTCGAGCGGGTGAAGAGTTGTCTGGTCATCGTCAACACTAAGGATGCCGCTAGGCAAATCTTTCTTGCCAGCCAGTCATTGGTCGACACAGAGAGCCTCTTTCATCTCAGTACCGACATGTGCCCCATGCATCGCAAATCCGAGTTGGCAAAGATTAAATCGCGCCTTGAATCCGGATTGCCAACGCTGTGCGTTAGCACGCAGTTGATCGAGGCTGGTGTCGATGTGGATTTCGGCTCAGTGATTCGTTCCATGGCTGGCCTAGACTCTATCGCGCAAGCGGCCGGGCGTTGCAATCGCAACGGCAAGTCGGCGCGAGGCCGGGTGCATTTGGTGAATCCTTCAGATGAGCATGTCACGTTGGAGTACCTGAAAGACATCGCCATCGGTCGAGACAAAGTCGCTTCAGTCCTCGATTTCTTCCGCGAAACACCAGAGCGTTATGAGCACGACCTGCTAGGACCGCAGGCTTTGGCTGACTACTACACCCATTATTTCTTCGAGCGGCAAAAGGACATGGTCTATCCCGTTTCGCCTAAGGAGGCGAAAGCCATCGGGCGAAATGACTCCTTGTTGAGCCTGTTAGCCGAAAACGGGCTTTCCTTGGCAGAGGCCGGGCGTAAAGGGGAGGAGATTTCTACTCGGCTACTGAATCAATCATTCATGTCTGCTGCCGACGCATTCAAAGCCATCGACTCGCCGACGCAAGGTGTAGTGGTTCCTTGGGGCAAAGCCGGGGCTGACCTTATTGGTCGCTTGCACGGTGCCTATGACATCTCGCTAGAAGGAAAATTGCTGCGAGAAGCCCAGCAATTCACCGTCAATGTTTTTCCGCATGTGTTCGACAAACTTTCCAAGGCCGAAGCCTTGCACGTCATCAAGGAGGGTGTCCGAATTTACAGCCTTGATCCCCGCTATTACAGCAAGCAGTTTGGTCTGGCGACCGAACCCGTTTCTTTGATGGAGACACTCAATGTCTAGGCGCAACAGTATCGAATTCCGTTTATGGGGCCGATATGCCCTATTTACCGATCCGCTCACCCGTATCGGTGGCGAAAAATGCTCATATCACATACCCACCTATGAAGCCCTCAAGGGGGTCCTGAAGTCCATTTACTGGAAACCGACGTTGATATGGGTGGTGGATGAGGTGCGCGTCATGAAGCGTATCCGGACGCAAACCAAAGGCACCAAGCCGCAGGAATACAGCGGCGGCAACAGTCTGGCGATCTATACCTTCCTATCTGATGTCGAATATCAGGTTCGGGCGCACTTTGAGCAGAATACCCATCGTCCGGAGTTGGCGGCTGACTACATTGAAGGAAAGCACTACAGCATTGCCAAGCGCATGCTGGAACGTGGCGGGCGCCAGGATATTTTTCTGGGAACCCGCGATTGCCAGGGCTACGTCGAGCCATGCGAATTTCGTTCTGGTGTCGGCGAACTGGATGCCGACGGCGAACTGGGTTTCGGGCTGATGTTTCACAGTTTCGACTATCCCGACGAGACCGGAGAAAACAAGCTGTATACGCGGAGCTGGTCTCCGACGATGGTCAACGGCGTGATCCGCTTCGACCGACCGGAAGACTGCAAAGTGCGGAAATTCGTCCGGGATATGAGTCCGAAAGCCTTTGGCATTTCGACCAATCAGCGTGCGGTGGATGAAGAAGCCGATGATTTGGCCGGCCAGTTGGAGGCGCAATCATGAGCTGGATTCAAAAGCTGTATGAAACCTACGAACAGTGTGCAGGTACTGTTGAGCCGATTGGGGCAAAACTCTGGCCCGTATCTCACCTTGTAAAACAAGCGCATATTGAGGTGGTGCTCGATACCAAAGGAAATCTAAAAAAGGGACGAATTCGGAAGCTTGAAGCTGCTGAATCAGAAACGCTAATTCCCGCCACGGAGGATTCGGCCAGCCGTTCGGGTGCGAAAGTTGCCCCTCATCCATTGTGTGACGAGGTTTCCTACTGTGCGCCAGATTCCATGCCCTCGGAGAAGTTTGCTGCCTACATTAATTCGCTAACCGCTTGGTGCAACTCGGAGTACGCCCACCCAAAGGCTCAAGCTGTGCTTTCCTATATTGAGAAACTATCTCTTCGGGCTGACTTGGGCGAAGCGGGGGTTTTCCCGCTGACTTTCACGAATAGGCAGGGGCAAAAAGTCAAAGTGGCTGACGACAAAGTGTTCATTCGTTGGCGAATAGAGGAGATTGAGAATCCTTGTTCAGGTACTTGGCAGGATCCAAGCCTTATAAACGCATGGACAGGTTTCGATAGTTTCTGCAACGCGGCAGATGGGATTTGCATGGTAACTGGGCAACCGAGTCGGATAGCCAAAAAGCATGCGCGCTTCGTACGTTACCCGGGAGATGGCGGAAAGTTGATTTCGAGTAATGACTCGGATGGCTACACCTACAGAGGGAGGTTTACCGATGGAAAGGATGACTACGGCAAACAAGCTTGTACGATCAGTTTTGATGTAACTCAGAAAGCCCACAACGCTTTGCGTTGGCTTATTGATGCTCAAGGCTATAGACACGACTATCAGGCTATCGTGAGTTGGGCAGTTTCAGGCGCCCCTTTGCCTAATCCGATCAAAAATACGTTGGACTTATTCGATATTGATAGTTTCGACATCAAGGCAAGTCCGGCCTTTGTTGGCATCGGCCAGAACTTCGCCTTGCGCCTGAAGAAGGCCATTGCCGGCTATGGCGCAAAGCTTGATCCCCAAGAAGACGTGATTGTCATGGGCTTGGACTCAGCAACGCCGGGGCGCATGGCGATCACTTTTTACCGGGAATTGAAAGGCTCTGAGCTTCTGGAGCGTATCGAGGACTGGCACTCAAATTACGCATGGCACCAGAACTTTGGAAAGGAGCGACATTTCATTGGCGCCCCGTCTCCTGCGGATATTGCTGAAGCAGCTTACGGCGCACGCATTGATGACCAATTGAAAAAATCGACTGTAGAGCGGCTTTTGCCATGCATTTTAGATGGAACAAAAATTCCATTTGATCTTGTGCGGTCGACAGTCAAAAGGGCAACAAACCGAGTTGGGATTATTGGGCAGGCTGAAAACCATGATCTCGGCCGGTTCTATTGGGAAAAAGTTTTGGGAATAGCTTGCGCACTTTTTAAGGGATACCACCAGGAAAGGAATTACCAGATGGATTTGGAAACGGAAAGAAATAGCCGCGACTACCTTTTTGGCCGATTGCTGGCCATCGCCGACAGCATTGAAAGCTACGCCTTGTCGGCATCGGATGAGGGAAAAAAAGATCGGAAGAGCGTCGTGTAGGGAAAGAGTGTCTTCGCCTGTGTAGATC
>CALAGF010000150.1 GCA_937892345.1 uncultured Rhodocyclaceae bacterium | reverse complement strand
GCCACCGTGCTGATCGAAACCATCCTCGCCACCTTCGAGATGGAAGAAATCCTGTACGAACTGCGCAACCACTCGTCCGGCCTCAATGCCGGCCGTTGGGATTACATCTTCTCCTGCATCAAGAAGTTCAAGAAGAACAAGGACTTCTGCCTGGCTCAGCGTTCTGCGATCACCATGGAAGTGCCGTTCATGCGCGGCTACGCTCTGGCACTGGTGCAGGCCTGCCACAAGCGCGGCGCCCCGGCCATGGGCGGCATGTCGGCCCTGATCCCGATCAAGAACGATCCGGTTGCCAACGAAAAGGCGCTGGCTGGCATCCGCCACGACAAGACCCGCGACGCCAACGACGGCTTCGACGGCGGCTGGGTGGCTCACCCGGGCCTGGTGCCGATCGCCATGGAAGAGTTCGTCAAGGTGCTCGGCGACAAGCCGAACCAGTGGGAAAAGCAGGTTGAAGGCAACTTCGGCCCGGCCCAGTGGCTCGACTTCCGTCCGGAAACCCCGATCACCGAAGCCGGCCTGCGCAATAACATCAACGTCGGTATTCACTACCTCGGCTCCTGGCTGGCCGGCAACGGCTGCGTGCCCATCCACAACCTGATGGAAGATGCGGCCACCGCCGAAATCTCCCGCTCGCAGGTCTGGCAGTGGGTCGTTTCACCGAAGGGCATCCTCGACGACGGCCGCAAGGTCACCGTTGAAATGGTTCGTCCGATGATCGCCGAAGAACTGGCCAAGGTGAAGGCATCGGTCTCCGCCCAAGGCGAAGACACCGCCAGCTACGATCAGGCTGCCGTCATTTTCGACGAAATGTCGCTGACCCCGGAATACCCGGAGTTCCTGACCCTGCCGCTGTACGAGGCCATGGCCTGACAAGCCGTTTAGCGGAAGCTGAAAGAGACACAGGCGCCGGGGAAACCCGGCGCTTTTTTATCCATTGGAGAAACACATGCTCCCAGCCCTGACCACCCTGCTCCTTTTCCAGCTCATCGGCGAAGTGCTGGTTCGTGCACTGAATCTCACGCTCCCCGGCCCGGTGCTCGGCATGTTGCTGCTTTTCCTGACACTTTGGCTGCGTGGCGGGCCGGGCAAGGAGCTCAAGGAAACCAGCCAGACCCTGCTCAGCCATCTCTCCCTGCTTTTCGTACCCGCCGGGACCGGCATCATCGTGCATCTGCACCGGGTAGCGGACGAATGGCAGGCATTGACGCTCTCGCTGCTGGTCAGCACGGCGGCGTCGCTGGCCGTCACCGCCTTGGTGATGAAATTCATGCTGGCCCGACGGTCGACCGGAGAAAACACATGAAAACGCCGCTGACCGAAATCTGGGTGTATCTCTCGGCCTCGCCGCTCCTTGGCCTGACCATGACCTTGCTGGCCTACCAAGCCGCTTTTGCCATTTTCAAGCGTAGCGGCGGTCACCCGCTGGCAAATCCGGTGCTGATTGCAATGAGCCTGCTGGTTGCCTTTCTATTGCTCACCGGCACGGCCTACGAAACCTATTTCACCGGCGCCCAGTTCGTGCACTTTCTGCTGGGACCGGCAACCGTCGCCCTGGCGATCCCGCTATATACCCATTTTCGCAAAGTGCGCGAAATGGCCTGGCCAATCATGATCGGCCTGCTGGCGGGTAGCTTGACGGCGATTGTCTCTGCGATGGGAGTCGCCCGTATGCTGGGCGCCAGCCTGCCGACGCAGTTGTCCTTGGCGCCGAAATCGGTAACCACGCCGATTGCAATGGGGATTGCCGAGCGTATCGGTGGCATTCCCTCGCTGACGGCAGTGATGGTCATTGTAACGGGGATTATCGGCGCAGTGGGCGCTCGCTATTTGTTCAATTTTCTGCGTGTCGACGACCCGGCAGTCCGCGGCTTTGCGATGGGTGTGGCATCACACGGCATCGGCACCGCCCGAGCCTTCCAGATCAGCGAACAGACCGGCGCCTTTTCGGCGCTGGCCATGGGCCTGAACGGTGCGCTGACAGCCCTTTTGCTCCCCTTGCTGGTTTAAATGCGAAGCGGCAAGAGCGTCATCACCGGGATTGCACGGGCGATTCAATCCACCGCTTGTAGCCCGGCATGTCACGCACGGGATCATGGAAATCCATGATTGCACGCTATGTCGAATGGCGACAAGCTTCTGCCTCACACCCTGCCATCGCGCTCATCCACCTCACTTGCGACCCTTCATGGACATCCTGATCGACATCATTCTCAAAGCCGGCCGCTCTGCGGTGGAACTTTCGCTGTTCATCCTGCTGCCGGTCATGGTCGTGATGCTGTCGCTGATGCGCCTGCTGGAAGCGCGCGGCGCGCTGGATTGGCTGGTGGCAAAACTGGCGCCGGTGCTGCGCCCTTTCGGCCTGACCGGACTGGGCGTATTTGCTGCCTTGCAAATCAACTTCGTCAGCTTTGCCGCCCCCTTGGCCACGCTGACCATGATGGAGCAACGCGGCACCTCCGATCGTCACCTCGCAGCCACGCTGGCCATGGTATTTGCCATGGCCCAGGCCAATGCCTCGCTCCCGATGCTCACCATGGGCCTCGACTTGATGCCGACCCTGATCTTTTCCCTGCTCGGCGGGTTGACCGCAGCAGCGGCCACCTACTACCTGTTTGGCAGCCAGCTTTCGAGTGCCGAAGCGCAACTCGATGAAACCCTGCAGCATCCGGCAGCAGAAAGCGCCAAGGGCGTGCTTGATGTCATCAACCGGGCCGGGGCAGAGGCATTCCGCATCGCGGTCGGCGCGATTCCGATGCTGGTGCTCTCGCTGGTGGCGGTCACTGCGCTCCGGCATTTTGGTGCAATCGACCTGTTGACCGTAGCGATCTCGCCACTGCTTACCCGGCTCGGTATCGATCCGATCCTGATTCTGCCCACGCTCACCAAATACCTGGCCGGCGGGACGGCGATGATGGGGGTGGTCGACGACATGCGCCGTGCCGGACAAATCAGCGTTGAACTGCTCAACGCCAGTGCGGGCTTCCTGATTTCACCCTTCGACCTGCCCGGTGTAGCGGTGCTGATCTCGGCCGGCAGGCGCGTTGCAGCCGTCTGGAAGCCCGCTGCCTATGGCGCCTGCGTGGGTATCGCGCTGCGCACTGTCGGCCACATTCTCTTCACCTGAGGCGTGCGGCCGCCGGCAACCTAGGGTAACTCCCAATGGCAGGCTCGGCGTGGTCAACGAAGAATCAGCCCATGTTTCCAACGCCGCCCCCACCTGCACCCCGGCCAAACTGGCTATGGCAGGCCCCCTATCTGGCCATCGGCATTTTTGCCCTGGCCATGCTGATCGTCACCGGCCTGCTGCAATGGCGCGAGCTGGATACGGCACGCTCGGCGCTGGAGGGCGACATGCACTGGGCCGAACGCACGCTTGAAGTTCGTCTGCAAAACCATCAGGACTTCCTCGCCGAACTGGCCCGCGAACATGAGTTTCCCCAGCTCGACTACGAGGCTTTCCAGGTCAAAGCCGGACGCTACGTGCGTGACATGCCGGAAATCGAGGCAATCATCTGGGTCGACACCGATGGCAAGGTGGAATGGGTCGCCCCCAACGAGTCGACCGCAGCATTCGTCGGCGAGCAATTGAGCGGCAAACGACTCGCCGCGGTGCAAAAGGCCTTGCGCACCCGCCATGAAATGGTGTCATCCGATTACCAGAATGCGATGGGACGACCGGCACACGACATCATTTTCCCGGTACAGCGGGGCAGCGCCGACGTGGGGGCCTTCGTTGCCCTGCAAAGTCTGGAAACCTTGCTTCGGGTTGCCCTGCCTGCTGTTTTCACCGCCCGTTACCACCTGACGGTGCTGGATGACACCAACCGTGAAGTCTTCAGCAATTCCTCGGTAAAGCCCACCGAGCGGAAAATTTCCGGCTCGTTCACCATCGACCTGCCCAATAACCGCCTGGGGCTGGAGATCGTGGCGTATCGCAGCGGCGCCGTCTGGCTCCCCTACGTGCCCGCGGCACTGATCATCGTATTGACCCTGATTGCCACGATCACGCTCATCCAGCTCAGACGTCACGCCCGCCATCGTGCCGATACTGAAGAACAATTGCGCGCGGCCTACGCCTTCCGCCAGGCCATGTCGAACTCGGTGATTACCGGCCTGCGGGCAATCGACCTCGATGGACGCATCACCTACGTCAACGCAGCCTTCTGCCGGATGACCGGGTTCAGCGAAAACGAGCTGGTTGGCATCAAGCCCCCTTATCCCTACTGGCCGGATGAGGAATTCAATCAACTCAAGTACAACGTGGAAACCGCCCTTGCCGGCAAGGCACCCGCCAGCGGCTTCGAGATGCGCATCATGCGCAAGAACGGCGAGCGCTTTGACGTGCGGCTGTATTTCTCGCCCCTGATCGATACCGGCGGCCAGCAAATCGGCTGGATGGCTTCGATGAACGACATCACCGAGCCCAAGCGGGTGCGGGTCGAACTGGAGCGCGCCCACGAACGTTTCACCACGGTCATTGATGGCCTGGATTCCGCCGTGCATGTGGCCGACGTCAACACCGGTGAAGTCTTGTTTGCCAACCGGGCCTTCCAGAACATTTTCGGCTTTGACTGTATCGGGCGCCATTCGGCTGAATTAACCAGCGCCTGCCACCCCGACCCGGAAGCACTGAGCCGCGAACCGCAGGGTATCGCCGCTGATGAACTGCCCTGTGAACTCTTCGATGGCGAAATCCGCCACCAGTTGTCGGGCCACTGGTACCACGTGCACGAACGCGCCATCCGCTGGGTGGACGGACGCACGGTACGCGTCCAGATTGCTGCCGACATCACCGACAAAAAGCACATTGACGAAGTCAATATGCAACAGCAGAAACGGCTGGAACAGACCTCGCGCCTGATCACCATGGGAGAAATGGCCTCCTCGCTCGCGCACGAACTGAACCAGCCGCTATCGGCCATCGCCAATTACTGCGCGGGCTGCGTCAAACGCATGCAGGCAGGCAACTACAAGATCGACGACCTGCTGGCAGCAATGCAAAAGGCGTCGGAACAGGCAGAACGCGCCGGCAAGATCATTCGCCGCATGCGTGACATGGTGAAGAAGGGCGAACCCAACCGGCAACCGGTATCACTCCTGGAACTGGTGGATGAAGCCCGCGCTTTCGCGGACATCGAAGCCCGCCGCACCAGCACGCAGATCGTGGTCGATATTCCCGAAAATCTGCCCAGAATCGTGGTTGACCGCATCATGATCGAGCAGGTGCTGCTCAATCTGCTGAAAAACGGGATCGAGGCCATGGCCGAGCTCTTGCCGGAACGTCGCCGATTGCAAATCGATGCCCGTGTCGCCGATCCGCGCATGGCCGAAGTCAGCGTCGCAGACTGTGGGCTCGGGCTGGCCGAAGACGACATCGAACGCATCTTTGCCCCCTTCTATACAACCAAGCCGGACGGCATGGGGATCGGCTTGCCGATTTGCCGCTCCATCATCGAGTTCCATCAGGGTAGACTCTGGGTCGAGCAGCGCCGGGAGGGCGGCACGGTATTCCGCTTTACGGTGCCGATTGAAGTGCACAGCGACGAGGACGCAGGATGAGCGAGATACAACAAAGCATTTACGTGGTCGATGACGACGATGCGATGCGCGATTCGATGAGCTGGCTACTGGAAGGCGAAGGCTATCGCGTGGCCTGTTATTCATCGGGGGGCGAATTTCTTGCTGCACGGCACGCCGAGATGCGCGGCTGCCTGGTACTGGATGTGCGAATGCCGGAAATGAGCGGTCTGGAACTCTACGAAAAACTCGCTGCACAGGGCTCGAAGCTGCCAGTGATCTTCGTGACCGGCCATGGCGATGTCCCGATGGCGGTCGCCGCACTGCAACGAGGCGCCTGCGATTTCATCGAAAAGCCCTTCCACAACCAGGACCTGCTATCGCGCATCAGTCGGGCACTGGAACTCGACCGGCAAAACTGTGCCAGACGCGAGCGGGATGACGCCATTAGTTCGCGCCTCGAACAACTGACCCAACGCGAACGCGAGGTACTTAATCTGGTGGTTGCCGGCAAACTCAACAAACAGATTGCCGATACGCTGGAGATCAGCATGAAAACCGTCGAAGCGCATCGCGCCCGGGTGATGGACAAAATGGGCGTACGCACTCTGGCCGAACTGGTCAGGGCCGTGATGCAGCTGAATTAAATCGGAATGATGTCGTCGCCACCGGAACCGAGCAGGCCATCGGTCCAGCTCTTGCGACGAACCTCCTTGCGGCGCAACAGCTTTTCCTGAACCTTGGGCGGCAGATCGGTAAACAGGATCACATCCTTGGCCATCAGCAACTCGATCATGTCTTCGATAACGCGAACGAAGTCGCGATCCATCTCGTGAAGTTCGTTCTGACGCCAGCGTTCATGGATAAATGCCAGCACCTCCGGATTGTCGGCAGGCAAGCCCTCCTGGGCGGCTCCGGTGGGAACCGGATGTGCTTCGCTGATTTCACCGTTGCCATCTCTCGCCACATACAGCATGCCAAACTCTCCTCAGATTGATGCCCGGCAGTCTGCCCCAGGCCCGACCGCTTGGCAATTGCCACCGGCATCGATTCAATAATTTCGTGTCGGTGCCTTGATCGGCGCTTTGACTGGCCCGGTACGCGTCGCTGGCGGTACGGCAAAACCGCCACCCACTGCCTCCCCGCTCTCCTTGCGGATCACCCGCACCGACTGATCGCCCGGTTTCCGTCGACTGGCCGACACTTCCAGCGTCTGTACCCGCTGCGGTGCCACACTATCAATTTCACTGCGCACAATGCGCGCCCGTTCAGAGGCAATCCGGCGGTCAATGGCCGTCGTGGACAAATTACGCTCCGCCAGCGTGTTACGCATCGCGTTCAAGGCCTCCAGTTCAGGTGTTGCCTGGAACGAGCGGCGCGGCTCACCCCAGGTTTCCTTGGGCTTGCTCACGGCCTCACTGAAGACTTCCGGAGCACTCACCATGCGTGCAAGTTCGAGATTATTGTTGCGCATTGCCCATTCCAGCGCCCCGTCGCCCCAGTCGTTGCGCACATCGCGCCGGGCGCCCAGGTCGACCAGCTTTTTTGCCAGATCGGCGCGACCTTCGTACACCGCCATCATCAGGACACTGGAGCCATTGGTGCTCAAGGCATTGATATCCGCCCCCTGAGCCAGCAGAAAATTCACCACTTCCTGATGGCCGGAAAATACTGCGTAATGCAACGGCGACCATTGACGTCCCGGCGGATTGATCCGCGCGCTACGCTCAATCAGCCATTTCACTGCAGCCAGATTGCCCCGCCACGCCGCTAGCGCCAGTGCCGACTCGCCATTGGGATTGGTCCGGTTGATATCGGCGCCATGCGAGAGGAACAGACGCATCAACTCGATATTGCCTTCCCAGGCTGCGATCATCAGCCCGCTGCCGACCCGGCTACCGGCAAATTCGGGATCCAGCCCGGCATCCAGCCAGAGGCTCGCCTGCGCCAGATCACCCAGTTCCATGGCGTGCGTAAATTCGACGTGATCGGGCATTCGCACGGCTACCGGCGCGACCGTCTGCGCATGGAGCGGGCAAATCGGTGCGCTCGCGATTATCATTGCAGCCCAAAAGATTTTTAGCTGTTTCTTCATTCGTACGCTCATTCGTCAGGCGACCCCGCATTTTCTCATGCTGCACACTCTCTACCGGATCATACCGGCGCTCGCCCTCTCGATGTTGCTGCATCTGCTGCCCTTCCTGTCGGCCCTGTCAGCGGACAGCGAGCGCCCCGCTCCGCCGCGCCCATCCCTGCAGGCCACCTTGAAGCCGCCACCCAAAGCCGCGCCAGCGGCGCCCGAGCTGGCACTGAAACCCGAAGCAGTCAGCAAACCCCGAACAGAAGCGCGAGAAAAACCCGCCAAACCCGCGGTCGACCGCAAGAAGCCTTTACGAACATGGACGCAGAGCGTTCGGGAACAATTTGTGGCTCAGCAGGCGCAAGGGCTGTTTTATCCGCAAACCGCCATCGATCAGGGGATGGAGGGCGAAGTGCTGGTCCTGATGGTGCTTGACGCTCGCGGTGAAGTGATCGGGGCTCGCGTCGAACAAGGCAGCGGTTACCCCTTGCTGGACCAGGCTGCGCTGCTTGCGGTACGCCGCCTGCATACGCTGCCGGGCGACGCACCGTCTCAGGCGGTCCTGCCGGTGCGTTTCCGGCTCAGATAGCGCCATCCGCACGCAGGGCGGCAATCGCTTCGGGGGTGTAACCCAACTGACCCAGGATGCTCTCGGTATGCGCGCCAAGTTGCGGCCCTATCCATTCTGTCGAACCCGGCGTTTCCGAAAGTCGGGGCACAATCCCCGGCATGCGGAAGGCTTTCCCGTCAGGCAAACGGGCTGACTGAAACATTTCACGAGCGATGAATTGTGGGTCGGCAAACATGTCGACCGCAGAATAGACCCGCGATGAAGGCACTTCGGCTTCAGCCAGTACGCGCAAGACCTCTGCCTCGTCGTGAGCTGCGCACCAGCTGTCGATCAGGGCATACACCTCATCGCGGCGCGCATCGCGCCCGGCGTTGTCGGCAAGACCGGGATCATCGGCCAGATCCGCACGCCCGATGGCCCGCATGAAACGCTTGAAAATCGCATCACCGTTGGCACCGATGGTCACATGCTTGCCGTCACGCGTGGTGTGGGTATTCGAGGGCGTGATGCCGGGCATGATGTTGCCTGTGCGTTCACGGACAAAACCAAACACATCCAGCTCAGGCACCATCGACTCCATCATGGCAAACACGGCTTCGTACAGCGCCACATCCACCACTTGGCCGCTGCCACCATTGACTTCCTTGTGGCGCAAAGCCATCAGTGCGCCAATCGCCCCCCACAAGGCGGCAATCGAATCCCCGATCGAGATGCCGGTTCGTACCGGTGGACGGTCGGCAAACCCGGTGATGTAACGCAGCCCCCCCATCGACTCACCTACCGCGCCAAAGCCTGGCTGGTCCTTGTACGGCCCGGTCTGTCCGAAACCGGAAAGGCGAACCATGACCAAGCCCGGGTTGTCAGCCTTGAGTTGCTCCCAGCCCAGCCCAAGCTTTTCCAGTACGCCGGGGCGAAAATTTTCGACCAGAATATCGGCCCCGGCAATCAGTCGCCGGATGAATTCCCTTCCCTCGGGATGCTTGAGGTTGGCAGTCACCGATTGTTTGTTGCGCGACTGCACGTACCACCACAGCGACGTGCCTTCATACAATTTGCGCCACTTGCGCAGGGGATCGCCACCATCGGGAGCTTCAACCTTGATCACCTCGGCCCCGAACTCCGCCATGATCCGTGTGCAAAATGGCCCGGCAATCAGCGTACCGAGTTCGACCACACGCAGACCGGCCAGCGGTTTTTGAATTTCGCTCATCTCATGGTTCCCAATGCTGGACAGGCAAATGCTGCCCCCAAAGGCGGTCGACCGTTGCCGCCACGGATTGCGGCGAACCGCTGGTGCTCACCGTCAAGCGGCCACTTCCGCCACCTTGCAGATTGGCTGCCAGCAACAGCCGTTCGAGTTGTCGAGCAACAGCCTCCCCGGTATCGAGGATTTGCGTGCCGGCCGGCATACGGGCCGCAATCGCATCGGCCACCCACGGGTAATGGGTGCAGCCCAGCACCAGCACATCCGCCCCGGCATCGGCCAGCGGTGCGACAAAGCGGTCAAGCAACGCCCCCACTTGCGCGCTGTGCTGGCCGTATTGCTCAATGGCATCGGCCAGCCCCGGACAGGCTTGCGGAATCACCCGGGTGCTACCGCCATGATTTCCGACAAGACGCATGAAACGCTCGCTTTCCAGCGTACGGACCGTGGCCATCACCCCGACCACGCCGCTGCGAGTCTTAGCGACCGCCGGCTTGACGCCGGGCTCCAGCGCGACAACGGGCAAGGCAGTTGCGGCACGGATGGCCTCCGCCGCCATCGCCGTCGCGGTATTGCAAGCAATCACCAGGGCTTTGGCCCCTCGCTCGGCCAAGGCCCGGGCGATCGCCACGCCGCGCTCACGGAGAAAAACCACCGGTTTGTCCCCATACGGCAGGTAACGGGTGTCGGCAAAATAGAAAAAGTCTTCGTGCGGCAGTCGACCGCGCAAAGCGTGCAGGACCGTCAGCCCGCCCAGGCCGGAATCAAAAACCGCAATCGGATGACTGTTCACATCGGCACCAAAAAAGAGGCCCCCGGAACGGGGGCCTCGTTCCATCATTGTGGCGGGCTTACATCCGCTCAATCATTGCATCGCCGAATTCGGAGCAGGAGAGTTCATCCGCCCCTTCCATCAGGCGAGCGAAATCGTAGGTCACTTTCTTGTCGCCAATGGCCGCTTCCATGGACCTGATCACCAGATCAGCCGCTTCTTTCCAGCCCAGGTGACGCAGCATCATTTCCGCCGACAGGATCAGCGAGCCGGGGTTGACCTTGTCCAGCCCGGCATACTTGGGCGCTGTCCCATGCGTGGCTTCAAAGCAGGCGTACTTGTCCGAGATGTTCGCACCCGGTGCGATCCCGATCCCCCCGACCTGAGCAGCCAGCGCATCGGAAATGTAGTCGCCATTCAGATTGGTCGTGGCAATCACGTCGTATTCGGCCGGACGCAGCAGAATCTGCTGCAGGAAGGCATCAGCAATCGAATCCTTGATCGTGATTTCGCGCCCGGTCCTCGGATTGGTGAAATGACACCACGGGCCGCCGTCGATCAACTCGGCGCCAAACTCCTTGGCTGCCAGGCCGTAAGCCCAGTCACGGAAGCCGCCTTCGGTGAACTTCATGATGTTGCCCTTGTGCACGATGGTCACGCTGGGCTTGTCATTGTCGATGGCGTACTGGATGGCCTTGCGCACCAGCCGCTCGGTGCCTTCACGCGACACGGGCTTGATGCCGATGCCCGACGTGTTGGGAAAGCGGATCTTCTTGACGCCAAAGTCGTCCTGCAGGATCTTGATGAGCTTCTTGGCCTTTTCACTCTCGGCTTCAAACTCGATGCCCGCGTAGATGTCTTCCGAGTTCTCGCGGAAGATGACCATGTTGGTCTTGTGCGGCTCTTTCACGGGCGAGGGCACGCCGTCAAAGTACTGGATGGGGCGCAGGCAGACGTACAGGTCAAGCTCCTGGCGCAGCGCCACGTTCAGCGAGCGGATGCCGCCGCCCACGGGCGTGGTCAGCGGCCCCTTGATGGAAACCACATAGTCCTTGACGGCGTGCAGCGTTTCTTCGGGCAGCCACACATCGGGGCCATACACCTTGGTGGATTTTTCACCCGCAAACACTTCCATCCAGTGGATCTTCTTCTTGCCGCCGTAGGCCTTGGCCACCGCGGCATCCACCACCTTGAGCATCACGGGCGTGATGTCGGCGCCCGTGCCATCGCCTTCGATGAAGGGAATGATCGGCTGGTCCGGCACATTGAGGGACATGTCGGCATTGACGGTGATTTTCTGGCCTTCGGCAGGCACTTTGATGTGCTGGTAGCTGGTCATGGCGGGAGTCTCCGGTGGGATGTTGGAATGAACTGCAGCGGGTTTGGAAAAATCCGTAAAACGCCTGAATTTTAGCGGCTCTGCTGTGCAAGAGGCCACCGGGCGTGCGGGCTAACGCCTTCTGCCCGTTGGGTGGCTCCGCCCCATGAAAAATGCCGCACGGCGGGCGTTGGCCCGCAGCACGGCAGATCGGTTTGGCCTGGGGTGGCTGCCGTGCATCACGGGCAGCCACGTTGCGGCGTCAAACGGCGGCAAGCACCGCGTTCAGGGTGGGGCTGGGCCGCATCACGGCATCGAGCTTGGAGACATCGGGCAGGTAGTAACCACCAATATCGGCGGGCTTGCCCTGCACGGCGTTGAGCTCATCCACAATCTTTTGCTCGTTGGCGGCCAGTTGGTGGGCCAGCGGGGCAAACCGCTTTGCCAGGTCGGCATCGTCGGTCTGCGCGGCCAGTTCTTGCGCCCAGTACAGGGCCAGGTAGAACTGGCTGCCACGGTTGTCCAGCTGGCCGGTCT
>CALAGF010000149.1 GCA_937892345.1 uncultured Rhodocyclaceae bacterium | reverse complement strand
CCCCAAGGAAAAACTGGGCGAGATGATGCAGTTGGAGGCGGATCGCATGCGCCACCTGAACGTCGACCCCAAGGAGTTCGAGCAGGAAATCAAGGTGGTGATGGAAGAACGCCGCATGCGCACCGACGATAACCCTCAGGCCAAACTGTTCGAACAAATGAATGCCGTGGCATTTCAGGCCCATCCGTATCGTCGCCCGATCATTGGCTGGATGAGCGATCTGGAAAACATGACGACAGCCGATGCGCGCGCCTGGTACGACACCTGGTATGTACCGGGCAACGCTTACGTCGTGATTTCGGGCGATGTCGACCACAAGGAGGTCTTCGCTCAGGCCGAACACAGCTACGGCAAGGTCGAAACCCGCGCCATGCCACAACGCAAGTCCCAGATCGAACCCCGCCAGGAAGGCCTGCGCCGGCTGACCGTCAAGGCGCCGGCGGAACTGCCGATGCTGGTGATGGGCTACAAGGCCCCCATCGTGCGCAAGCCGGCAAGCGATACTGATCCCTACACGCTGGAAATTCTCTCGGCAATTCTCGATGGCCACGATGCTGCCCGCTTCAACGCCCGACTGGTCCGCGAAGACAAGATCGCCCTATCGGCAGGCGTCGAATACGACAATAACGCCCGCGGCCCCGGCATGTTCTTCCTGTATGCCACGCCCTCGGAAGGGCGCAGCATTGCCGACCTCGAAACCGCCCTGCGTGCCGAAATCACGCGCATCCAGCAGGATGGGGTGAGCGAAACTGAACTCAAACGCAGCAAAGCGCAGCTGATCGCCACCCAGGTCTACAAGCTCGATTCAATGTTCGGCCAGGCCATGGAAATCGGCCAGATGGAAGCTGTCGGACTCTCCTGGCGCGACGTCAAAACCGGACTCGAACGCTTGCAACAAGTCAGCGCCGCCGACATTCAGGCTGCCGCACGCAAGTATTTCAACGACGACGCGCTGACTGTCGGCATCCTCGACCCGCAACCGCTGGACAGCAAACCGCGCCGTCCGAGCTTCGCCACCCGCCACTGATGAAAACTGCCATGAAACGACTGTTGACCGCAGCACTCACCTTTTTCATCGCGCAAGCCGCTTTTGCCGGCATTGCCATCGAACATTGGCAGACAAGCAACGGCGTCCGGGTTTATTTCATCCCAGCCCGCAGTCTGCCGATGCTGGATGTGCAGGTGGACTTCGGCGCCGGCTCGATGTTCGACCCCGAGGGCAAATCCGGGGTTGCGGCACTGACCCGCAGCATTCTCGATCTCGGCGCGGGAGAACGTGACGAAGGCGCGATTGCCGAACAACTTGCCGACATCGGCGCCATCATGGGAGGCAATGCTGACACCGATCGCGCCAGCATCACCCTGCGCACCCTGTCCGATCCGGACAAGCTGGGTCCGGCGCTGGCCATCCTGCGCGACATCCTGAGCAGCCCGCGCTTCGATGCCGACATCCTGAACCGCGAAAAGAATCGCACTATCGCCAGCATCAAGGATGCAATGACCCGCCCCGACGCCATTGCCGGCAAGGCGTTCTGGGCGGCGATGTATCCGCGCCATCCCTATGGACGCCAGTCCTCGCCGGAGAGCGTTGCGAGCATAGCGCGCGAAGATATCGTCGCTTTTCATCAACGCCTCTACAACAGCGCCAATGCCAGCATTACGCTGGTCGGTGACCTGTCGCGCGAAGAGGCCGAGCGCGTTGCCGAAAAACTGGGGAGCGCCATTCCTGCCGGCGAAGCGCCAGCTTTGCCGAGCGATCCGCAGATTCCCAAGAGCGGGGTGAGCAAGTTGCCACATCCGGCCAGTCAGGCCCACATCTATATCGGCGTGCCCTCCATCCAGCGCGGTCACCGCGACTACTTCCCGCTATTGGTCGGCAACTACACCCTGGGTGGCGGCGGTTTCGTCTCGCGACTGGTCAAGGAAGTCCGCGACAAGCGTGGGTTTGCCTATAGCGTTTACAGCTATGTCGCACCGCTACGTCAGGCAGGCCCCTTCCAGATCGGCCTGCAAACCCAGCGCAAACAGGCCAGCGAAGCCATCAAGGTTGTACGCAATGTGCTCTCCGATTTCTCCCGCAGCGGGCCGAGTGCTGAAGAACTTCTTGCCGCCAAGGCCAACCTGACCGGCAGCTTCCCACTGCGCCTGGACAGTAACGCCAAACTGCTTGCCAACGTCGCCATGATCGGTTTCTACGGCCTGCCACTGGACTATCTGGAGCAATACCAGAAACAGGTTGAGGCAGTTACGGTCGACGACATCAAGCGGGCATTTTCCCGCCACGTGCAGGCCGCCGATCTGGTGACCGTAACGGTGGCTGCAGATTGAACTCGGTACGCATTGTCGGCGGCACCTACCGCCGCCGCGTGCTGCGCTTCCCCGACAGCGAAGGTTTACGCCCAACGCCGGACCGCGTACGCGAAACCCTGTTCAACTGGCTGGGGCAGGACCTGGGCGGCTGGCAGGTGATTGACGCCTTTGCCGGCACCGGCGCGCTGGGCTTC
>CALAGF010000148.1 GCA_937892345.1 uncultured Rhodocyclaceae bacterium | reverse complement strand
ATCGACAGCATCCGGCTATACTAAATAGATAAATCCAAGCACACACTGACGACATGGCCATTATCCGCTGCAACAAATGCACCCTTCTTGCCGAACATCCCGATATGTACATTGGGCAAAACATCAGTTGCCCGAAATGTGGCACCTCGACCCCTGTCTATCCGACACTGTTTTTCATTGAAAAACTCCTCGAGAAATACTTCGCTGCGCAGCATGAAGTCATTCGGATGAAAAGCCCGGCAACGCAACAAGCTGACAGCAAGGCAGAAAAATCCGAAGCTGCCGATATCGACTTGGCGAATACCGATTGGCTCGCCAATGAACTCCAACATGGCCCAATCTACGACTGGTTTCATAAAAAACAGATCAAGGTTGTTGCCAACATGCGGGGCGTCGATACCAGTGGCTTCTTCGACGAAGTCGCCGAAGCCATCGGTGCCAACCTGCCTGTGCTGAAGGAAGTACTGGAACGCATCCGCTGGTCGCAACAGAAGGAACACGCCAGTACAACGATCAACCTGGACAAAAAATCACCCGAGGAAGCCAAGGCCATATCCACCTTCTGCCAGCAACTCTACGATTTTTCGTTCGTCGCCAAATGCTTTCACAACAAGGCAGAAAACAACGTCCGACTGATCCTGCAGAACGCGCCAACCATTCGTAACTTCTTCAACGGAGAATGGCTGGAGTGGCATGCACTGATGACCTGCCTGCGCTATGCCAAGGAGCGCAACCGTCGTTTTTCATGTGCCCGAGGCCTTGAGTTGACACTGAATAACGGTGACAACTACGAGATTGACGTATTCATGCTGATCGATGGAACAACACCGGTTTGTATTGAGTGCAAGAGCGGTGAATTCCGCCAGAATATCGACCGCTATCTGGCGCTGAAAAAACGTCTGGCCTTGGAGGGGAAACAGTTCGTCATGTGCATCGCCGGCCTCAGCGACGAGAATATCAAGGCCTTTTCAGCGATGTATGACCTCAGCTTCGCCAACGAACGTACACTTGCCGACCGACTTACCCGCCTGTTTTGACAGTCAGGCAGGACGCAAGGAAATCCCGCGCTAATTCCGCCACTTAGCCCACGGATCATCGCTGTCAGCAGCAGCCGGGCGATTCACCGCTCGGCGTCCGGGCCTTCTGGCAGCCCCCGCATCGCGGTCATGCTCTGCGGCCTTGCGGATACGCTTTTCGCGCAGTCGCTCTGCATCCTCCAAACTCAAGGCCAGCGGCTCTCCTGGCTTCTGGTCTGGCGGGATAATGCGGTCACGCGGGGGTAATTCAAACTGCTCGGCCGAGGCCCGGGGCAAGCTTTTGAAGCGGTACAGGTAAAAAGCTTCCACCTTCTCCCGCGCCCAATCGGTTTTCTTCAGAAATTTGACGCTGGACTCAATGCTGGGGTTGTTGGCAAAACAATTGATATTCAGATAAGCGAACAGAATGTTGAAGCCGTAATAATCCGAGAGTTCGGTCACCAGCGTTTTCAGGCTTACGCCATGCAGAGGGTTGTTTTTGTAATCGAGATCTTCGTTCATGACGCATTCCGGACAAGTGCTGTGGTGGTGACATGGCGCAGTCAAAACTGGGGCTGCGCCATTTTTTCCGGGAGTCTGCCAGAAAAACAAGGATCAGGTGATCGCGAAAAATAAAGTCTGTCGGAGTCATACCTCTGGAAGCCGGTATTTCCATAGCGTAGAAAATTAGTTTTTGAAAAACAAACCCTCGGGAACGTTGGACTTAAGGCCCCCCCAAGACCGGCTGCAATCCGGACACCAGGGCTGCCTGCATATCGCTGGGCAGGCTGACCACACCTTTGATGACGCCTGCCCCCCCGTGTTGCCAATGAACACTGAACTCTCTGGGCTTGGAGAACTCCGGTGCGGAATAGACGGAGATGTGCAGTACGACCTCGGTGCGTCCCTCCACAAGTGCTGCGGAAGACAGCAACTTCACCACAGGACCCAACTCGCGCACGGCAATGACGACGACGCGGCTGAACTGCGTAGCAGCCGAAGCCGCGCGTACGGAAACCAAGGAAAGAGACTGGTCGGGAACGCGCTGCAGCTCTGAGCGCGCGAAGCAGTTGGAACTGGCGAGAAAATTCTGCAGCCCGGTTTGGGCTGCAAGCGCTCGTTGCGGGACGTCCTTTTGATCTGCCCGCCACTGCGGTGCCCAAAGAATTAGAGCGGTTTCCTTCGAGTCGCATACTGGTGGCTGGGGGGAAGGGTTCAGCGCGACAGTTGTGCTGGCACAGCCCACAAGGAGAGCGACGAGGAATATTGCAAGAAATCGCATAGGGATAACGCCTTATGAGGCTTTTAAGAAAAATCAAGCACATGCCCGCATCGTGCCGTGAGCTACTTGGAATAACAAGGCTCCAAGGCGAAATCGGGTCCGTGGAACGGCAATGGGACGCCACAAAGCAATCGACAGCACTTGCAGCAGGAAACAAACGAAGAACTCGCTCCCGCGCAGGCACAACCTATGTCGCTTGCCTTCGGCATCGGCCCTCACCCGGAATACCACCTGTTCGTTCGTAATACCGACAATGCTGCCGGTGGCTTTCCTGATGCCCGCTTTCGGGAAGTGAAGCTTACAGGCGGCCTCCGGCCAGGAGCGGTCCTGCAAGAAACTGCTCCATAGCTGCCATTTGCCAGAAAATTATTGCCGTCGGCATAACGAATTTTCGCCGGTCCGTACTATCATTGCATATGCTGACAATCTGCCGGCGTCGCCCCTAAATGAATCAATCAGTTACTTGGAATTGCAATGTTTTACGATTATCAATATGCGGACCGGTGGGTCCGTTGAATAACTGTTATGGCGCACTCTGAGAGACATCCTATGCACCAGTTTCAGTTTCGAGTACCAATTTCTGAACTCAATCGTTCATTCCGCAAATGGGGTGCAACCATGCTGATCGGTTTGATCTTGGCGCACTTTTTGGTGCCTCAGGGTCTCAGCGCAAGCGCGGTCATTCTGGTAGCCAAGATCGGA
>CALAGF010000147.1 GCA_937892345.1 uncultured Rhodocyclaceae bacterium | reverse complement strand
GTCTATATAAGAGCACCTGATGCCTGCCTCGCTTGACGGAAAACTTGTAGTCGCTATCTCCTCCAGAGCGCTGTTTAATTTCGAGGACGAAAACCAGGTCTTTGATGACAGCAACGACGTCCCGTACATGAAACTTCAGCTCGAGCGACTCGATTCGCCAGCCGAACTAGGTGTGGCGTTTCCGCTCATCAAGAAACTTCTGGCATTCAATACTGAGACGCTGAAGCGAGTTGAGGTAGCCATCCTGTCTCGGAATGACCCGGTCAGTGGGCTGCGCGTTCTGGCCTCGTCAAAACACCACGGCCTTGCCCTTGAGCGAGCAATTTTTACGCGCGGGGCGCCGCCGCATCGTTATCTCAAACCACTCAACGCAAACTTGTTTCTATCGGCGAATGGTGAGGATGTCCGTGAGGCGCTGAATCACGAATTCCCCGCTGCTCAGGTTTATCCGTCGTCGGTCAGCGATGCATCACGCAATCCGAACGAGATTCGCATTGCCTTCGACGGTGATTCGGTCCTGTTCAGCGACGAGGCCGAACGTATTTTTCATCTGGGTAACCTGGACAAGTTTCAGGAGCACGAGACGGCGAAGGCCAAAATTCCATTGCCACCAGGTCCTTTCAAACCATTCTTGAGCGCGCTTCAAGGGCTACAGAGTGCCGGCGATGAAGTGCCAATGCGTGTCCGTACTGCGTTGGTTACCGCTCGTAGCGCGCCGGCACATGAGCGGGCGATTAGAACCTTGATGTCCTGGAACATTGCTGTTGATGAGGCGATGTTCCTGGGAGGCCTCGACAAAGGCCCGTTCCTGAATGAGTTCGAGCCGGACTTTTTCTTCGATGACCAGGCGCGGCACTGTGAGTCTGCATCGCTAGTTGGACCAGCGGGGCAGGTGCTTTACGGCGTGAAAAATATTCCCAGCCAACCGGAGCCTGAACCGGCATCAGCGACGCGCTAGTTTCTTGGCGCTGGAGCTTGAAAAATCGGCGTTCTATTGATCCGGCCAGATGAAGTTTGAAGTTTCAAGCGGCATATTTGACACGCGGATCTTGGAAGAAGCTCTTGACTCGCTCGGGTGATTGTTCGAGCTTGACCATGTATTCGGTAGCGGCAAGTTTCAGTTTGGTCTTGGTGCGCACCGGCACTTTCGTCCCGATGGCATGCTTGAGGTTGGCGTTGAGGCGCTCTTCCGGATTCAGTTCCGGGCTATAACTGGGCAGGTAGAACAGTTCGATCTTGTCTTGGCGCTCAGCGGCCCATGCCTTGACCGGTTTGCTGTGATGGACCCGCAAATTGTCGAGAATCAAGAACACCTTCTTGCCGGCATCCTTTACCAGCGCCTCAAGGAATTCGATCAGCTTGTCGGAGTTGAAGGCCTCGTCAATGATCATCCAGCGCGTCTTGCCCTGATTCGTTACCGTAGCAATCATCGACAGTTTCTGCCGCGTGCCACCCACCGTGTAGGTGACCGGTGTCTTGCCTGCCGGCGCGTAGCTGCGGCCACGTACATCGGTATTGACCAGGGCTGTCTCATCACCCCAGTGAATCTCGCCGCCTTCAGCCTTGGCCCGCTTCTCAATTTCCGGGTATTGCTCGTTGAGCCAGGTTTGTACGGCTTCCGGCCGTTGCTCGTAAGCCTTCTTGATCGGCTTCTGTGGGGTGAAACCCCAGCGCGACAAATAGTTGCCGACACCGCGTACCGAGAGCTTGATGTCGTATTCCCGCTCGATCAGTTGCATGACCGCCGCCCGGTTCCACAGCGCGAATTCCATCTTCAACTGCTCCGGCCGCTTGTCGCAAATGATCTTGCGGATCGCTTGCTCTTGCTCTTCGGTCAATGTTCGCCCCTGGCCAGCACGCTTGCCGCGCGTGGCTGGCCTGATGGCAGCAAGACCGCCTTCTTCATAGCGATCAATGGCAGCACGAACTGTCGGATACGAAAGCCCGCTCAGCTCGACGATTTGCATCACGCCATAACCCTTGCGATGCAACCGCACAACTTGCTTTCGCCGTTCGTGCAGTTGCTCCAGTGTCGAATATCTTGCGTCGTCTTTTTCCATTCATCCAACATGGGGGCTAAACCATGAATTTCAAGCATTATCGTGCCGAGTCAATAACTGAGAGCGGACTCTTCTCCTCTGGTGAGTTAGCAGAGACGAAGATGGCTGCTGCTATACTCAATCCCCCTTTACACCGAAACCGCACGCACGCAACTGCGCAGGGCGGTTTCAAATATGGATATATTTCTTTTAGTCGTACTCATCATCATCAATGGCGTTTTTGCCATGTCCGAAATAGCCGTCGTCTCCTCGCGCAAAGCGAGACTGCAAAATCTATCAGATGACGGAAGCATTGGAGCCGAAGCGGCTCTGAAGTTGCACCAGGAACCCACCAGCTTTCTCTCAACCATTCAAGTGGGGATAACATCCGTCGGTATTATGAGTGGTGCGATTGGTGAGGCTGCGCTTGCCGACCCCCTGGCTGAGTGGCTGGCCGTTCTCGTCCTGAATCAGAAACGTGCTGATGGCCTTGCGGGGCCGTTGGTTGATCCGTTCGATGATGGCGGCCGTGGCCAAGAAACGCATCAAGGCACGTGAACAGGCACACAAGGGGCAGCCGTTTTGAAGGCCAGAAGGCAAGCCGCTGGCGCGGCTTGCCTTCTTCAATACCGATGACAACAGTCCTTCAAGGAGATTACGAACCGGGATCAGGCACTACACTTATCCACAGC